>DATEHM010000216.1:0-4920 GCA_035279545.1 bacterium | reverse complement strand
CGTCGGCGTCCCCTGGGTGCGCCACCGGGTCTTTGGAAACCGCGTGGTGGTCCGTAACGCACGCGACATCTTGAGTGAACGCAAGCCCACTATGCCACACGTCAGGATGCGAGGATCGATGCGGTATGCGGATTGCACAGGTTGCACCACTCTGTGAAAGTGTGCCACCAAAATACTATGGGGGCACGGAGCGAATCGTTTCCGGCGTGACGGAGGAACTCGTCCGGCGTGGGCACGCGGTCTCGCTGTTTGCTAGCGGCGACTCAACGACGGCGGCCAAGCTCATTCCGTGCTGCCCACAAGGGCTGCGGTTAAATCACCGCGTGCAAAATCACATGGCGTACACCGTCATTGAACTGGGCATGGTGAGCGATCGAGCGGGAGACTTCGATCTCATCCACAGTCACCTCGATTATTTCGGCTTCCCGCTGTCACGCTTGACGCGGACGCCGGTCATCACCACGCTCCACGGGCGCCTCGATCTTCCGGAGCTCCACGACGTGTATGCGGAATTCCCCGAGGTCCCCGTCGTCTCGATCAGCGAGGCGCAACGTCGTCCACTTCCACAGGCTGCCTGGTTGAGCACCATCTACAACGGGATCGACCTCCGGCACTTTACCCTGCAGGAACGCCCCGGGCGTTACCTGGCCTTTTTGGGGCGCATTTCGCCGGAAAAGTGTGCCGATCGCGCCATCGCCATCGCGCACGCGGTGGGCATCCCGCTGCGGATTGCGGCCAAAATTGATCCGGTGGACCGAGAGTACTTCAGGGAGAATATTGAGCCCCTGTTGGACGATCCGCTTATCGAGTTTGTCGGAGAGATTGACGAAACGGCGAAGGATGACTTCCTGGGAAACGCGCTGGCCTATCTTTTTCCAATCAACTGGCCGGAACCATTCGGGATCACGATGATCGAGGCTATGGCGTGCGGAACGCCAGTCATCGCGTGGCGCCACGGATCGGTTCCCGAGGTCGTGGTGGATGGGCAGACGGGGTTCATTTGCCGGTCCATGGAAGAGATGATCGCGTCGGTGCAGAAGGTGGATCTGCTGGACAGACGAGCTTGCCGGGCACACGTGGCCGAACGGTTCTCGGTGGAGAGAATGGTCGATGGTTACGAGGCCGCCTACCGCAGAGTGCTTGAGGCACCGGTCGTAAGCGCCTATCCGGCAGGGGAAGAATTCGCCCCCCTGGCTCTTCATCGACCGGATAAGAGATCTCCCGCGACTTCGCTCTCAGTCGCATAGGCCGGACACGTGCTCGATCACGACGATGGGCCATCATATGCCACAGGTCCCTGCGGCCTCAAGTCTCTCTGACCACCACGCTCACGGGCGTGTCCCCCTCCCGCGACGCCGCGCCAACGAGGGTCGAGCGAGTTCCGTGACGCATCGTGGAACGCGGACACGCGGCACGGCGGGAGGAATCGATGCCGACTGAGGTCAAGGCCGGCTTTGATGTCATCACGGTGAACCATGGACAGACCTTTATGGTCACCGGGTTGGACGGCATCGCCCGCGGCGGGGAACAACAGGGTCTGTTTACCCGCGACGTCCGCTTCCTGTCGCACTACCGGTGTCGGATCAACGGCCGGAAGTGGAAACTCGTGACTTCGTCGCCCGTGTCCCACACTTCGGCTCGATTTGCGTTCACCAATCCGGCCCTGCTCAGCGCCTCGGGGCCCATCCCGAAGCACGTGCTTGGCCTGACCGTCGCCCGGACCGTCCTCAGAGGGGTCCACGAAGACCTTGACCTGGTGAACTACCACCGCGCGCCCGTCGAGTTGACTCTGGAAATTGAACTGGGGACGGACTTCGCCGACCTGTTTGAGGTTCGCAACCACCATCCGCTGATCCGGCGCGTAATTACGACGGAGTGGGATCCTGGGGCTCAGCGGCTCAGCGCCGGGTATGCCCGTGACGGATATCGAGCGAAGTTCGTCTACCAACTCGCGCACAGTTCCAGCCAGGCCAGCCATCATGGACATTCGCTGCTCTTCGACATCACGTTGCCACCGGGGGGGCGCTGGCACACGTGCGCGCATTTGATCCCGGAAATGGATGGGGAAGTGTTCTCACCACCATCTTGCTGCCACACGCGAGGCGTTGATGAGGGGGACCGCCTCGTGAGGCAGTGGCGCGACATGGCCGCTCGCATTCGATGCAGTGACGCAGGAATCACCAGCGCCCTCGAACAGGCCTCAGACGATCTCGTTTCCTTGCTGATGAATGGTGAGACTCCGGGCACCCCTGCTGTGCTGGCGGCCGGAATACCGTATTTTGTCGCTCTGTTCGGCCGGGATAGCCTGATCGCTGGGCTCCAGACGTTGGCGACGGACAGAGCGTTCAGCCTCGGAGCCCTTGGCGCGCTGGCTGCACATCAAGCGACGGCCGACGACGACTTCCGAGATGCTGACCCGGGCAAGATTCTTCACGAGTTGCGCGTCGGCGAACTCGCTCGATTCGGCCAAATCCCGCATACACCTTACTATGGCAGTGCCGACGCAACGCTCCTCTATCCAATCCTGCTGCATGAAGTGTACATGTGGGCCGGGGACCACGGCGTCCTCACGAGCTATCTACCCACGGCGGAGCGCTGTCTTTCATGGATGGACAGGTATGGCGATCGCGACGGTGATGGCTTCCAAGAGTACCGGACCCGGTCGTCACGCGGGATCAAGCATCAGGGGTGGAAGGATTCAGGGGACGGCGTGGTCTACGGGGATGGACGCCCGGTAGAACCGCCCGTGGCGTTGTGCGAGCTGCAAGGATATGTTTACGATGCCAAACGGCGGATGGCGGTACTGTACGAGGCCGTTGGCGATTCCGGTCACGCCGCTCGCCTTAGGCAAGAGGCTGAGTCGCTGGCCGAACGGTTTAACGAAGTGTTTTGGCTGGAGGACGAGGGGACCTATGCCTTTGGGCTGGACGCGCGAAAAGAACGCATCACCAGCATCGTCAGTAACGCCGGCCATTGTCTGTGGTCAGGGATTGTACCCCCGTCCCGGGCAGAGCGTGTCGTGGCCCGCCTGTTGGCTGACGATATGTGGAGTGGGTGGGGCATCAGGACCCTGAGCGCAGCACATCCTGCGTTTAATCCATTCGCCTACCAACGGGGCGCAGTGTGGCCTCACGATAATGCGCTCATCGCCGCGGGATGTAAGCGGTACGGTCACGCCGCCGCCGCCGCCAAGATCGCACGCGGGGTCCTCGATACTGCCTGCATGTTTCAAGGAGGGCGGCTCCCAGAACTGCTTTCCGGGCATCAGCGGAAAAGTCTCGGGTTTCCCGTGCAGTACCTGGGGGCCAACGTCCCTCAGGCATGGGCGTCGGGGAGCCTGTTCTTGCTGCTCCAGGTGTTGTTGGGGCTGAATCCTGATGCTCCGCACAAACGGCTCTACGTCGCTCCGACCCTGCCGCCCTGGCTCGATTGGGTGGAAGTGGAGAACCTCAGAGTGGGAGAGGCGAGTATTTCCCTCCGCTGCTGGCGCGAGGGCTTGCGACCTTCTTTCGAGGTGCGACGCATCGAAGGTTCGCTTACCGTCTTGCCCAGAGACGAGGCCGTTCCGCTGCCGGAGAGAAGCTAGCAGGCTGCAGAAAAACCAGGTTCAGGTATGTTCATAGTGCTCAGGCCGACAGAAATCATGAGTAATCGAGAGCCGGCGAAGGTCTGTGCGTTCGGAGCCCGGCCCGACTTGGCGTTCTCGACGTCTTCAAGAGACTCGTCTCCCTCATGCGGTGGCCTCCTGAAGATTGCGGATCCGTACAAGGTTGTACACGGCGCAAGCGAAGACGAACATCCAATCGACCCGATCCGTGCCACGGTGGCGGACCTTGCGCATCAAGCCCACCGTCTTCAGCCAGCCGAAGATCTCTTCCACCCGCTTGCGCGCCCGCTGACTGAGCTCGTAGCCCGGATATCGAGTCGTCCGTTCGTCGACGGCGCTGCGCCGACCCGTGGTGTTCTGGGCGACGTGCGGGGTTACATTCAAATCCCGCAGCGCGTCGACGAAATCGTCGGTGTCAAACGCTTTGTCCGCCCCCACAGTGCGCCGTCGGTCTCCCGCAATCTGTTCAACCAGGTCTTCGGCCGTCTCCGGTTCCGCCGTCCCGGTCGCGGTTGTCGCCTGGGCCCGGACCACCAGCCCATGCCGATTCTCCATCAGCACATGCCCCATGTAACACAACTTCGCCTCGCGGCCCTTCCCCTTGCGGTACAGCCGCGCGTCGGGATCGGTTGTCGACTGATGGGTGGCATTGCTCCGGCGCTCGCCATGAAAGTCGACGGTGGGATTCCCCGGATCATCCGGGGGCGGCTGGTCGGCCGGGTCCTCCTCCTTCGGGCGGAAGCTCTTCAGCCCCGCCCATGCCTCGAGGAGCGTTGCATCGACGGTGAAGTGGTCCGCCGACAACACGTGGCGAGCCCGGGCCTGGGCCAGCACGCGCTCGAAGAAGGCCTGCGCGATGTCGCCGTCGAGCAGGCGTTGGCGATTCTTGGTGAACGTCGTCGGATCCCACACGGGCTCATCCATGTTCAACCCGACAAACCAGCGGAAGAGCAAATTGTAGTCGAGTTGCTCCATCAGTTGCCGCTCGCTGCGCACCGTGTAGAGGACCTGCAAGAGGAGCGCCCGCAGGAGCTGCTCCGGCGGGACCGAGGGCCGGCCCACGCGCGCATACAGCACCTCGAACTGCGACGACAGCTCCACCAGGACCGTGTCGACCAGGGTGCGGATCGTACGCAGCGGATGATCTTGCGGGACACGAGCTTCCGGGGAAAGGAAGCTGAACATCGCCTCTTGGTGCCGATCGTCTCCGCGCATCGTGGGACCTCCGATGTTGGGGTGCCGAATGAGCAACGAAGCGACGGAGTATCATTCTATATGAACATCCAAACTCCTGCTTTTTCAGCACCCTGCTA
>DATEHM010000215.1:0-17101 GCA_035279545.1 bacterium | reverse complement strand
CCCGCGCCCTCACTCCCTCCGTACCGCTCCAGCAGCGTCGCGCGCGTCATCCAGATCTGCCGGATTTCCCTGCGGTTTCCCTGGGTGAGGCGCTGCCGGCCGGCGGGGTGGTAGCGGGCGAGCAGGAAGCGCTCCCACGCCGCCAGCCACCACCGGGCGAACGCGGAGAGCGGCCGGTGTTCGAACCCCGCCAGCCTGGCTTCGTCCCAGAACAAGCTGGGGCCGCCCACCATCTCGATCTCGAGATACTCGGGGCGCGTGCGGAGCTCGCGGGCCAGCGCCGGGAGGGCGCGAAAGACCTCCCGCCGGTACCGCAGCCCCCCTCTCCCGCCCTCGTGCAGGGAGGCGGCGCGCCGGTTGTCGACGTGGATCTCCCCCACCAACGCGCCGCGCCTCACGACCGTGCCGTCCCTGAAGGTCAGCGTTCGTCCGCGATAGCGGATCAGCCCGAGGCGGATGATGTACCCCCCTCCGCCGATCGGCCGGATGCGGTACCGCCGCTCGAACCACTCCTCGAGCCGGTCGAACAGACGGGTCACCGCGCCGGCCCTCCCCCCGCCACTCGCCCGAGTAGGGAATCCGGCGCGTCGGGGAGGCCGTCGCCCAGCAGGTTGACCCCCGGCACCAAGACCCAGAGGCCGATCCCGGGAAACACCGCCATCCACGGCGCGATCCCGAGCGCGCGCGTTGCCTCCAGCAGCGTGCGGCCCCACGACGGCACAGGGGGTTGGGTCCCGACGCCCAGAAAGCTGAGCGACGCCTCGCTCAGCACAGCCCCGCTGACCGGCGTAGTCGCCTGGACCGCCAGCAGCGGGACGACGTGCCGCCAGAGAGTGCGCCCCTCGGTCGCGCCGAGGCCGGCGGCCGCGAAAACGAGCACCTGCGCCCGGGTCCGCCGCCGGAACTCCGGCACGAGGACGATCCCGATCGGTTGAGGGTGCCGCTCCGGCCCTGAGCCGGGTGAGGGACGAGCGCCGCCAGCCAGACCTCGGCCAGGTGGAAGAGTGCACGGCGGCCGGTCATGGCTGGGGGATTCGATCCACGACCGAACGCACCTTCCCTTCTATAGAAGAGGGCGCGTCGCGCCGATCATCGATCTTGATGACGGTGGAGAGCCGCAGGACTCCGCGGGCGAAGCAGGCCCGGTGGATCGCGGGCACGAGCGCCAGCAGCTCCTCGAGCCCGCCCTCCACTTCGGTATGCATCGCCCGGGGCTGGTAGCGCAAGCCGCTCCGCTCGATGACCCCGAGCGCATCGGCGACGTACGCCCCCACGCTCGGGGATCCCGTCCCAATCGGGGTCACGCTGATCGCCAGGATCGCCACCGGCCTCCCCTCCCCCCGACACCGCGCATCCGCACCCCTCCCCCGAACGATTTGCTACGATGTCCTTCGGCGGCGGGACGCCCCCCCGAGTCTAGCACACGGGCCGCCGGCCCCTAAGACGAGGGAACGCATGGGGGGACACAGGAGGTGGCCGCATGCCGCAGGATCTCCCGGCCGTGCCCCAGACCGTGGAGGGAGGCTGACCGATGCCCGCCAGGAACGCGCCGGCGGCCCTCCCCCCGGGGCTGCTGGCCCGGCGGACGAAGATCGTGGCGACGATCGGCCCCGCCAGCGGAAACGCCCGGGTCCTGCGGCGGTTGCTCGCCGCGGGGATGGACGTCGCGCGGCTGAATTTCTCGCACGGCACACGCGAGGGGCACGGGCGCACGATCCGGCTCCTCAGGAAGCTCGCCGCCGAGGCCGGCGTCCCCCTGGCGATCCTCCAAGATCTCCAGGGTCCCAAGATCCGGGTGGGGCGGCTCGCCGCGCCGGTGCGGCTCCAGGAGGGCGCCGAAGTCGTCCTGACGACCCGCCGCGTCGTGGGACGGGGCGGCCAGATTCCCGTCCCGTTTCCCGGGCTCGTGCGGATGGTCCGCCCCGGCGGACGCATTCTGCTGCGGGACGGGACGTTGGAACTCCAGGTGCTCGCCAGAGGCGGACGCGAGGTCCGCTGCCGGGTGGTGCGCGGCGGCGTGCTGAACGAGCGCCAGGGGGTCAACCTCCCCGGCGCGCGGCTGCGGGGGCCGTCGCTCACGCCCAAGGACGTGGTCGACCTCCGGTTTGGGCTGGGCCGAGGGGTCGACTACGTCGCGCTGAGCTTCGTCCGCAGCGCCGCCGACCTCAGGCACGCCCGGCGAGCCCTGCGCCGGTTTGGGCGGACCGTGCCGATCGTGGCCAAACTCGAGAAGGCCGACGGGGTCCTCAACCTCGACGAGATCATCGCGGAGGCCGACGCGGTGATGGTGGCCCGGGGAGATCTCGGGGTGGAGCTGCCGCCCGAGCAGGTCCCGCTCATCCAGAAGCGGATCATCGCCCGGGCGAACGAGCGGGGGATTCCCGTGATCACCGCCACCCAGATGCTGGAGTCCATGGTCCGCCAGGAGCGGCCGACCCGGGCCGAGACCTCGGATGTCGCTAACGCGATCCTGGACGGCAGCGATGCCGTCATGCTCTCCGAGGAGACGGCGGCCGGCAGGTACCCCGTCGAGGCGGTGCAGACGATGGCCCGGATCGCCGAGGCGGTGGAATCCGGGACCAGGTTCTCGTCGGGGAGCCGCCGCCCCCTGCGGCCGAGCTTCCTGCACGCGATCGCCACCGCCACCCGGGCGCTGGCGGCGGACCTCGAAATGGACATCGTGGTCGCGCTCACCGCGACCGGCCGCACCGCGCGCCTGCTCTCGCAGATGCGGCCCCCGGTGCCGGTGCTCGCCTGCACGGAGGACGAGCGCGCCGCGCGCCTCCTCAGCCTGTACTGGGGTGTGCGACCGTTCCTGACCCGGTTTCAGCCGACGATGGAGGCGATGGTGCGGTTTCTCGACCGGGAGCTCATCCGGCGCGGCGTCGCCAGCGCCGGGGATGCCCTGGTGGTGGTCGGATCGGCCCCGATCGTCGCCCGGGGGCGGACGAACTTCATCCAGCTCCATCGCGTCGGCCGGAGCGGCGCCGAGGCCTGAGCGCACCCGAGGCCCGCGCCGCGTCGCCGGCAGGGCAGGGGTGACGCGCGCCGCCGCGGGAAGAATATCGAGCGAACGGTCGTTTGATTGGGAAGTCGGACGGGAGGGTGGGCGTGATGGCAGACACCCGCAAGGTGGTCATCATCGGCTCGGGAGCGGCGGGGCTGACCGCCTCGATCTACGGGGGGCGGGCACAGCTCCGGCCGATCGTCATTGCCGGAAGCCAGCGCGGCGGCCAGTTGACGCTGACCACCGACGTGGAGAACTACCCGGGTTTCCCGGAGGGCATCCAGGGGCCCGAGCTGATGGAGATCATGCGCAAGCAGGCGGAGCGGTTCGAGGTCGACTTCATCGACGCCGACGCCACCGCCGTGAACTTCCGCACACGGCCGTTCCAGGTGACCGCCGCCGGGGAGACGCTGTCCGCCGAGTCGGTGATCATCGCGACCGGGGCCGGGACCAACTGGCTCAGCGTGCCGAACGAGCAGCGGCTGATCGGCCACGGGGTGTCCTCCTGCGCGCCGTGCGACGCCTTTTTCTTCCGCAACAAGGAGGTCGCGGTCGTCGGAGGGGGCGATTCGGCGATGGAGGAAGCCCTGGTCCTCACCAAGTTCGCGACCAAAGTGACGATCATCCACCGCCGGAACCAGTTCCGGGCGAGCAAGATCATGGCCGATCGCGCGCTCCGGCACGGGAAAATCGAGGTGCTCTGGAACACAACCGTGGCCGACGTCCTGGGGGACGGGTCGGTCCAAGGCCTGCGGCTCCAGGACGTCACCACGGGGAAGCAGCGGGACTTTCGGGTGGATGGGGTGTTCGTCGCGATCGGGCACCACCCGAACACGGAGCTGTTCAAGGGGCAGGTCGAGCTCGACGACCAGGAGTACATCGTCCTCAAGAATCACACGATGACCAGCGTCGAGGGGGTCTTCGCCGCCGGGGACGTGCACGACCGCCGCTACCGCCAGGCCGTGACCGCAGCGGCGTGGGGGTGCATGGCGGCGATGGACGTGGAGCGGTACCTGGAGGGGCACTAGTCCCGGCCCAGCTCCTGGCGGAGCTGTCGCAGGGCGTCGCGGCAATTCTTGAAGGCGAGCCGGCGGGGCAGGCTGCGGAGGGGGAACCAAGCGCAGGCCGCGGCGTCGTCGCCCGCGCGCACCGCGGACTCATCGCCCTTGAGACGCCCGAGGTAGTGGATGTTGAGCGACGGCAGCCGTCCCACCCCGTAGACGTCGGGGTAAATCCCCACCACCCGCTCCAGGGTCACGTCGACCCCGAGCTCCTCGCGCGCCTCGCGCCGGGCGGCCTGCTCCGCCGTCTCCCCCGCCTCGATGAAGCCCCCGGGGGTATCCCAGGCGCCGCGGGCCGGCGCGACCGCCCTGCGGACCAACAGCACCCGGCCTCGACGCACGATCAGAATCGATGCGGTGGGCGCGGGATTGTTCCAGTCGATCCACCCGCAGCGAGGGCACTCGCCGATCCGGCGGGTCCACCCCGCCTTCCGGGCGCGGCGGAGACGCGCGCCGCAGCGGATGCAATAGCGTCTCGGCATTGGGCAGCGCTCCTTGTCTGGGGAGTCCGGCCGGCGGAATCGGAAGAGGACCGCCGCCCGGCTTCCATAGTATATCCCGAGGGGGGTGGTGGCGCGTGAGCGAGCAGCTGTGGGAACTCTACCAGACGGTGTGCCAGGAGGAGATGCGGCCGCTTGGCGAGTTCATCGACCGGCTGCTGGCCCGGGAGTGGGGCCCCTTCCCCAAGGAGGAGATCATCGACCTGCTCAGCGAGATCGAAGGGCAGATGCTCTCCAACATCCAGATCAAGACGATGGAGGGGTCGCGGTTCGCCGAGAGGGCTGACGAGGTCAGCGAGGAGACCCAAAGAGAGTTCGAGGCGCTGGTCGCCCGGGTGGAGCAGGCCTTTGCGGCCGAGGGAGGCCCGCCCTAGAAGAGGAACCGGCCGTTCCGGTAGATCACCTCGCCGTCCCCGAAGACCTCCGTCCCATTCCTCAGCTCGAGGATCATGTCCCAGTGGAGCCCCGAGACGTTCCGCCCGCCGGTCTCGGGATAGGCCGCCCCCAGGGCCATGTGCAGCGTCCCGCCGATCTTCTCATCGAACAGGATATTGCGCGTGAACTGCTGGATGTCGTAATTCAACCCAAAGGCAAACTCCCCGAGCGTCCGGGCGCCCTGATCGAGGTCGAGCATCGCCCGGAGGAAATCCTGCCCTTTCGCCGCCGTCGCCTCGGTCACCCGCCCCCGGTCGAACACGAGCCGGACGTCGGTCACCTCTCGGCCGCCGTAGATCGCGGGGAACGAGAAGCGCACCGTCCCCGCGGTCGCATCCTCGACCGGGCCGGTGAAGACCTCCCCGTCCGGGAAGTTGTGCTCCCCCGCGGCGCTGATCCACGTCCGGGCGGCCGCGGAGATGGCGAGATCGGTGTCAGGGCCGACCACCCGGAGCGTCTTGATCGACTTGAGCCGGGACACCACCGTGGCCTGCTCGCGCGCCACGGCCTCCCAGGCCGCGATGGGGTCCTCCCGGTCCAGGTGGCCGGCATTGTAGACGAAGTCCTCGTACTCGGCGAGCGCCATCTCCGCCTCTTGGGCGTCGGCCTGGGTGGGGGCCTGGGTGAGGCACCACCTGAGCTCCCCCCGGCTCGTCCGCTCCATGAAGGTCTTCATCAATTCGCGCGTCGCCTCCCGGCGTGTCGCGATCCGCTCCGGCGGGACGCGGGTGAGGGCCCGGGTGTTGAACGAGCCCAGGTACCTGAGGTCGGCGTCGAACTTCTGGGCCTCCATGCGGTCGAGATCGGAGATGAACCGGAGCTGCTCGTCGCTGGCGGTCCTGAAGTACAAATCCTCAAGCCCCTCCAGCCCGACGCGGACCGATGGGTAGGCGCCGGCGGCCAGCGCTTCCCGGTAGGCGGCGGCGATGTGCGGGGCGGCGAGGGACGCCCCGCTGATTCTGACGAGCTGGCCCCGCTTGAGCTTGAGCGAGTAGTGGACGAGCACGCGGGCGAGCTTCTCAACTCTGGGATCGGACATGCCTTGACAGTTCAGCCAGGAGGTGGGGACCTCCTGCGGCCCGGGGCGCACCGCGGAGGCCATCCCCGCTCGGATCAAAGAAGCGGGGGAGCACTGCCCATCCGAGCAGTGCTCCCCCGTTTCTAGCGGAAGCAAATTCGAGGTTAGCGCTTTTTGCTCTTCTTGGCTGCCTTCTTCTTCGCCACGGAAGGGGCCCTCCTTTCGATTTTGGTATCGCAGGGGGCCTGTTCTTGCCCCTCGGATTCCTTATATACGACACTCTTTGCTTTTCTCCTTCTGGGAATTGGAGGAAATTTCAAAAATCATGAGAGAATCCGAGGAGTCGTGGGGTGGGCCCAGAATTCCCCCAGAATTTCGATGTCTCGACCCCCCTCCCTTGGTTGCAAGCGCGCGTGAACACTGTACTCAGAACACCCGTCCCCCTTCGATCGATTGCGGCGCCTGCGCCAAGGTTGAGACGAGATTCTCACCCTGGCGCCCTCAGAGGCGGCCGGAGCCCGAGGGGCGCGGCGGCCCGAGGCGCAAGGCCGCCGCCGGCAAAGAGTCCCCCAACCCGTGGGCCGGGACGCGGCGGGTTCGAGAAACTCTCGGCGAGTCCGCTCCGCTTGGATCGGCAGTTGCCGGGGTCGGGAGGTTTGGGAAGTGAAAAATGTGGGAGTCTTGGTGGCGTTAGCTTCGTCGCGCTCGGCATCATCGCCATGCCGGGGGCCGCGATGGCAGAGGGAGATGGCACGACGAGGGGGCGCAATGTCGGCCGGGAGACGCGTGACGTCCGGCGCGACCAGCACCGGCTGGATCGGATTCAATATGATCTGCGCCTGAATCTGAACGCCCACGAAGGGATGGGAAGGACATCAGGAACGACCGCCGGCGGATCGGCCGGGTTCGGGACGCGCTTCGAGGCGACCGCTTGGACCGCAGGCGGGACGCCCGCGAGGTGCGGCACGACGCGGGCGACCTCTTCAACGATCTCGCCGCAGGCAGGGAGCGGCAGCCGGAGCGATCGGAGCCGGCGAACGGCCCGATCCGGGCCGGTGCCGACGGAACGCGGCGGCGGCCGAGCCTATCCCCCGGGAGCGGGGGCGCCTTCCCCACACCGGCCGGCCACGCCGGCCCGCTCGTGCGGCGGGGACATCGGGCCCGCGGGCGACGCGATCTCCGCCAAGCGTAGGGCGCATCGCAGAGGGGGAGGTCTCCGGCGGGAGGCTTGCCCCGCCCGGCCCCGCTGACAAGGCCGTAGGTGTGGGCGACCGCCCGAATCCGGGCCGCCTCGGGGGCGGCGCCCGCATCCGCCACCACCGGATGCGGCGCAGACGATCCAGACCACCCCCCCGAGCCCCTCCGCGGCTTACAAGGGTCGACCCCAAACCGCACCGGCGCCCATCGGTAGTCGAGTTCCTGCCTCGTCGATGGGATCGCCCCTCAGGTTCCACCCCGGTGGGCGCGAGGTGGATGCGGGATCCAGGTGGACGAACCGGCGAATCAGCCGCGGACAAGCAATTCGGTCGGCGTGGACATTGATTGGGGGTCACCCATTCCACCAACCCCGCTCTCACCCCCGGCCGAAGGGGACATCCCGCGCAGACTGCGGCGATCCACCCCCAATTTGCGGCCGCGCCACGCGGCGATGGTTTCGGCCCCGCCTTTCCCGCGCCGCCTTCCCCAGGGAAGGCGCCCAATCCGATCCGTCTAACTTCCGGGTGCCGGCAAGCATCCGCCGCCTCGGAGCGGCTCGTCCGGCGCGATGTTTCGGCACCCGATCCACCAATCCCGGGCGCGCCCGGTCGGCGCGCCCGCACCCCCGCCTCTCGCCGAAGGGCATTGAGCGGCCCGGGGGCCGGGGCCGCCCGGGTTGAATTGGTGTAATATACGTTGCAGGTAGGAGAAATTGATGATACACGTATCTAGCGCCAGACCGCCGGGGGCCTGCTCCTGCCTCCCTTTGCGATCGGGCCCGCGCCTTGCGGGCCCCGCCGCGCCGCTGATTAATACGGGGATCCCACCGGGCGGCCGGCCGGTGAGGCGCCCTCGGGCTGCGCCACCTCTCCCAGCCGGTTGAGGGGATGGAGCAGGGGGAGCATTCCGAGGGTCCCCGCGGCCACGATGGCACCGCTCAGAGCCAGTGCGGCAGGCATGCCGAGCGCCGTGGCGGCGGCGCCGACGCCGAGCCATCCCAAGGCGCTCACCCCCATCGTGGAATAGTAGAGGCCGAGAACGCGCCCGCGGGCCTCATCGGACGAGACCGTCATCAGGACCGTCGACATGGAGGTGTCGTAGGATGAGCCCAGCGCCCCCACGATCATGACCACCGCGAGCGACACGGAGTACCAGGGAGACAGCGCGAACAGGGCGATGAACACGCCGAACCCGATCGCGGCGGCCACGAGCAGCGTCCCTTTGTTGCGCGGGTTCCCCCGCGACGCCACCGCCAGCGTCGCACACAACTGCCCGACCCCCACCATCGCCGCAAGCGACCCCAACCCGATCGCCCCCACCCTGAGCACGTCGCGCGCCATCACGGGCATCATCGCCTGAAAGCCGAACCCGAACGCCTCCACGACGAGGCTCAGCAGCAGGAGCGCCCGGATTTCGCGAACGCGCAGCGCATACCCCAACCCCGCCGCGACGGCACGGACGAACGGCCCGGTCGCTCTCGGGACGGTGGCCGGGCTGCGGAGCAGGAACAGGGCGGCGACCCCTCCGCCGTACGCGGCGGAGATGAGCAAATAGTTGTGCGCCACGCCCAACCGATCGATGACGACCCCTCCGGCGAGCGCGCCGATGATCCTGACCAGGCTGGCCGCCATGAACTGAAACGCGCTGGCGTTCAGCAGACGCTGCGGGCCCACCACATCGTACATCAGGCCGCTCGCCGACGGTTTGCTGACCGCGGTCACGACCCCGCTCAGCACGAGGTAGCAGAGCACGTGTCCGAGGCGGGCTGCGTGGGTGAGCAGTAGCGTCGCCAGCGCCATCGCGCCGAGCGCGGCCGCGAGTTGGGCGGTGAGGAGCATCCGGCGGCGGTCGGCGCGGTCCACGATCGGGCCGCCGAGCACGCTGAACAGGGCCTGCGTGGCCCCGCGCAGCCCCGCCGCTAGGCCCACCCAGAATGGCGAGTTGGTGAGCTGCAGGACCAGCCACCCCTGGGCGAGCATCTCGAGCGTGAACGCGCCCGAGCCGAACAGGGAGTACACCCACAGGCAGCGATATCCCGGAGCCTCAAACGCGAGCGAAAATCGGTGAGGTCTGAGTCCGCGCACAGGCGAGAGTTTCGCGCCCGGGGCGAGTCCTCCCCCCCGCCCTACCTCAACGCTAGTCCCGCCGCGCGAAGCGGCCGGGATCGAAGGCCGAGAGCGAGGTACTCGACCGGCCGGTGGTCACGAGTTCCGCCAGCGCGACCGCGGTGGCGGGGGCCAGGGTCACGCCAAGCATCCCGTGTCCCGTGGCGATGTAGAGCCCATCGACGCCGGGGACGGAGCCGATCACCGGCAGCCCGTCCGGAGTCAACGGGCGCATCCCGGCCCATGCCACCTCCCGCTCGGCCCGACCCCAGCGCACGAGATACCGGTCGGCCCCGCGGCGGATCGCCTCGATCCGCTGCATGTCCAGGCCGGGGTCCAGGCCGGAGAGCTCCATCGTGCCGCCGAGTCGGAGCGCGCCGTCGAAGTTGCTCACCGCGATTCTCGCCTCGTCGAGGTAGAGGGGCCGCCTCACCGACGCGCTCGGGTTGGTGAGCGTAATGCTGTACCCCTTCCCGGCCTGGATGGGAAGGCGATACCCGACCCGGCGGACGAGGACCCCCGACCAGACGCCGGCCGCGATGACGACGCGATTGGCCTCGAGGGCTCCCTCGGCGGTCTCTACCGCGGCGACGGCCCGGCCTCGACGCCGGAGGCCACTCACCTCGATTCCCGATCTGACCTCAGCCCCCGCCTCGCGCAGGCGCCGCAGGAGGCCGGCGGTCAGCGTCTCCGGGCGCACGTGCCGCTCGCCGTCGACCAGGATGCCCCCGATCACCGACGGAGCGAGCATCGGCTCGACCTCGCGCACCTCTTGCGCGCTGAGGTGCACCGGCGCGGGGTAGCCGAACGCCCGCATCTGCTCCAGGTCTCTGCCGATGTGCTCCCTGGCGGCCCGCCCGAGGAACGCGAAGAGGACCCCCTGGCGGTGCATCTCGATCTGGACCCCATCCTTCTCCAGCGCGTCGTACAGCTCCATCGTACGGGCGTTGAGCGCGGCCACCGCCTCCAGCCCGGCCCGGTGGGCTCGAGCGGTGCAGTGCCGCCGGAAGTCCCACAGCCACCCCAGGAACTGGGCGTCCGCGCGGGGCTTGATGTAGAGCGGGCTGTTCGGGCTCAGCAGCCAGCGGAGGGACGTCCCGAGCAGGCCGGGCGCTGGCACCGGACCGGAGAGGGATGGGACGATCCATCCCGCGTTGCCGGACGAACAGCCGGCCCCCGGCTCGCCCCGGTCCAGAATGGTGACACGCTCGCCGCGCCGCTGGAGCTCGTAGGCGCAGGCCAGGCCGATCACTCCGGCGCCGATCACGATGGTGCGGCTCACGTCCCCTGACCGCGGTGAGGGTCGGCGTGGAACACCCATATTCGCCCCGCGATCGCCGCGCCGGCTTCCGGCGAAGACGCGCCGGGCGCTGCGACCGGCGTCAACTCACCTCCACAGCGGGATCGGTCGCGCACGGCGTGGGGCCGGGACCCGGGGAAGCTAGCGGACCGTGACGAGATCGCTGCGGCTGAGGGTGACCTTCTTCTCGGCCAGCGGTGAATTCTTCGGATTGGCGAAGCCGGGCTCGTTCAGGAGCTGGTACTGCGTGTAGAGCAGGGGAAACGGGTCGACGGAGATGCCGTCGGCCGCCACGACTACCGTGTAGCCGCGCACGTTCGCGCCGAACGCGGTGTAGAGTACCGCGCCGTTCGCCGTCGTCCCGACGATGACGCAGGTCTTGATCCCCTTCGACTCCAGGATCGCGTCCAGCGTCGTCCCGTAGCATTTGTCGGCGCGCCCGGTGACCTTTGGGTCCCCCGGCCCCGGCGCGACCTCGGCCAAGATGGTCGATCCCGGCGTCGGCGCTTCCGAGTAGACGACGAGCGCGCCGGTACCCCGAGCTTTCGCCAGCAACGCCGCCGCCGCGGGCAGTGTGGCCCGGCAGGCGGGGGACGGGGCGCACACGACCGACGTGAGATCGAGGACCAGGTAGGCCGCGGTCTTCGCATCCACCGCGACCGGCACGGGCTGCGGCAGCGCGGGCACCTGGCCCTGGGCGGTCGCCCCCGGGACCGGGACCACCCCCAGAACCGCGAGCGCGAGGGCGGCGAGCCAGCGCGCCGCCGCGCCGATCCCAGTGCAGGGCCGGCCCGAACGACGGGTGGGCTTCGGACGTGCCGCTTCCATCATCGTCCCTCCACGATCCACAACATCCCCTCCGGCGCCTTCGCCGGACCCAAAGCCCTCCCCTTCAGCCGCTCGCCCGCGTCGAGCGCGTCGGGCAGGTGTGCATGAGCCTCTTGCCTAATGCGGTAGCGAGTTCAGGCGTGTCCCCGCTCCGCAGCCTTCCTGGCACCCGTTGGCAAGCGGATGATCACTTGGGAGCAGTGCCCATGTGACCGCAGGGAACGCACTTGGGCGCCGGAGGTGGTCCCGTGCGCGAGCAGCCCGGCCCGGGGTTTGTCGGCCGCAGCATTCCGCGCAGAGAAGATCAGCGGATGCTGAGAGGTCGCACCTCGTTCCTCGCCGATGTCAGGCCTCCCGGTATGCTGAGCGCGGCCTTCCTTCGTAGCCCACACGCCCACGCCCGCCTCGTCTCCGTGGACGTGGCGCCCGCGCGGCGGGCGCCGGGCGTTGTCGCGGCGTTCAGCGGCCTCGACCTCGCGGAGGTACTCGCGCCTCTCCCCGACCCCCAGGTGTCCTTCCCGCAGCGGTGGCAGCAGGCGGTCCCACACAGCGCGAGCGTCCCCCAGCCCCGGATTCTCGCCGTCGACAAGGTCCGCCACGTGGGGGAGGCCATCGCCGTTGTCGTCGCTCAGGATCGATACGCCGCGGAAGACGCGGTCGAGAGCATCGCCGTGGCGTTTGACCCCAGGCCGGCCGTGATCGATCCGGAGAAAGCGCTCGGGCCGAACGCGCCCCTCATCCACGAAGCCCTCGGCACCAACCTCATCGGACAGTTTCGCGTGGAGAAGGGCGACGTGGACGGGGCGTTCCGCGACGCGCCACATGCGCTCCGGTCGCGCTTCACGCACCACCGCTACACCGCCGTTCCGATGGAGGGCCGCGGTGCGGTCTCCGCGTACGACGCCCGGACGGATACGGTGACGACGTGGTGCTCCACCCAGATGGTCCACGCCGTCCGCCGCCTGACCGCGGCATTGCTGGGGATGGCCGAGGCGCGGGTCCGCTGCATCGCCCCGGACGTCGGCGGCGGGTTCGGCGCAAAAGGGATGGTCTACCCCGAGGAAGTCCTGGTGGCCTATCTGGCCCGGGCCCTGGGCCGCCCGGTCCAGTGGCTGGAGGACCGCCGCGAGCATTTTGTCAGCACGATCCACGCCCGAGATCAGATCCACGACGCGGAGGTGGCGTTCGAGAGCGACGGCCGCATTCTCGCCGTCCGCGATCGGCTGATCCAGGATGCCGGCGCGTGGAATCCGCTCGGACTCGTCACCGCGTACAACACGGCGGCGCACCTCCTGGGACCGTACGCGGTCCCCCACTACCGCCTCGAGGCCAGGATCGCCGCGACGAACAAAGTCGCCAACGCCCCCTACCGCGGAGCTGGCCGGCCGGAGGGCGCGTTCGTAATGGAGCGGCTGGTCGACTTGATCGCCCATCGCCTCGGCCGTGATCCCGCCGACGTCAGGGCGCGCAACATGATCCCGCCCGGGGAGATGCCGTACGCGGTGGGCATCCCGTATCGGGACGGCTCGCCCGTCGTGTACGACAGCGGAGACTTTCCGCGGGCCCTCGAACTTGCCATCGCCGCCCTGGGGGGGCTCGACGATATCCGCCGCCGCCAGCGCGAGGCGTGGCGGGAGCGCCGGTACGTGGGGCTCGGGCTGGCCTGCTACGCCGAGGGGACTGGTGTCGGTCCCTTCGAGGGGGCAACCGTCCGGGTCGATTCGTCGGGTGCGATCTCCGTGGCCAGCGGAACCTGCTCGCAGGGACAGGGTCACGAGACCACGTTCGCCCAGGTCACGGCCGACCTCTGGCAGGTTCCACTCGAGGACGTCGTGATCACGACGGGGGACACCGACGTCATCCCGGCCGGGCTCGGCACCATCGCCAGCCGCAGCGCCGTGGTCGTCTCGGCGGCGATCGCCGAGGCGAGCCGGCGCGTTCAACAGAAAGCTCTCGAAATCGCCGCGGGGGCGCTGGAATGCGCCCCCGCGGACCTGGAACTCTACGGCGGGCGGGTGCGCGTGCAGGGGGTGCCGCATCGGTCGCTCACGCTCGCACAGCTGGCCCGGGCCGCCCGCCCGGGCTGGGACCACCGGCGGCCGCAGGGAATGGAGCCGCTGCTGGAGGCGACGTCGTACTATGAGCCGCCGACGGTGACCTGGGCGTACGCGGCGCACGCGGCGCTGGTGGAGGTGCACCCCGAAACCGGAGAGATCACAATCGACCGGTACGTGGTCGCCCACGACGCTGGCAGGGTGATCAACCCGCGCATCGCCGAAGGGCAGATCCACGGAGGCGTCGCCCAGGGGCTTGGTGCGGCCATGCTGGAGGAACTGATCTACGATGCGCAGGGGCAGCTGTTGACGACCACGCTGATGGACTACGTGTTGCCATCGGCGGTGGAGATCCCGGCGATGGAGATCATCCACTTGGAACACCCGTCGCCGCTCAACCCCCTCGGCATCAAAGGCCTCGGAGAAGGCGGAGCGATCGCCCCTCCCGCCGCGATCGCCAATGCCGTCTCCGATGCCCTCCGCCCGTTCGGGATTGAGTGCAACCGCCTGCCGATTCGCCCGGACCGGATCGTCGACGCGCTCAGGTCGGCTTCGCGCGGGGCGGAGGGACCGCCGGACGGCCCGGGCGTCTGACCACGCGGCCGGACGGCGGGGTGATCCTGATCCGATCGTCCGGCGCGTGAAAAGGAGGAGGCATGGCCAGGGTCGGGGTCGCGCTGGGGTACGGCAAGTTCACAAACAGCCGGGAGATGGCGAACCTGATGCGCCAGGCGGAGGAGCGCGGGTTCGAGATGGGCTTCTTCTCGGAAACGATCGAGCTGATGCGCGACTCGGTCACCGCGCTGGCGGCGATCGGACTGGCCACGAGCCGGCTCACGCTGGGGACCACGCAAATCGTCCGCCTGCGCAGCCCGGTGGTCATGGCCCAAACCCTGGCCAGCCTGGACGAGCTCACGGGCGGGCGCATGACGCTCGCGCCGGGGGCGTGCACCCGCAGCCATGCCAGGGCGCATTCGCTCGAGCCTCTGGACCCGGCGCTCACGCTCAGGGAATGGATCGAAAGCATCCGGCTCATCCTCACCGGGAGGAAGATCTCCTATGATGGCACGGTCGTGAAGTTGAAGGACGTCGGGCTGGGGTGGACGCCGGCCCGCCCCACCGTGCCCTTGTACGTGCCCGCGACGAGCCGGACGGGGCTGCGCCTGGCGGGGGAGCTCGGCGACGGGGTGGTCCTCAATGCGGTCTGCTCCCCCGAGTACACGGTCAACGCGCTGAAGATCGTGCGGGAGGCGGCCGCCGCGGCGGGCAGGGATTGGGCCGGGTTCGAGGTGGCCCAGATCATCAACTGCTCCGTGGAGGACGACCGCAAAAAGGCGTTCGAGGCGATCCGGTGGGAGGTGGCGACCAAGTTTGACCCGGCGCAGATCTCATTCATCGCCGGCCCGAAGATGCGCGTGGGCGAGCCCTACATCCGGAAAGAGGACATCCCGAAGTTCGAAGAAGCCCACGCCAAGGGGGCCATCGCAGGCCTGATTCGGGCGATCCCGGACTCGTATGTGGCGGGGATGACGGCCAGCGGAACCCCCGATGAGGTGCGGGCCCGGGTGCAGCAGTACCGTGATGCCGGCGTCAACCTGCCTCTGCTTCGCCCGGCGGCGGCCCACCAGACGCAGCGGCTGCTGGACCTCTTCGCCGCATAACGGACGGGGGAATCGGTGCGTCGTTGACACGGTCGGAGACCGCCTCGGCATCTGGCCGCGCGGGGACATCGACCCCCTCCGGCGGCCCGAAGGTGCCCATTAAGCGACGGCCCGCGCCCCTCCGCCTTTACCGCGACCGGGGGTCGAGGACCTCGCGCAAACCCTCCCCCAGCGTGTTGAACCCGAGGACCGAGAGAAAGATCGTCAGGCCCGGGACGGTTGCGACATGCGAGGCGACCGTGATGAACCCGCGCCCGTCGGCGAGCATCGTGCCCCAGTCCGGCGTGGGCGGCTGCGCGCCGAGGCCGAGGAAGCTCAGGCCGGCTGTCTCCGTGATCATCCACCCGATGTTCAGCGACACGAAGACGAGCATCGCGGCGACGACGTTCGGCAGAAGGTGTCGGATGATGATCCGGGCGTGTGTGGCGCCGGCGGCCCGGGCGGATTCGACGAACTCCGCGGATCGGAGCAGGAGGATCGCGCCGCGCATTCCGCGCGCGTAGAACGGCACGTTGGACACGGTGACGGCCAGCATCGCGTGGGTGAGGCCCGGACCGAGGGCCGCCACGATCGCAATCGCGAGGAGAATCTCCGGGAAGCCCATCAGGATATCGATGCCGCGCATGAGCAGGTTGTCGAGGCGGCCGCCGTAGTACGCCGCAAGAATTCCCAACGCGGACCCCAGGCCGAGGGCGAGGAGGGCGGCGGAGACGCCGATCGTCAGGGACGTCCGCGTGCCCCAGAGGAGGCGGCTCAGGATGTCCCGACCGAGCTGGTCCGATCCGAGCAGGTACCCCGACGTCAGCGGGGCGGCCAACCGGTGACCGAGGTGAGGAATGGTGGGGGGATCGAGGGGAAGGACTGGCGCGAGCGCCCCCAGACCCGCGATGCCGACAACGATGATCGCCCCCCCCATCGCGGACCGATTGCGCCGCACGCGGGCGAGGACCCCGGCGGCGGGCCGGCGGGCGGGCCGTGCGGGGAGGAGGCGCTGGGGCGAGGCGGCGTCTTCGGCCATCACTCAAACCGGATCCGAGGGTCGAGGTACGCGTACAGGAGGTCCGTGCCGAGGTTGATCATCACGTAGGTCGTCGCCACGAGGAGCACCGCCCCCTGGACGAGGGGGAAGTCCCGCGTGAGAATCGCGTTCACGAGCATCAGCCCCACGCCCGGCCAGTCGAACACGGTTTCCACATAGACCGCGCCCGCCAGGAGGAATCCCATCTCCAGCCCCACGACGGTGACGATGCCGACGAGCGTGTTGCGGAAGGCGTGCCTGACCGTGACCGCCGCCTCCCCCAGCCCTTTGGCCCGCGCCGTCCGCACGTAGTCGCCGCGCAGGGCCTCGATCATGCCGGTCCGCGCCACGCGCGTGATGATCGCCAGGGGAAGGGCGCCGAGCGTGACCGCGGGCAGGATGAGGTGCGTCAACACGTCCGCCGGCGTCGCCGCCCCCGACGGCGAGGACATCCCCGTTCCCGGGAGCCACCCCAACCGCAGCGAGAACAGGATGATCAGGATCATGCCCAGCCAGAAGGGGGGGATGCTCGCGCCGCCCACGGTCACGATCATGGAGAGGCGATCCAACAGCTGCCCCGGGCGCCGCGCGGCGAGAACGCCTAGCACGATGCCGGGCCCGAACGCCACGACGACGGCTCCCGCCGCCAGGATGATCGTCCCGCGGAAGCGCAGGAGCAGCTCCCCCAGAACCGGACGGTGCAGCGTGATCGATCGCCCCAGATCCCCGTGGACGACGTGCGCGAGCCAGAGCAGGTACTGCGCCGCGAGAGGTCCGTCCAGCCCGAGCTCGCGATGCAGCCGGGCAAGCTCCTGGGGAGTGGCCATCGGGCCGAGAAGGATTTGCGCGGGATCGCCGGGCGTGAGGTGGAGCAGCGCAAACGTGAACACGGATATGCCGAGAAGGACGACGGCGAC
>DATEHM010000214.1:0-11527 GCA_035279545.1 bacterium | reverse complement strand
GACGCTCTTCTGATCTCGTACTTTTGGATCTTGCCGGTGGCGGTGCGGGGCAGGTCGTCCACGAAGCGGAACGTCTTTGGGACCTTGAAGTGCGCCAAACGATCGCGGGCGAATTGACGGAGGTCGCCTTCGGTGGCGTCTGCGCCCGCCCTGAGGACCACGAACGCGTGCGGCGCCTCTCCCCATTCCTCGTCGGGAAGCCCGACGACCGCGACTTCCTGCACCGCCGGATGCCGAAGCAGCACCCCTTCGACCTCGACCGAGGAGATGTTCTCTCCGCCGCTGATGATGACGTCCTTGATGCGGTCGCGGATCTCGACGTAGCCGTCCGGGTGAACCACCGCGGCGTCCCCGGTGCAGAACCAACCATCCCGCATCACCGCGGCCGTGGCGGCGGGATCGTTGTAATATCCCTCCATCACCACATTGCCCCGCACCCGGATCTCCCCCATCGTCTGCCCATCGTGCGGGACTTCCTGGCCCGCGTTGTCGAGGACGCAGAGCTCACCCGAGGTGACCAGCTCCACTCCCTGCCGCGCTTTGATCGCCGCCCGCTCATCGGGGGAGAGCTGCGCATGTTCCGGCCTGGGCTCACAGACGGTGATGAAGGGGGACGTCTCGGTGAGCCCGTAGACGTGGGTGATGTCCCATCCCAGCTCGCCCTCGATGCGGGCGATCGTGGCGGCGGCCGGCGGTGCCCCGGCCGTCACCACCCGCACCCCGGGCCGGGCGATCCGGCGCAGCTCCTCCGGCGCATTGGCCAGCCGGATCAGGACCGTTGGGGCCGCGCAGAGCATGGTGACCCCGTCGTCCGCACAGTGCCGATACACCTGGTCCGGCTCGACCCGGCGGAGGCAGATATGGGTGCCCCCGACCGCCGTGACGATCCAGACGAACGTCCATCCGTTGGCGTGAAACATCGGCAGCGTCCAGAGATAGCGCTCGGTCGCGGACATGTGAATATGCACGAGGGTGCCAACGACGTTTAGGTGCGCGTTGCGATGGGTGATCATCACGCCCTTCGGGCGCGCGGTCGTGCCGCTCGTATAGTTGATCGTGAGCAGGTCGGTTTCCGCGATCGGGGGGCGGACGACATCGGCGCGGGACTGCTGGAGCAGCTCCTCGTAATCCAGCCAGTTTTCGCGTCTGCCCTCCAACGCCACGAAATGGCCGACGGCCGGGAGCGCGGATCGGATGCGGCCCACCGCCTCCAGCTGATCCGCGTGGGCGCAGACGACCCGCGCGCCGCTGTGGTTGATGATGTAGGCGAAGTCGTCGGTGCTCAGCCGGTAGTTGATCGGAACGAGGACCGCTCCGATCTGCGGCACCGCGTAGAAGGACTCCAGCTGCGCGTGGGTATTGGGAGCGATGTAGGCGACCCGGTCGCCCTGCCCGACCCCCAGGCGTTGCAGCTCCGCCGACCAGCGGTCGCAGCGCCGAAAGAACTGCTCATAGGTGAGACGCACCCCTCCGTCGACCACCGCCTCGCGCTGGGGGTACAGGCGGCGGGCGCGGCGCGCGAACTCCAGCGGGGTCAGAGGTATCTCCATACTCGGCGCCCCCTTGCCTCGCATCCGTTCTGGCTTAAGCCGACGTTCGGCGGCGCCGTCCCCGATTCCTCGATCACGCTCCCGCGGGACCGCGTTCGATCCGGCGCAGCGGACCTCCGCCGGCTGACCGAGAATAGGCGGGACAGGATGACCACGCTGAGGTGAGCCCGTGCCGAGGATCCTCCTGGTCGAGTGCATGCAGGAAGTCTCGTCGTTCAACCCCGTCCCAAGCGGATATGAGAACTTTGCCGTCCGCCGCGGCGGCGCCCTGCTCGCGCAGCGGGGGCGGAACACCGCGATGGGAGGTGCGCTGGCCGAGTTCGGGGCGCGCGCCGACGTGCAGGCGGTGCCGACCTACAGCGCGCGCGCCGGAAGCGCGGGCCTCCTATCGCGGACCGGGTGGGCGCGGTTATCGGACGAGATCCTCAATGCGATCGGCGAACACGCCTCCGCAGTCGACGGTGTCTACTTTTCGATGCACGGCGCCATGAGCGCCGACGGGGAGCTCGATCCCGAGGGATACCTGCTGGCGGGCGTGCGGCGCCTCGTCGGGGACGAGGTCCCCGTGGTCATCTCGCTCGATCTGCACGGCATCCTCACCGAACGGATGCTTCGCCACATCGACGGTCTGGCAGTCTATCACACCTACCCGCACGTCGACTTCGCCGACACCGGCGCCCGCGCCGCTCGCCTCTTGATGGAGATCCTGGATCGGCGGCTCACCCCCGTGATCGCGCGGGTGGTGATTCCCGCCCTGGTGCGCGGCGACGAACTCATCACCAAGTCGGGGTGCTATGGGGACGTCATCCGTGAGGCACAGCGGCTCGAGCGCGAGCGCAAGGCGCTCTCGGCGGCCGTGATGATCGGCAACCCCTTCACCGACGTGCCGGAGCTGTGCTGCCAGGCCGTCGTGGTCGTCGAACGCGACGCCGGCGCGGCCGGCGCCGAGGCGACCCGCCTGGCCGAGGAGTTCTGGGCGGCGCGCTTCCGGATGCAGGCGAAACTCATCGCGCTCGACCGGGCGATCGCCCAGGCGCGCCACATGGCGGGGCCGGTGATCTTCACCGATGCCGCCGACGCGACCTCTTCTGGGGCGACCGGCGATAGCAACGCGATCCTTGCCGGGTTGCTGGCGGCGAAGTACGCGAAGCGGGTGCTCCTACCGATCGTCGATCCGCCGGGGGTCGCCGCCGCGTTCCGGGCCGGCGTGGGAGCCACCCTGCGCGTCGCGCTCGGAGGCGCCTTGGACCCGCGCTTCACGCCCGTCGAGATGACGGTGACCGTGGAGATGCTCTCCGGCGGGCACGCGACGCTCGAGACCAGCGGCGGCGCGCTCGAGGCCGGCCCCACCGCCGTGCTCGTGGGCGACAACTTCACCATCGTGGCGATGACCCGGTCGGTCAGCCTCTTCGATCGCGCCATGTTCCTGGCCCACGGCCGCGACCCCAGGGCCTACGACCTGATCGTTGTGAAATCACCGTCCTGCGAATACCACATGTACGACCAGTGGGCAGAGGCGGATTTCAACATCGATGCCCCCGGCGCGACCAGCGCCGACTTGCCATCGCTCGGGCATCGGATCTGCCGGCGGCCGATCTTCCCTCTAGACGCCGACGTGGCCTTCGCGCCCCGCCCGCAGGTCTTCGCGCGCGACCGGCGGGAGGGAGGGGCGGTCACGCCCCCGTAGCGAACCGCGCCATGATGAAGATGATCGTAAACTGCAGGACCGCCTGGCTCGCCACGATCTTGATGTACCATCCCATCAGGCGGCGGATCCGCTCGCCGTCCGGCTGATCCCGGCACATCTCGAAGTACACCCTGAGGTTGATCGGCAGGAGGAACCCCAGCCCCTGCACCGTCATCACCGCGACGATGACCAGCGCGGCCCACAGCCACATCACCTGGGGGTAGGGGAGGTGGAAGAGACCCAGCCACGAGGCCATGTACCACCCGGCGGTCGTGGTGACGGTAGATACCGTGGGCATGTAGAAGAGCATCCGGGGCATCAGACGGGTGATGATCGCCCGGCGCGTCGGGAAGTCCACGCGCCTGAGGATCGGCCCGAGGATGAACCCCATGAAGATGTCCGTCCCCGTCCAGAGGATCGCGCCGAAGACGTGCACGTAGTTGAGAAACCAGAGGCTGCGGCTCTGGATGGCCGCCACGAGCGCGGCGGCGGGGATGGCGATCCACCAGTTGGCACGCAGGGAAATACGCGGAACCTCATCGGCGGCGCGCGCCGGGAGGATCGCGCCAACCTGCTCGAGGCTGTTCATGGGACCTCCGCGACCGGCGAGGGTGGGCCGTCGCC
Organism: bacterium; assembly: GCA_035279545.1. Classification (GTDB taxonomy): domain Bacteria; phylum Sysuimicrobiota; class Sysuimicrobiia; order Sysuimicrobiales; family Segetimicrobiaceae; genus Segetimicrobium. The sequence goes on along the minus strand of DATEHM010000214.1, from coordinate 7,666 downwards.
CGTCGACGGCCTCCGAACCTCTCGAGATCCGCGAGCCGCGCTTAGGCCTTGCGGGTGGCGTCAAGCACGACGGCGACGGCCATGATCGCGATCCCCAACCAGGCGAGCCGGAGGCCTGGGATCACGGTCGCGAGCAGGGTGCCCAGGCCGAGGCCGAACAGGCTGTGCATCTGTACGTGAGGCGTGAAGCAGGCCCTCATCTTCTCGTTCACAGGTTTCCCCCCTCGGCTGCCGGATGACCGCGTTAACCATACCCCCCGGGGCCCCCCGCGTCAATGAGCCATCCCGCCCCGCCGGCGTGACGCGTGGCGTCAGGGCCGCGGGTTGAGACCGTAGATCTCTCCAAACTTCTGCCACAGGTACCGGATGTACGGCTCGGGGGTCAGGGCGCTGCCCGTCGCCCGGAGGAGGAGGTCTTTCGGGAAGAACTTTCGGCCGTGCGCGTGCACGTGGTCCCGCAGCCAGGCCAGGAGCGGGCGGAACTCGCCCCGTCGGATCTGGTCGGACAGGTCGGGGTGCGCCCCCCGCGCCGCGTCGAGCAGCTGCACCGACGCGACGTTGCCGATCGTGTACGAAGGGAAGTAGCCAAACCCCATGCCCGACCAGTGGATATCCTGCATGACGCCGTCCGCGTCGGTGGGGGGGGAGATGCCGAGATAGGCCCGCATCTTGGCCCCCCAGGCGTCGGGGAGGTCCCGGACTTTGAGCCCGCCAGCCACAAGCGCCTGCTCGAGCTCAAATCGGAGCATGATGTGGAGGTTGTAGGTGACCTCGTCGGCCTCGACCCGGATCAGGCTCCGCCGGACTTGATTCACCGCGCGATAGAAGGTGTCCGCATCCACCCCGGCCAGCTGCTTCGGAAACACCCGCTGCATCTTGGGAAACGCGTACTCCCAGAACGGCCGGCTCCGACCGACGAGGTTCTCCCAGAGGCGCGATTGGGATTCGTGAATGCCGTTGCTCGCGCCGTCGGCGAGCGGCGTGCGGTCAAGCGCCGGGGCGGTTCCCTGAGAATACACGGCGTGCCCTGCCTCGTGGAAGGTGCCGAAGATCGCTCCGAGCGAGCGGGGAGGATAGCGCGTGGTGATGCGGACGTCGTCCCGGCTGATCCCGGTCGAGAAGGGATGGGAGGAGGTGTCCAACCGCCCGCGCTCGGTGTCGTAGCCGAACGCGGTGATGATGGAGAGGGCGAACTCCCGTTGTTCCGCCCGCGGATACTCCTGATCGAGGATGCCGGAGTTGGCCGCGCCCCCCCGGTCGGCGATCGCCACGACGAGTGGGAGGGTGGCGTCCCGCAGGCGATCGAAGAGGGCGGCGACGTCGCGCGCGGTACTCTCCGGCTCATACACGTCCAACAGGGCGTCGTAGGGGTGCTCGGCGTAGCCCAGATACTCCGCCGTGCGCCGGGCGAACTCCACCATGCGCTCCAGGTGGGGTCGGAACAGCAGGAAGTCGTTTGCGGGTCTGGCCTTCCGCCAGATCTCGGTGCTCTCCGACGCCGCGCGCGTCCGCTCGGCCACGAACTCGCCGGGAAGCTTCCGGGCGCGGTCGAGGTCCCGGCGGGTCATCCTCAGCAGCGCCGCTTCGTCCGACCCCGGATCGAGATGCTCGAGGAGCGGTTCGGCGGCGGTCAGCAACTCCTGGGTCTTCGCCGCCACGAAGCCCTCGTGGGCGATGCGGGACAACGTGGACAGTTGCAGGGCCCGCGTCGGCCCCCCGCCGGGCGGCATCTGCGTCTCCTGGTCCCACCTCAAGACGGCCATCGACGACCGGATGTCCACGATCGCCGCGAGGTGGGCTTTCAGATCCTGGAGGGCTTGTGTCGCGGCGGGATCCACCATGCGATGATCCGTTCCCCTCGGGTTCAACGCGCCGGCCGGCGTGCCGGCCACTCGCTGGGCTTGCGCCGCCGCCCTAAATGGGCAGGTCCGGCGTGGTCGCCGCGATGAGGCTGACCACCATCTCGTGGAGGCGCCGGTAGGCCTCCTTGATGCGCGTCGCCGCCAGGCCGTCGTAAGCGGTCACATACCCTCCCCGGCAGACCACGGCCCCGTGCGCGGTGTCGTCCGCCTCCTGGCAGAGTCCCTCCATGATCGTCTGAATCGTCTCCCGGTACAGCTTGTTCTCCTCGGCGATCTTCCGCAGGCGTCCGTGGAGATCATCCCGCTCGCCGCCGCTCCAGTCGAATGTGAGTCCGTGCTTGTCGCGGTAGCCGACGGTCCACAGGTCGAGCGCTTTGCGCAACATCGCCAGGCATGCGCAGAACGCCCACTGCCGCAGGCATACCTCGGCTTCCCAAAGCGCGTGTGCGATCGCCTCCCTCGGGGCTGCTCTCCGGAGGGCCAACTGCCCCATCGTCATGGCATTCCACCTCACGGCCGCCGCGGGGGTCGGTTGGGGGGCGATGACCTTGCCGTTGCCGTAGAGGAGCGTCCGGACGGCGCCGCCGCGCTCCGGGGCCGGCGGTTCGTCCTCGACCGACTCGAAGACCGAGCGAAGCTCCCCCCGGGACAGCGCACGGCCCGAAGGTCCGCTGCCGCTGCGGACGGCGGCCGCCTCTCGGAGGCGCCGGTAGTCCTCGGCCGCGACGAGGCCAAGCCGCCGGCATTCCCGCAGCACGCCGCGCAACGCGGCGAGCATCCGGTTCGCCTCCGTCGCGGTGTAGCGCGCCATCAGCGCGCCGCGGATCTCGGCCACGTGCGTCTCCCTGAGGAGGTGCCAGGCCAGGGTGTCGGCGGTGCCCTGTCCCATGGTGAGGAAGGCGGCGATGTTGTTAAAGGATTCGCGCGCCGCGGCACGTGCGCGCGGCGTCCGTTCGGCGAGATAGACCTCCACCGGATGACGGTCGGCAGGCGGCCGTTCCATCAGGAGCAGATCGGCCTTCCCAGGTTTCCACTCGGTCTCCACGCCCGTTGCCTCTCCGATCGATCTCTGACTGCCGAGCGCTCGCCTACGCGAAAAGGCTCCTCGGGGATCGCCTCCGGCATCCGCTGATCGTCCTCCACTCAGCAGCGACACGCCGCCCGCCGTTGAAACTTCTTCCCGTTGGATACTGGACTCATTCGTGAGATTGTGGCGAGAGTCCTAGCACCCCCGGCGACGATTATTTGGCGTGCGGCGCGAGCCGTGGGAACAGTCGTTCGGCCGTTCCGCCGAGGATCCCGCCGACCGCCGCCTCGGGGAGGTCGAGGGCGCGCACGGTGTGCAGGGCGGCGGTGATGTCACCGATCACGTGAGGATAATCGGTCCCCATCACGATGTGCTCCGGCCCGACCGCCCCCAGGGCGCACCGCAGCGAGGGGATGGAAAAGGAGACGGTGTCGTAGAAGAGGCGCTTGAGATAATGGCTGGGCGGATGCGGGATCGCCGCGCGCGCCTCCGGGTAGGCCCGGTAGCCGTTGTCGAGCCGCTGCATCAGATACGGGAGGGTCCCGCCGAGGTGGCCGAGGATCATCGTCAGCCTGGGCAGCCGTTCGAAGACCCCCGCCAGCACCATCCGCGCGGCGCTGGCGGAAGTGTTGAAGACGAAGCCCAACAGCGGGACAAGCCCGCGGCCGAAGGTGGCATCCGCATCCGCCGGCGGCATGGGGTGGACGAGGATCGGGACCTCGAGGGATTGCGCCCGCTCGAAGAATGGCATGAACGACGGATCGTCGAGGTAGCGGCCCTCCACGTTGCTGCCAACGACCGCCCCGACCATCCCCAACTCGAGGACCGCCCGGTCAAGTTCCTGGACCGCTGCGTCGGGGTCCGAGAGCGGGACGCTCGCCAGCGCGGCAAACTTGGCCGGATAGCGCCGGGGGAGATCGGCCAGCCCGTCGTTGGCCATCCGCGCCAGGTCCCGCCGGCGTTCGGGCGGGCCGAAGTAGACGTTCGGGATCGTGACCGACACAATCTGGAAATCGATCCCGAGCTGCGCCATGTCGCGGAGGCGGTCTTCGGGACTGGTCATCTCCTGGGTCATCGTCACGATGCGGGCGCCGTGCAGCGTGAGGATCGTGCGCCCGTCGGCGTCGCGCCCGATCGCGTATGGGTCCGGCCCCCGCTGGAGGCGCTCGAGGTATCCGGGCGGGAAAAAGTGCGTGTGCACGTCGATGATCATGCGCTCCCCCCTAGTGGCGCGGTCTCCAGGGCACGGCCGCCCGCTCCAGTGTATTGGTCGTCCCGCTGGAGACGTCCCCCAGGATGCCATCATCGCGTTGATCAGGACGGGGAAGAACCCGGCGGACTGATTTCCGTGTGCCTGGCGAGCACCCGGCGAAGGTTTCCTTCGTCGATCATCTGGCGCTGGTCCGGGGGAATCACACACGCGTCCAGCGCCGCGATGGTCTCCCGAGTGTACCGGCTCCCCCCCTCGACGTCGAACGGGGTGTCCGTGCCGAACAGGACTCGGTCGGGAGGGAAGTAGTCCAGGCCGCAGCGGACCCCATGGGGGGCACCGAACAACGCCGTGTCCGCGTGGAACCGCGGGAAGTACCACTGCGGCGGATGCGCTAGCCGGACCGGCAACTGCTCCACTCGCTCCTCCGGACTCCGGGTGCCGAATTGGTCGTACCCGCCGCTGATCCGACCCGAACAGAAGGGCACCATCGCCCCCATGTGATGCGTAATGATCACCGCATCGGGATGGCGGTCGAACAGCCCCGTGAACACCAGCCGGGTCATCGCGATCGTTGTTTCATACGGCCATCCGAAGATCTGCCACGCGTCGTACCGGGAGGTCTCCTCCCCCTCGTAATCCGGATGGTCCGCCGCCCGCGCCGGGTGGAGAAAGATCGGGAGGCGGCGGCGTGCCGCCTCTTCGATGACGGCGAGGGTGCCGGGGTCGTCCAGCGGGCGCTTGGCCGCGTTGGAGTAGATCTGGATTCCCGTGAGGCGCAGGCCGCGGTCGATCCGGTCGAGCTCGCGGAGGCTGGCCTCCGGGTTGTTAAGGGGGAGCCCCCCGAACGCGCCCGCAAAGCGGTCCGGGTGCGAGGCAACGAGGTGGGCGAGCTCGTCGTTGGCCGCCCGGGCGAGGTCCGGAGTGGCGTCGGCCGGGCCCACCCGGTCGAGGGGTGGGATGGCTAGCGACAGCACCTGCTGGTACCCGGGGAAGCCGTCCATGATCCTGAACCGCGTATCGAGATCCCACAGACAGGGGATCCCTTTGACGCGCCGGGACATGTAGAATCCGGGGAGCTGTTGGAGCCGGGCAAAGTATCCCTGAGGGAGAATGTGGGCGGCAACATCGAGGCGCACGAAGGCTGATCTACGGCGGGGTCCCGGGAAACCCCTGCCGCATCCTACCGCGGCAGGCGGCGCTTGCGGTACGAATCCTTCCGGTGAATCTTGCCGTCTCGAAACTCGAAGAGATCGCAGCCCCGCGCCTCGATCCGGCCGCCGTCCGGACGAGTGGCGATCATCGTCCACTCGGAGAGCCCCCGGGTGCCGGAGACGGTGTGCCGGGGGTTGACGAACCGGACGTCCGGGAGGCTCTCGAAGATCTCGACGATCGCCTGGCGCACGGCGCGCTGTCCCTCGTAGCGCCGTCCCCAGGGTTCGGCACCCCCCGAGGTCTCAAAGATGCAATCGGGGGTCATCATGCCCATGATGGCGTCGAGATCGTGCCGGTCCCACGCCGCGGCATACGCGGCGAGCAGGTCCGGGAAGCTGGTCGTGCCGGGAGGTGCCATGGAAGCGAGTCCTCCTGCCCGCGGGGGGTGAGGCGGGCCTCAAGCGGGAGAGATTCTCCCTAACGACATCGACCTCTCGTCGCATCGGCAGGGCTGGCCACGCCCCAGCGCGAAGAGATGTGCCCGTATGGCCGCGCCCGCAATCCTCCATCTGTGGACCGGCTGGCCTCACGTTCTTCGCGCCCAGCAGTTTGATCCCGCGTCGTTGGACCGCATCTTCCGGGAGGCCCGCCTCGCCGAGGAGATCACCAACAGCGGGGGGAGTAATCTCCTCAAGGGCAAGATCGTCCTCACGCTCTTCTACGAGCCCAGCACCCGCACCCGCCTTTCCTTTGAGTTCGCCACCTACCACCTCGGCGGGCGGGTCTTGTCCTCGGAAGCGGCGCGGGAGTTCTCCTCCGCCGCCAAGGGAGAGTCGATCGAGGATACGATTCGGGTGGTTTCGCGGTACCGACCCGCCGCGATCGTGATCCGCCACTATCAGGAGGGGGCGGCGGAGCGGGCGGCCGCCGCGGCCGCCGATCCCCGGAGCGGGCGGCCGATCCCGGTCTTCAACGCCGGGGACGGCCCGGGCCAGCACCCGACCCAGGCCCTGCTCGACGCCTATACGATCTGGCGCTCCCGCGGCACGTTGGAAGGGGTGACCGTGGCGGCGGCCGGCGATCTCCTGAACGGCCGGACCGCGCGATCGCTGTGCTACCTCCTGGCAAAATACCGGGGCGTCTCCTTCCGGTTGATCGCCCCCCGGCCGGTGCAGATGAAGGACGATCTCCTGGCGTACCTGCGCCGCCACAAGGTGCCGTTCGTCCAGACGGAGGATCTGCGGGAAGGCGTCCGCGAGGCCGATGTCCTCTACGTCACCCGGATTCAGAAGGAGCGGTTCGCGGAAGAAGAGCGGGACGCCTACGAGCGCATCCGGAACACGTTCTGCGTCACCGCGGACGTCCTCGCCCACCTTCCTGCCACCGCGATCGTCATGCACCCCCTGCCGCGGGTCGAAGGTCCCTATAGCGAGCTGCCGACGTCGGTGGAGGCGGATCCCCGGGTGATCATCTTCGACCAGACAGAGGCCGGCATGTATGTCCGGATGGCCCTGTTGAAGCTGACCTGCGCGGTGGATCGGGTGATCAGCCGGGTCGGCCGTTGACCACGGTGTACGCGAAAAGACATCTTCCCGTCAGCTTCGTACCATATAAGTGATGCCCTCGAGAAGGGCGGGCGTTCCGGGGCCGGGCTCGGTCCCTCAGGCCGCCGCGCCGGCCCAGGGCGAGGCGGGGGCCCCGGCGAACTCTCCGGCGTGGCGGCCCCGTTGCTCACCCTGCGAAACCTCGGAAAGGCCTTCGGCGGCGTTGCGGCGGTCCGGGGCGTCAGCACCGCCCTCGGCCCCGGCGAGATCTGCGGGCTGATCGGCCCGAACGGGTCCGGCAAGACCACCTTGTTGAACCTCGTCGGCGGCCAACTGACGCCAGATGCCGGCGAGATCCTCCTCGATGGCCAGCCGATTCAGGGGTTCTCGCCCGATCGGGTCGCCTCACTGGGGGTGGCGCGGACGTTCCAGCTGCCGCGCGTCTTCCGGCACATGACGGTGCTCGACAATCTGCTCCTTCCGGCCTGCGCCGATCACCGGCACGTCCCGTGGGCCACTGGATTCGAGGAGGCCTGGCAGTCCCTCCGGTTCGTGGGGCTGGAACGCCTCGCTCACGCGGACGCGCAGGTCCTGTCCGGGGGGCAGGCGATGCTGCTGCAGCTGGCGCGCGGCCTCATCCAGCAGCCGCTGCGGTTGTGTCTCCTCGACGAGCCGTTCGCGGGGGTCCATCCGGCGATCAAGGACCGGATGGTTGAGGCGATCCTGGATATGAATCGGCGCCGGGGTGTCGCCTTCCTCGTCGTCAGCCATGAAATGACCACGCTGCGCCGACTGGCCGGCCGGGTCTCGGTGATGCACAATGGCGAGGTGATCGCCGAGGGGACGCTCGCCGCGGTGGCCCGCGATG
>DATEHM010000213.1:0-2642 GCA_035279545.1 bacterium | reverse complement strand
CCCGGCTGGGATCGCAGTCTCGCATGATGGCCGGTTTGCTTTTGTCGCAAGTGGCGCTCGAGGGACCATCAGTGCCTTCGCGATCGGCGAATGGAGACTAACGAAGCGAATGTATAGTGGGAAGGATGCGCACGAGATGGTCATGACCCGGGACGGCTCGCGCATCTTCGTGACGAACCGGGGGGAGGACACGATGAGCGTCTTCGACGTGGCCGCGCAACGGGTCGTAGAGAAGTTCCGAGTACCCGGAGGCCCCGACATGCCCATGCTGAGCCCCGACGAACAGCACCTCTGGGTGTCCGGGCGGTACGCGAACATGGCCACGGTGGTCGATGCGCGTACCCTGCAGATCCTGACCACGTTCCGGACCGGCCGATCACCCCATGGCATCTTCTTAACGGGTTCTTCCTAAAGCACCTGGCGCGGCCCCTTCACTATTTGACCAAACGCATCCGCGGCTCTTTCGGGACGTTGACACCTGCCCACGGTCTCTTGTATCATTAGTCATATAAATAGTTAGGCCAAGTAAATAAATAAAGGTATCATCGAACATAGTGTCGTATACTGCATGGTGTGAGCATCCTGTCCGCGCTCCGGCGGAAGTTTCGGGCGGTGTGGCCCCATCTGGACGAACGGACGCGTCGTCTCACGGTCGCTAACGAAGCGTTGAGCGTAGGGTACGGCGGCGTGTCGCTGGCCCATCGCGCGAGTGGCTTGTCGCGGAAGGCGATCGCCAAGGGGATTCGGGAAATCCGCTCCAAGGGCGGGCTCGAACTCGGGCGGATTCGGCGGCCCGGCGCGGGTCGGAAGGCCATCACCGTCTCGGATCCCCGTCTGCTGCCAGCCTTGGAGGCGCTGATCGAGGGAGACACGCGGGGCGATCCGGAATCGCCGTTGCGGTGGACCTCCAAGAGTACGCGCACCCTCGCCGCCGAGCTCAGTCGCCACCACCCCGTGAGCCACATGAAAGTCGCGCAGTTGCTCCACGATCTGGACTACAGTCTGCAGGGCACGCGGAAGACCGAGGAAGGCACCGACCATCCGGACCGGGACGCGCAGTTTCGGTACATCAACGGCGCGGTGAAGAAGTATTTGGCGCGCGGCTGGCCGGTGATCTCCGTCGATACCAAGAAGAAAGAGCTCATCGGCCGCTACCACAATGCCGGCCGACGCTGGCGGCCCGCCCAGCACCCCGTCCACGTGCAGACCCACGATTTCCCCGGGCCCGACGTGCCGCGCGCGTATCCCTATGGCATTTACGACATCGGGCGCAACGCCGGGTTCGTCAACGTGGGCACCGATCACGACACCGGCGCCTTTGCCGTGGCGTCCATTCGGGGGTGGTGGCGCGCGGAAGGGCGCCGGCTCTATCCGACGGCCACGCGGATTCTGATCACGGCGGACGCCGGAGGAAGCAACGGGGCGCGATTGCGCCTATGGAAAGGGGAGTTGCAGAAGTTCGCCGATGCCACCAGGCTGTGCATTGCGGTCTGTCATTTTCCGCCCGGCACCAGCAAGTGGAACAAGATCGAACACCGGCTCTGTTCGTTCATCTCGTCCAATTGGCGCGGCGAGCCCTTGCGGGATTACGAGACGATCGTCAATCTCATCGCCAAGACGACCACGGCGAAAGGGCTGCGGGTCACGTGCCGCTTGGATCGCCGGAAGTATCCATCGGGGCGCACGGTGAGCGACGAAGAGATGAAACGCGTCAACGTAACGTACGAGAAGTTCCATGGCGACTGGAACTATGTGATCCGACCGAGCACCCAGCAGCCGAATTGATTGACACCTTTATTTACGAAGCCTTAGTGGAGCTTATCGATGAATCCCGTGACCATCGCTGGATCCATTACTACGCGTCCATCATCCGTGACGGCTGGAGTGTGTGCGGCGCGCCTGGGTCAGGTGATGACGATGCCGTTGTTCTTTGCGAGCAACGCGATCTATCCGATCGTGCTGATGCCAGCGTGGCTCAAGTCGATCGCCTCTGTGAACCCGCTGACCTACGAAGTGGACGGGTTGCGGGCGCTGATGGTCCAGGGCGACACGAGTACGCTCGGTCTCGGCGCGGACTTCGCCGTGCTGGTTGCTTTCGTGGCGGTATTGACCGCATCGCCACCCGGCTGTATCCCCGGCTTATCACGTAAACGGGCAGAGGTGCAGCAAGGCGACCCCTCGCTACCAACGTTAAATTGCGTAGGTCACCGGCTTGTCCATCCTAATCTAGCAGCGTTGATTAAGGGCAACCTCCGGCTCGGCTTTGGTTGCCGCTGAGGGGACGCCCCTCATGTAAACGGGACGTATGTGGGCATCCACCCCCTTGTGTTTAATGCAGTACACAGAGACAACCTCTTCCCCATCTTCCAAGATGACCTCGGTTTCAACCCCACACTCGGTGGCCGGTATGAAGAAGTTGAAATAACCTGCCGAGGCTGTTGCGAACAGCGCGATGTCTATCGTATAGTCAAGGAGGAGCGCTGCCCCCGCGACAAACCCCAGGAAATCCCCCATACCCGAGCCGTGTAATACTGGCCGCCCCCAGCGACCGGAAACGAGCTCGCCAGTTCCGTGTACGCAAGACCGATGAGCACGTAGACGCCGCCCGCGAGAGCGAAGGCAAGTGGCGCCAGCCCCATCGA
>DATEHM010000212.1:0-7485 GCA_035279545.1 bacterium | reverse complement strand
GATCGACCCCCAGACGGGTGGCCGCGGCCACGGCTCCCGCGACCTGCGCGGGGATGTCATGGAACTTGAGATCCAGAAAGATCCGGCCGTGCGGAAGGAGCGACTGCACCGCCGCCGGGCCGGCGGCGGTGAACAACTCGGAGCCGATCTTGAACCAGCGGACCGTCCCGCGGAGACGCTCCGCGAGCGCCTTGGCCTCGCCGAGCGAGCACGCATCGAGGGCAACGATCAGCCGGTCCCGGGGCTCCACGGTGGCCCTGCTCCTTGGGGGGGTAGGCGGTCAACCTCGACCCAGGCTAGCATGGGCGGGAAATGGTGTCAACGCGACGCCGGTTGCGCGGCGGCCACGATCGCGGATATACTTAGGTCGCGACCCCAGGAGGTGTGCGCGGATGCGGATCCGGACCATTCAGGTGCTCATGTTCGTTCTGGTGCTCTCGCTGTTTGCCGCCGATTACACCGTAGGGTGCGGCCAAGGATACGTCTACGGGCCGGTGACGCAGAAATTTCGAAACGGCCAGGACAGCGGCTCCTTCGTGATCGCGGTCAACGGCGAGGCGTACGATGTCCCGCAGGACTTCTGGAATTCCGTCGGGCTGGGCGACACCGTCAGGTTCACGGGCCGGCAGTGGGAGATCGTGAAGACGGCCCGGGGCATCACCCCCGCCAGCACTCCCTGACCGCCCCGCCAAACTCCGGACCAGATCGGGAAGCAGCGCACCCCCGAAGGCGCACGAAAGCGGAGCGGCCCCCCGGGTTCCGGGGGGCCGCTCCTTCGATGTGGCGAACGCCGCAGCGGCTAGAAGCTGTAGTCGATCTGCGCCCGGTAGACGTTCTGCTGGTCGATGCCGTTCATGGTCAGATCACGATACTTGAGCGTGATCTTCGCATTCGCGGAGAACGAGTAGGCGATGCCGCCCTCCCACTCCTGGAACGGCTGGCTGTTGGAGACGCTGTTGCCCGTCAGGAAGTCCAGGTACACGGTCAACGGCGCCAGGATCTGGTAGCTGACCGTCGCCGTGAAGCCCTGGCCGTTCCCCGGGTAGAGCGCGTCCCAGCCGAAGATGTCCGACTCGGCCGCACCGTACGGCGTGTAGAAGTTTGTGCCGTAATAGTTGTAGCCGGTGGTCACGATGAACTTGTGCCCCGGGAGAATCCCGAAGAGCTCGTTCAGGTTCCAGGTCGCGACCGCGTTGTAGCCGTTGTCCGTCCCGCCGCCCGCCGTGCTGTCAGACCACTGGGCCGCCTCGACGTCGAGGTGGATCCCAGGGAAGGCGTCCCACTGCACGTAGGCGCCCCAGCCGTTGCCCTGCGCCGGGCAGGTAATGCCGCCCGCGACCGTGAGGCAGCGTGGCGTGGCCGGGTTGAGCGAGCCGTTCCCCGGACCATAGACGTGGTAGAAGATGTTCGGCGCACCGGCCGGCTGGCTGAATGCGCTCGAGCCGAAGTTGCCGATGCTGTTCGCGACGTAGTCTGCGCCGAGCCGGAAACCGGGGAACAGCTGGACGTTCGCGTCGAGGCCGTACATGTCCTCGCCGCTGCCGTAGCTGATCGAGCCGGTATTGCCGATGACCCGGGCGTAGACGCCCTGGATCTGCAGGTCCGCCATGCTGGCCAGATGGAACGCGATGCGCAGGCCGTCCATGATCGCCGTCGCCGACTCGCCGGTGGAGTCGCCCCAGGTGTCACTCGTGTCGTTCAGGAGCAGCCCGAAGGGGCCGAACTGCACGGGGTAGCACCCGCCGCCGGAGGGGGTGTCGCACCCGAACCGGCCGAACCAGATTTCGGTGGTCCCGCCGGCCCACGCGGGCTTCCAATCGAGAAACGCGCTGTCGACGCTGCCGAACGACCCGTTGCCCGCCCCGCCGAGGAAGGAGGCGGAGCTGTTGAAGAAGTTGTAGCCGCCCGTGCTCTCCAGCGCCGTGATGAAGTGGAGGTCGGGCGCGACGCTGCCGTCGAACCCGAGCTTGAACTCGTACCGTGGCCGGTTCCCCCGCTGGCTGTTCGACGCCGGGGAGGTCCCGGTGTTGGGGTTACCGTTGATGCCCGTGGCGGTCTTGCCCGCCTCGAGCTGGTTCAGGTCTTCCCGGAACCGCACGCCGCCGGTGACCCGGACGTTGTCGAGTCTGGCCTTGATCGCGTTCAGCTCTTCCTCGACCGCCGTCAACCGGACGTTCTTCGCGGCCAGTTCGGCCCGGAACTCGTTCACCAATTTGAGGATGTTGTCGATATCCGCCTTGGTCACTTCCGGCTTCTGAGGCGGCGTGGGGGCCGGGATCTGAATGCTCTCGATCCTGGCCAGCAACCGCGCCACCACCATCGCCATCTCGTACCGTGTCATCGCCCGGTCGCCCTTGAAGGTCCCATCGGGGTAGCCCTCGATCAGGCCCTTCGCCGCCAGCTCAGCGATCGCGTCGTACGCCCAGTGAGTGGTGGGCGTGTCCGCAAACGGCTGCGCAAAGGCGGGGGAAACCACGGCAAACACGAGTACGGCCGCGACTGCCATCGCGAACTGTCTCATGTTGTCAATTCCCCCTTGCGTGTGTGTGATGTCGGGCGCATTCTGGGGGCCGACGACGCGAGTGTCCGTGTTTTCTCTGCCTCCGGCGATCCCCGTCCTACGCCCGCGTGATACCCCTCCCCCGGGCCTCACCCTGTCCTGCCTCCCCTCCTTTCCGGGCGAGCTCCCGAACTACGGCCGTTTGGGCCGTCGGAGCGGTAAACACTAAGCCGAACGTTAAAGGGTGGAACGCTTTCGCTCTATCTTCACTGAGAGGTGCCGACGAGAAGCCGTCCCTACAGATGATACCCAGAACGACCTTGGCGAATCGATCGGGCGCTGATCTGATTTTCCCGCCCGTTCTTCGGAATGCTTGACCTTACGATGGCTTGCTCGCGTATGCTCTCTTGCCCAGCACGCAGTCATTTTACCCGTCTTTTCCCGGAAGTGTCAAGCCTTTTTGCAGATAGCCTTCCGCGAGGACCACGGCGGCGTAGTCATCATAGGGCTCCGGAGGAACCTGAAGGCCGAGCGGGATGAACCGCCGCCATCCCCGGGGGGGATGGTCCCGGAAATACCGTCCCCTGGCCAGAAATGTGCTCCATCGCTCCGCTACCGGCCTGACGGGGACCGAAAGGCCGGCCAGCATATCGAACACGTGTTTGGATCCCGTCTGATCCCCGACGAGGACAACATCGACCTGGTACGCCGCCGCCCACCGCCTCACCAGGTCGATCAGGTCGGCGAGGGCGACCACCTTTCGGGCCGCCACCCCATCCGGACCGCACACCGCCACCCCGCTCTTCTCGCGACCGGGATCGACCGCCAGGACCTTCACCTGAACGTCAGCGTGACCGGGCCGATCGTATAGGTGTCGGCCAGCGTGACCACGCTGACGTCCACCGGGGCCCGGCTGGCCTGCACGCGATCGAGCGTCGTCAGCAGCACCGCCGGATCGAGCCGGATGTCCGGGGGGCTGGTGGCCAGCGCGAACGGCGGCGAGATGACGCCCCGCTGCTTTGCGGTGGCGGCGACCTGCGCGGAGAGTTCCAGCAGGCCGGTCTCGATCTGCTTTCGAGACCCCGCTCCGTCGAGCCGCTTGGTGGCGATCGTCTCGTCCCCCCGGAACACCAGGGTATTGGGGAACCCGATGACGGTCGCCTGGACGGGCTCCCCACGGACGGAGTTTTGGGTCGCGATCATGCGCACGACCATGGGCTGGTGACGCTCGACGATGTCCTGGGCCACGTCATTGGCGGTCAGTCCCGAAGGGGACATCTGCACGATCGCCCCCTTCGTGTCCGGTGCCGCCCCCCGCTGCCGGGCGGCCTGCGTCCCCAGATCGAAGAACGCCTGCACCCGGTTGTGCACGACGGTGGGATCCTCGCGTCCGTCGATCACCGTGCGGAGGACCTCCTGGTCGTGCAGGTAGACGATGTCCCGCACCTGCAGCGCCCGCAGCTGCCCCTCCTGCTGCGCGATCTGCTGGCGGATCTCCTGCAGGTGAAACAGCGCCTGCCGGGCGTCGTTGCTGACCAGGAGCACGACCGCCAGCGTGACGACGGTGATCAGCATCCCGGTGATGACCGTGATCAGCCGCGCGGTGTAGCGCGGGCGCAACCCCAGCACCACCAGCCGCCGGCGCCCGATGCCGCGCCCGACCAGGTTGCCGACAAACGCGACCAGCCCGCTCACCAGGATGAGCGTGGGGATGAGGATGACGGCCGCGTTCATCGGGCCGCCCGAATGAGCAGCACCGCGCCCAAGATCCCCACCACCGCGTTGGGGAGCCACGCGCCGAGCGCGGGGGCGAGCACCCGCCCCTCGGAGGCGAGCTGGGCGGGGATGGCGACGGCGTAGTAGGCGAACAGGACCAGGATGCTCAGCCCCATGCCGATGCTGGGGCCGGACCGGTGGGGCCGCAGGCTGAGGGGGAGCGCCACGAGCGCGAAGACGATGCTGCTGGCGATCCCGGCCAGCCGATTCTGGAACTCGGTGGCGAGCGACCGGGGGTCCCCGCCGCGGCGCCGGGCCGCCGCGGCCTGCGCCGACAGCTCCCGCAGGCTCATGTCCGAAGGGTCCTTGGGGGGGAGGGTGAGGTCCTGAGGGGACCGCGGCACGTTCAGGTCCATCGCCCCGAACTTCGTCGTGATCACGTCCTCCCCGAACACGAAGATCGTCCCGTCGTGGAACGTCCAGGACCCTCCCTGCCGGTAGGTCGCGGCGCGCGCCCGGATGATGCGGAGGGCCTGATCCTTCTTGATGTAGACGACGGTCACCCCCTCCAACGTCTGCGTCCCGGGGTTGTAGCGCTGCGCGTGGTAGAGCGCGTCCCCCTCGGGGCTCGGCCCCTGGAAGAAGATGTTGGGGACCGGCTGCAGGTCCGGCGCCTTGGAGGTGAAGTCGTTGAGGACCTGTCGGTACCGGTCGTTGGCGACGCTGACGACCCCCTCGGAGAACACGAGGTTGCCGGCCGCGGCGACGCAGCCCAGGGCGACGACGGTGGCGGCGATGCGGTACAGGCTGGTCCCGCATACCCGCAGCGCCGCGATCTCGTGGTTGTCGGTCAGCCGCCCGATCCCCAGCACCGTGGCGAGCAGCACCCCCATCGGGGCGCTGAAGGCCACCAGATACGGCACCTTGTAGGCGAACAACTCCAGCGCCGTCCCGAACGGCAGACCCTGGTTGATCGCGAGGCGCGCCAGGTAGAAGATGTGATTCATCACCAGGAGCGTGGTGAAGAACGCCAGCCCAAACCCAAAGGACAGCCCGATCTCCGTGGCCAGGAGGCGGTCGAGCAGGGACAGCGTCAGGGACGGACGCGCGCGGCGGCGCTCCGCCCAGGCCAGCGTCACAGCCGGAACCCCTCGCCCAGGTAGAGGCGGCGCGCCTCCGGGTTCGCCAGCAGCTCCCGCGGCTTGCCGCTCAGGAGGATGCGCCCCTCGTGGATGATCTCGACCCGGTCGGTGATCGCCAGCGTGTCCCGGACGTTGTGGTCGGTGATCACCACCCCCAGCCCGCGCTCCCGCAGGTAGCGGACCGTCTGCTGCAGCTCCTGCACCGAGCGCGGGTCGATCCCGGTGAAGGGCTCGTCCAGCAGCAGAAACGCGGGCTCGAGCGCGAGCGCCCGGGCGATCTCGACGCGCCGGCGCTCGCCCCCCGATAGCGTCCAGGCCGGCTGGCGCCGCACCCCGGTGAGTTTGAACTCGTCGAGCAGCCGGTCGGTCCGCTGGTGCTGGACCTCGGCCGGGAGCTTGGCCCGCTCCAGCACGAGCAGAATGTTCTCCTCCACGGTGAGCCGGCGAAAGACCGAGGCTTCCTGGGCCAGATACCCCAACCCGGCGTGGACGCGCACGTCCACCGGGTCGTCGGTCACGCGGCGGCTGCCGATCCACACATCGCCGGCATCCGGCCGCACCAACCCGACGATCATGTAGAACGTGGTCGTTTTCCCGGCGCCGTTGTGGCCGAGCAGGCCGACGATCTCCCGGGCACCCACCTCGAGCGAGACCTCGTTGACGACCTTCCGCGCCCCGTACTGCTTGACGAGCCCTTCGGCGCGCAGCACCCCGCGTGGAGGCGCGATCCGCACGACCCGGCTCACGGGGCGGGCTCCTCGGGGCTGGCGGCGTGGACCACGATCCTCGCGGGTTCGCCCTCGGCGACCGCGGTGTGGTGATCGAGGTGGACGGTCGCCCGATCGGCGGTGAGGACGTCGCGCCCCCGGGTCACCGTGACGTGGCCAAGGAGGACGGTCGTCCGGGTGTCCCGAGCGTAGGTGGCGTGATCGGCCACCCCGCGCATGTCCTCCTGCTCCAGCACCACATGGTCGTCCGCCTGGGCGGTCCCGCGGGCCTGATCCGTCCGCACGTGATCGGCGAACAGCCGGCTGGTGCCCCGGATCACCTCCGCGTGCCCGTCGATTGATCCCTGCTGGGCGGTTCGGTTGTAGGCCACCCGATCGCCCCTGAGCTCCTGGTCCCGCCGGACCACGACCACGCGTCCCGTCGCGACGATCTGGCGCGCATCCGGGCGGTCGTCGAGCTCGACCGCATCCGCGGAGAAGGTCGTCCAATCGGCCGCCGGCGCTCCCCCGGACCCCCCGTCCGCAAATCGGCCCGCGACGTCGCCCGCGGCGGTGACGTGCCGGGTGGCGAGCGATGCCGTCATCCGGTCCGCGGCGACTTGGAGCGACGGCGTCGTCACCGTGCCCCGCGCCGCCACCTCGAGGAGGTGCGCCGCGGCGTTGTAGCGGATCAGCGGGGCGGCGACCCGCAGCGTCCCGCGGACGACCACGACCCGCGAACCGCGAAAGACCCACTCCTGCGCCACATCGTCGTACTCCGCCCGGGTGGCTCCGCTGACCTCGATCGGGGAGATGGCGGGCGCGGGGGCGGCGACGGCGGGGTGCGGCGCGCCCCCCAAGATTCCCACCGCGAGTGCGGTTAGGATCGCCGTGGCCGGAGGCGAGCGCCGCATCCCCAGTGTCTACCGGTCGGAGGCGTGCACGTGGCCGAAGAACTGAGTCTGGCCCAGCGTCACGTTGCTGATCATTCGATCCGCGTACATCACGACGCGGTCTTCCACGAGCCGGATGTGGCCGGTGCCGGTGATCGTCTCGGACGTGGGCACCCAGTGCACGCGATCGGCGAAGAGCTGGCGGCCGCTGCTGCTTTCGCCGTGGACGTCGCCGCTGATCTCGATCTCCCGGGTGCGGGTGTCGTACCGGCCGGCCTGTCCGGTCACCGCGATGGTGCCGTCCCGCTGGTAGAACGTCGCCCGCACGTGCTTCAAGAGCACCAGCTGCTTGTCTTGCACGACCGTGACGTCGTCGGCGACCACCCGCCACCGCTGATGCCCGGCCTCGTCGGTTCCCACCAGGTCGCCCTCCCGAATCTGGGCGAACGGACGTTGAGGGGGCGAGGGGGACGGATCCTCGGAGGCCCCCCGGTTCGCCACCGGCGGCGGGGCGGGGGCCGGTGCCG
>DATEHM010000211.1:0-13530 GCA_035279545.1 bacterium | reverse complement strand
CTCCCCGGCGAATTTGTCCACCCCAACAACGTGCCCACATTGAGACTCCCGTCGTTGATGCCCGAGCGAGACGTCATCGAGCACGCGCTCCGCAAAATCCACAAGCTCAAGTTCTGACCACTTTCACGCCGGATTCGGGATCAAGCCTTCTGTTCGGATGCAGCCGTGCAAATCTCTCGATGGGCGCGTAGAGTTACTTGAGCACCGTGGCCATAGGGGAGGATAGTGGTTCAGGCACAGGTACCGCAATTCCCGGAATATCTCCGGAGAAGGCGCGGCGCCGGCCGTGGTGTGGGATAGCGCGCGCTGCGCGCGCAGATGCGTGGGATCCTCCCCAAGCGCAAGGATTTCACGGCGGTCAGCTGTCTAATCGTGCTACGCGCTCGAGCCGACGGCGTGACGCTGGCGTGACAAATTTCGGTCCGTGCGCTCAGCACACCTTATAAAACACAGAGAATCAGCGAGTGTGCGGGTGGGTTCGAATCCTTCCTCCCGGCCACTACGTGCTGCAAGCCGTTCCGCTCTAGTATCGCGTCCTAGACCTAACCACGTTACAGGAAAAACCCCCGCTAATCGCAGCCTGCTGTCCCAAACAAGTGCAGTGGGGGTGCATTTAAATTGCACTTGTAAGACCCTCTGCGGGGTGTAACAGCGCGCACTCCGGTACGGCCAGCCGTTGGCCGGAATCCCTTGCAAATTGCGGTCAAGCGCAGCATCGTGCAGTCGGGTGTAGCGGGGTGCATGGCTGGGGGAGGAGGATTCGAACCCCCGCTAACGGGTCCAGAGCCCGTCGTCCTACCGCTAGACGATCCCCCAGCGGCGGTTGGGCGTCCTCATTATACTGAGGCCCAAAGACCAGTGTCAACGCGAACGCAGGCGGCAGGCCCGTGGAGCGGGTGCATGCTGTGTGATACCATGAAGCCGTCCCGCGCTTCGACGATGCGGGATGGTCAGGCCAGGAGGATGTGATGGCGGAAGCGCCGACGCCCGACGGGGTGCGTGATGCCACCCTCCCGTGCCCGAAGTGCCGCGGAGAGATGCACCCGATGTTCCTCTATGAGGACCGCGATCCCGATGCTTGGCTATGCTTTACGTGCGGCCACCTGGAGTGGCTCGCGTCCGGATCGGGGCGGTCGATTCCTTCCGTCGATGAGTAGGCGTGGATCGGTCCCGCCCTCACCGCCCGGGAGTGGGAGGGTCCGGCGCCCCGACGAGCCCGACCGCCCGTTCCAGACGCTCCTGGACCCGCTGCTTCCCTAGCACTTCGATCAGTTCAAACAACCCCGGCCCAACGGTCTTTCCGGTCAGCGCGACCCGCAGTGGATGGATCACCGCCTTCGCCTGAATCCCCAGGCGCTCGGCCACCCCGCGCACCGCCGCCTCGATCGTCGAGTGATTCCACGGGTCGAGCGTGGCGAAGGTCTCGCGGGCCCGCCGGAGCAGATCCGCGACTCCGGGCGCGCCGAGATGCTTTGAGACGGCTTCGGGGTCGTAGGCCACGTCCCGAAAGAAGAAGTCCCCGTAGGCCACAACGTCCCTCGGCAACCGGAGGCGCTCGCCCATGATCCCGACCACGCGACCCACGTACGCCCGGGTCGCGGCGCTGACCTCTCCGTCGAGGAGACGGTCGTCCCTGAGGCAGGCGATCACCAGATCGATCACCCGGTCCGGGGCCTCCCGCAGTGCCGCCTGCATGTAGACGCCGTTCATCCAGTTCAGCTTTTGGATGTCGAAGATCGCCCCGCTCTTCCCCATCTCCTCGATCCGGAACCGTTCGACCAGCTCGCGAGGGGTGAACAGCTCGCGACCGTCCTCCGGGTACCAGCCCATCAGCGCAAAGAAGTTCACCAGCGCCTCCGGAAGATAGCCCTGCGCGGCGTAGTCGCGGACCGAGGTGTCGCCGTGGCGTTTGCTGAGCTTCTTCCGGTCGGCCCCCAGCAGGACCGGCAGGTGGGCGACGCGTGGCGCCTGCCAATCGTACGCCTCGTACATGAGGAACTGGCGCGGCGTGTTCGAGAGGTGCTCGGAACCGCGCACGATGTCGGTGATCCGCATCCCCTGATCGTCCACGACGTTGGCGAAGTTGTACAGTGGGGTGCCGTCGGAGCGCTGGATGATGAAGTCGTCGAGATCGGCGGGGTCGAACTCGACGCGGCCGAGCACGAGGTCCTGGACGATGATCGGCGGGTGTCCGTCGGGAATACGGAACCGGAGCGTCGACACCCGCCCCTCGGTTTCGCGCTGCCGGCGCTCCGCCGGAGACAATCTTCGGCACCGGCCGGCGTAGCGGTACGGGCGGTGCGCCGCGACGGCGAGCTCCCGATCCGCCTCGAGCTCCTCACGCGTACAGTAGCACGGGTAGGCCGCGCCCTTGGCGAGGAGGGCCTCCGCGTGCTCCCGGTAGAGCGCGGCCCGCTCCGTCTGTCGGTACGGACCGGCGGGGCCGCCGACGTCTGGGCCCTCATCCCAGTCGAGGCCGAGCCAGCGCAGATCCTCGATGATCGCGGCCTCGTACTCCTCGGTGGACCGGCTCCGATCGGTGTCCTCGACTCGGATCACAAACTGCCCCCGGGCGTGGCGGGCGAACAACCAGTTGAAGAACGCCATCCAGGCGCCGCCGACGTGGAGAGACCCTGTCGGGCTCGGGGCGTACCGGGTTCGAACCGCCATGATGCCAGGGTAACACACGGCCTCGCGCGCCTGCAAACCGCGCCGGCGGGCCGCCCCCGGGAGGATGCGCCGCTAGTTGAAGAGGGTGCTCACCGACTGGTTGAGATTGATGTTCCGCATTGCGCGGGCCAGCAGCGGTGCGGCGGAGAGGATCCGGATCCGGTCGCCCGCGACCTCGGGCGCCAGCGGGATGCTGTTGGTAAACGCGAACTCCCGGACGTCCTCTCGGGCCAGCGTCTCCGCGACGGACCCGACGAGCACGGCGTGGGTCGCGCACACGTACGCCTCGGGACGCGCCCCGTGCCGGGTCAGGGCATCGAGGGCGCTGGCGATGGTGCCCCCCGTCGACACGATCCGGTCGATCAGAATCGGGATGCGGCCCTCGACCTCGCCGACCACCTGGACCGTCTGCTTCACGTCGGGGGCCGGCCGGCGCTGGAACACCACCGCCAGCGGCAGCCGCAACCGCTCGGCGAGGCGGTAGGCGATCTTGACGGCACCGTCATCCGGCGCGACCACCACCGCCGGGTCGATGGGCTGGTGTTGAAGGTACTCCGCAAACAACGGCAGCGCCCGCAAATGGTCCACCGGGATATTGAAGAACCCCTCGATCTGATCGGCGTCCAGGTCGAGCGCGAGGATCCGGTGCACCCCCGCGCTCTGGAGGAGATCGGCCACGAGCCGCCCCGTGATGGGCTCCCGGGGTGCGTGCTTCTTATCCTGGCGCGCGTATCCGTAGTACGGGATGACCGCCGTGATCCGCCCGGCCGAGGCCCGGCGGAGGGCGTCGACCATCACCAGCAGCTCCATCAGGTTCTCGTTGACGGGGGGGCAGGTGGGCTGAATCACGAAGGTGTCCTCGCCGCGGACGCTCTCCTCGAAGCGCGCGTAGATCTCCCCGTCCTCGAATCGCTGGATGGTGACGCGTCCCAGCGGCAATTCGAGCTCTGAGGCCACCTCCTGGCCGAGCGCTCGGTTGGCTGTGCCGCAGAAGATCTTCAGCGGGCCTGCACCATAAACCGGATCGCCGTGCGTTCTTCCCCGTCGATCACGACCTTGGTGAACGCGGGTATGGCGATGAGATCGATGCCGTTCGGAGCCACAAACCCCCGGCTGATCGCGATCGCCTTCACGGCCTGATTCACCGCTCCGGCCCCGATCGCCTGGATCTCCACCGACCCTTTCTCCCGCAACACGGCCGCCAGGGCCCCGGCGACGGCCTTCGGCTTTGAGTCGGCTGAGACCTTGAGGAACTCCCCCATGCCGTCTCTGCTCCTAGCCCTGCTGCCGAGAACCCGGCCGGGTGTCCGGCCCTATTCCATGGCCCGTTTCAGAACTCCTCCCCCCACACCTCCGCTCAACATCGGCCGGCACGGCGGCGCTCCTGCCAAACGGCCCAGACAAACCGCGGGATCGCGATTTGACGGCGTGCGCGGCCGGGTTGGCGAATCAGCCGGTAGCACCATTCCAGTCCCAGGCGCTGCACCGTTCGCGGCGCCCGGCGGACCCGGCCCGCCCACACGTCGAGCGTGCCCCCCACGCCGATCGCCACGGGGACGCCGAGGGCGTCGAGGTGGCGGTCAAGCCAGTGTTCCTGCCAAGGGCTGCCGAGGCCGGCCAGCAAGAGCGTCGGCGCGGCGCCGCGAATGGCCGCCAGTACCGCCGCCTCGTCCCCGGGGGAAAAATAGCCGGGGGCCGAGCCGACAACCAGGATCCCGGGGTGCTGGGCCCGCAGACGTGCGGCCGCCGCCATGGCCACCCCCGGAGCGCCGCCGAGGAGAAAGATCCGCCACCCGCGCCGCGCCGCCTCGCCGCACAGCCGATCGGCCAGGTCGATCCCCGGCACACGTCCCGGGAGGCGCCGCCCTAATTGACGGGCTCCCCAGACCACCCCCACGCCGTCGGAGACGACGAGGGCGGCACGGCGGAGGAGCGCCTGCAGGTCCGGTGCGCGGCGGGCCCGCATCACCAATTCCACGTTGGCGGTGACGACGAGATGGGGACCGGGTAGGCGGACCAGGTCCACCACCGACGCGGTCGCGTCCTCGAGATCGACGGGATCGAATCCGACCCCAAGAACGTCGACCCGATTCACGACACCAAGCGGGCGACCAACTGCGGGGCGATGGCGGCGCGCGCCCGAAGCGGCGCGACGGCCGCCAGGAGACGGGCGCGGCCCGCGGCCAGGGTGTCGGCCGCCCGCTCGATCACCTCGACGAGCGCGCCGGCCTCTAGCGTGGCCGGATCGAGGACGGGCTCCCCCAATTCGTGGGCGAACGCGGCGACCTTGGGGTCGTAGGCGAGCGAGACCAGCGGGACGCCCTGGATCGCCGCGAACATCAGCGCGTGCAGGCGCATCCCGACAACAACCGCCAGACGCCCGAAGAGCGCGAGCATCTCGCGGGGGCGCAGCGCCGCCTCGACCACGGTGGCGCCGCCTCCAATCATCTCCGCGACGCGCGCCGCCACGGCCACATCCCCGGGAGGGTGCATCGGCACGCAGATCCATCGCGCGCCGCGCCGCTCGGCGACCGTTCGGGCGGCGGCCGCCACGGTGGCGAGCCACGCATCCGTGTCCCACGCCCGCACCGCCAGCCCGAACGGTGTGCCGCCCCCCCATCGGGTCACCTCGGCGGCGACGTGCGTGGAGGGGTCGGGCTCGAGGAGCAGCGCGGGATCGGCGGCCAGCGCGACCGGCGGGCGATCCACGCCCAACTCGGCGAGGGCGGCGAGCGAGGCCGGATCCCGCAGCGTGATGAGGTCGACCCCGTTCAACACGCGGCGGGTCGCCGATCGAACCGCCCGGCCTCGCAGCGGCCCGATCCCCTGCGCGTACAGGGCGGTCCGGCGGCCGAATCGCTGGGCCAGGGCGAGGACCCCCAGGTAGTACCAGGGGCTCCGCCAGCTCGTCACATCCTGAAACAGGCTCCCGCCGCCGGAGAGGCAGAGATCGCATCGCCTGAGGCTCCGCAGCAGGTCCCCCGGGCGGGCCCGGGGGATCCCTTCCACGCCGTAGGCTCCCGCGGTCGACCGGGGGTCGGCGGAGAGGACGGCGATCTCGACCCCCGGACAGCGCGCGCGCAAAGCATCCACGGTCGCCCCCAGCACCGCCTCGTCCCCCAGATTGTTGAAGCCGTAGTAGCCGGAGAGAACGATCCGGCTCATCGCATACGCGGCGACCCGACGCGCTCGACCCGGCCCGCGGCGGGATCAGGATGCGCCGGGGACGCCCGCCCCCGCCGGCTCCACAGCACGATGCCCACCAGCACCCCGCCGATGGCCGACCCGATCGCGAGCGCGTAGATGGTGCGGAGCACGATGTAGACGAGCGGCGTGTGGATGTGCGAGAACGAGTTCACCAGGCCCACCTGGCCGACCGCACCGATCAGCGCCACGGGGAGCAGCCAGCGGCGAGCGCCCAGCATGGCGAGCGCAAAGGTCAGGACCATGAACGGGTCGCCGATGAGAAACTCCTTGGTCCGCGGGCGCGCGACCACCAGGTGCTCCAGGATCACGCGGGTCCGGAGCTCCACCGACCCCAGCACCGGCAACCCCGCGTTCCCGGTCCGCCCCAGCGCAAACACCGCGGCGACCCCGACGACGATGATGGCGACCCCGTACTCCAGCAGCAGCGGCTGGCGCCCCCACGCCCGCAGGCGCGGCCAGAGCCCCCCCGGCGGGGCGTCCGCGGCGACGAGCAGCAGCCCGAGCACCGCGACCGGGACGATGTGCGCCAGCTTGACGCCGAGGAACTCCCGAATCTCCAGCATGAACGGCCACTGGCTGAGCAGGGCCGCAACCATCAGACCGCCGAGCACGGTGACCCCCGAGAGCGCCCAAAGCCGCCCGATGCTCCCGGCGATCACCCGCCCCCCGCTCATGCGGGCGCGACCCCCGTCGGCGCCCCCGCGCGGCGCAGCGGGTCCGACCGTCGGCAGCAGCCCCATCAACGACACTATGGGGAAGGCCAGCGCGGCGAGAAACGCCAGCACTTGGCTCCAGAGCGTGAGATGGTGGGCAACAAGAACGCCCACGGTCAGCGCGAGCCCGATGCCCACCCCGGCGTAGAGGGATGGGACGGGTACGGGGCGGCCGAGGAGCCTCGCTGCCTCGGCGACGGCGATCGCGCACGCCGCCAGGGTCCCCAGCGCCATCAGCGCAAACCAGAGGGCGGGGATCGGCTCGGACGGCAGCGGTGCGGCCTTTCCCATCTGGAACCCGGCGCGGCGGAGCTCGCTGGAGATCGAATCCACATAGTCCAGGTTGGCCTGGACCTCGTTGGTCCCGGCGGAGGTCGCCAAGAACGGCCTGATGTACAAGATCCGGACGTTGCGCTCCCGCGCGGCGAGCACGTACTTGTCACGCGCGTCGTCGGGGCTGAGGCCGGCCAACTCGTCCGGCGTCAGGCTGAAGACCCGGATCACATCGGGAGCCACGCTGCGGGCGAGATCGAGATCGCCCCGTTGCCTGCGCCGAGCGGTGAAGCTCTCGATCTGTCCGAACGCAAACCCGGCGCTCTTCATCTGCGCCGCGACGTCCGGGATGAGCTGGTCGTACCCCAGCACCTGGTTCCCGTCGAAGATCAGCGTGAAGCGCTCCCCCAAGGAGCGCAACCGGGCAAAGAACGTCTCCAGCCCGCCGGGGGCGACCTCGTGGAAATTCTTGATCCGGGCCTCGACGGCCAGATGGTGCGCGCGGATCACGGCCGCGTCCTCGGGGAGGAGACCGACCGAGTCCTCCTCCAGTTCCTGGCCCCGACCCTCGATCTCGAGGACCGGAGCGCTCCCGTCCAGGATCGTCGCCCGGGGCGTCCCCATGTGCGGCAGCAGCTGCACCGACAAGCCGATCCGGATCTGTTCCAGCAACGGGCGCGGCCCCACGACGTAGGTGGAGCCGGGGCGGATCCGGTCTCCCCGCACGAGATCCCCAAGCAGCCCCGCCATCGGGGCGGTCCGCGCCACGTTCGTCACGTCGGCCCCGGTCATGTAGGTCACCCGTCCGCCATCGGCGAGGCGACGGAGCGACGCCGCGTACAGCGTGACGCTGCGCGCCCCCGCCCGGTACAGGGCGTCGTAGAGCGCGCCCGGGGCGGTGCCGGTGCGCCGGGCCAGGGTGGTCCAGTCGTCCCCATCGACCGTGATCTCCACCGTGCGGTAGGACTGTTCAAGCTGATGGCGGTGGGCGAGGACGATCAGCGCGGCGACGAGCCCCGCGACGACGCATCCGCTGAGCAGGGGGAACCGGGCCATGAGCTGCCGCAGGATCATCCACACCCTCCGGAAGGCACGGGGCTACGAGGAGCCCGTCCCGGCATCAAGCACGAGCTTCCCGTCGTCGGTTCGCACGGCGGTGAGCCGGAAGCCAAACGGCAGCGGGGGGACCGCGATCACCGACTTGAGCGTCAGCGCCGGCCCACCGTTCGGCATGGAGACGGCGCCGCCGGCGACCGTGACGCGATCGAGAACCAGGTCGATCGCCGTGTCCCCATTGAGCACGAGGTGCCCAACGCCATCGGCGGGGAGTTCCGCCCCGAGGACCCGCACGGCGCCCTTGAGGAGCACCTGGTCGCGCCGCAGCACGATCGAATCGACCCGCACATTCGGCTGCAGCACCAGCGCGTGCGCGAGTTCGGCCTGCGACACCGTCGCCTGGGCCACACCCAACCTCACCGAGTCGATCACCACCCTGTGCTGCACCAGCAGCGCCTTGGGATCGAACCGCATGTCGCTCAGCCTGGCGTCGAAGCGCGCCAGCTGCAGCGTGCCGATCTGCACGTCGTCCGCTGCCACGGTCAACAGGTCCACGCGTCCCCACCACAGCGCCAGCGGAGGCCACGCCATCAGACGAACGTCCAACGCCCGCGAGGGCAGGAGGGCCATGAGATATCCTCTGAACGCGGCCGCGGCGACGAGCGGGGTGCCGAGGTTGACCGCCACCGCCAGCGCGAGCACCCCGACCGCGACCAGCCACAGCCTCCCCGGCCGCGGAGGAGGCGGCACGCCTATGGCCTCGCCGCGGGTCCCGCTCCCCGCTCCTCAACGATCGCGGCGGCGCCACCCGGCTGCCCCAGGCGCAACCAGGCGCCGATGAAGGCATCGAGCCCGCCGTCAAGGACCGCCTGCGTGTTTCCGGTCTCCAAGCCCGTGCGGTGGTCCTTCACCAGCGTGTACGGATGCAGCACATACGATCGGATCTGGTTTCCCCAGGCCGCGTCCTGACGCTCGCCGCGAATGGCGGAGAGTTTCTGGCGCTGCTCCTCGTGCTGCAGCTCGTAGAGCCGGGCCTTGAGCAGCTTCATCGCCGTGAGCTTGTTGGCGTGCTGCGACCGTTCATTCTGGCACTGCACCACGATGCCGCTGGGGAGGTGGGTGATGCGCACCGCCGTCTCTACTTTGTTCACGTTTTGACCGCCCGCGCCGCCGGAGCGGTACGTGTCGATGCGGAGCTCATCCTCTTTGACGTGGACCTCGGCGGCCTCCACTTCCGGGATGACGTCCGCGAGCGCGAACGAGGTGTGGCGGCGGTGGGCGGCGTCGAACGGGGAGAGGCGCACCAGGCGGTGCACGCCGCGCTCGCCTTTCAAGTACCCGTAGGCGCTCGGGCCCGAGACGACCACGGTGACGCTCTTCAGCCCGGCTTCCTCGCCGGGGGACATGTCGACGACCTCCGTGCGGTAGCCGTGCGCCTCCGCCCAGCGCAGGTACATGCGCAGGAGCATTTCCACCCAATCTTGGGATTCGGTGCCGCCCGCGCCCGCGTGGATGGAGAGGATGGCGTTGCTCGCATCGTGCTCGCCGCCGAGGAGGGTCGCCAGCTCGAGGCGGTCGATCGTGCCGCCGAGGTTCTGCACTTCCACCTCGACTTCGGCGAGGGCCCGATCCCCCTCCCCCGCCGCGAGGTCGACCAGTTCCAAGAGATCGGTGACCTCCCGCTTCAGGCGGTCGATCTCATCGATTCGGGAGCGAAGGGCCGCGACTTCCCGGGAGGTCCGGCGGGCCGCCTCCGGATCCTCCCAGAACGTGGGCTGCTGCATGCGCTGTTCTAGATCGCCGAGACGGGCCTGCTGTCGGGGTAGGTCAAAGGTGCCTCCCGATGCTCTCCACGCGCTCTCGGTACGCGCCGAGCGTGCGGCGGAGTTCCTCACTGGTCACCCTGTCACCCTCCCATCAAGGTGCTGCCGGCCGCCCCGCCCTCGGCAGACTCCCATCGACGCGCGGCCAGCGTCCTATTATAGCATTCACCACGCGGAAAACAAAAAACCGAGGAGGAGGATGCCCATCGCGTGCGCCACCGCGCACGCCGGCACTTGCGTCCAGCGCGCGCGGACCAGGCCGAAGATCCCTCCCGCGCACAGCGCCCAGATCATCGCCTCCGCGCCCTGCACCGAGGCGGCAGCCAGGCCGAGGAGCGCCGACCAGAGCACCGCGAACCTCCAGGTCCGCCACGAGGCGGCCGCGGCGAACACCAACCCGCGCAGCCACCATTCCAGCGCCACCCCGACCACGAGGGCCCGCACGACCGCCCCGCCCCACTGGCTCCCGAGCGGAAGCAGCGCGGCCGGCGCCGCGCCGTGGCTGGCGAACGCGTGCCGGGCGATGGCGGTGAGCACGCCGACGCCCGCGAGTCCGACGGCGGCCGCGGGGAAAAACCCCCGGACCTGGAAGCCGAGGTCGCGGAGAGGACGCCCGAGGCTGAGGAGGCCCGTGACCGCCACCAGCGCCAGGATTGGGACCGGGAAGACCGCCGGCCCCACCTCCACCCGCCGGTCCCCTCCCAGCCACGCGGTGCCGACGAGGGCGAGGAACGGTAGCGCGGAATCGGTGAAGAGCCGCGAGAACGCCGCCACCCCCGCCCCCTCCGCGGCGAACGCCAGCGCGCGCGGTGCGAGGAGACCGGCGGTGACGAGCACGGCGCCCCAGCCGACGAGATCGCCGTACCGGGCGTACGGGGTGAGCGCGGAGAGGGAGGCCACCCGCGCCGCCAGAATCCCCCGGGCGCCCAGCGGGAGCGCATCGAGGAGCCGGCCCCGCGGGTCGATGATGGCGCTGACCCCCTGGTTCGCCGCCCGAAGCAGGTATCGACCTTCCTCGACCGCTCGAAAGGGCGCCAGCGCCGCGTGCTGCATCGGCGCCGCGCGCCCGTCGAACCACGCGTCGTTGCTCACCACCGCCAGCAGCGTCGCGCCCTCCTGCGCGTACCGCCGAGCGATGCCGGGAAAGATGCTCTCGAAGCAAATGGCGACGCCGACCCGCGCCTCCGGCGTCCGGAGGACCGTGTGGGCCAACCCGGGGTGCTCGCCGTATTCGGCGAACGGGACGAACCGCACCTTGTCGTACCGGCCCACCAGCGCGCCCGATGGCGCGAATGCGAACGCCGAGTTGGTCGCCCCTTCGAGGCTGGTGGCAATCAAGGCGACACGATCGCGCCGGACCCAGGAGCGGATCGCCGCCAGCGTGGGCGCATTTCCGAGGATTTCGGTTGGCGCCGCGGTCTCGGGCCAGACGACGAGGCGGGCGCCCCGCCCGGCCGCGTCGTGCGTGAGCTGCCGCAGATCGGCGAGGGCGCGCTGCACCTGCTCGGGCCGCAGTGCGCCTCGACCGGACACATCGGGCTGCACGACGGCGGCGGTGAAGACGGCGGGAACCGGATGGCGCAGGGCGCTGAATCCGTAGAGGAGCGTTCCCGCGAGCACCAGGCAGGTTCCCACCACGGGAACGGCGACGGCGCGGCGGGTAAGGATCACGTAGAGGGTGGCGTTGGTGAGCGCGACGACGCCGCTGACGGCGTACACGCCCCCCAGCGAGGCGATCTGGATCATCGGCAGCGCCCGGTGTTGGGAGGCACCGAGCAGCGCCCACGGGAACCCCAGCGCGCCCTGGCTGCGCAGAAACTCCACGGCTGTCCAGGCCAGCGCGATCCAGAGGAAGACGAACGGGCCGTTGTGATCCCGCTCCACCACCGCGATCGCCAGCATCGCCAGCGCGGGGAAGACGGCGGCGAGCGCAGAGGAGAGCACCCAGACGCCCATCCCAAACGTGGCGATCCACCACAAGACGCCGCCGAAGGCGACGATCCCCCAAAGATATCCAAACCAGAACGCGGTGCGAAGGATCCGCTGGTGCGCGGCCAGGAACAGGGGGACGAGGGTGACCCAGGCGACGGCGCTCAGGTCGGGGAGCGGATACGCCAGAACGAACCCGGCCCCGGAGAGCAGCACCGCGAGGAGGTGCGCCGGGCGCGCGGGACGATCGGACCTCGAGGCCGCGAGGACGTCGGCGCGACCGAAACGGCGCGCGCTAGACACTCCCGCGGGGAACCGCGCTCGAGCGTGGACCCGGCCGCGGGGCGCGGCCGGTCGCGCCACCCCCCCATCCCATCGGGTGGCCTGGGATCACTCGTCCCTGCCGTGGCACTTCTTGTATTTCTTCCCGCTGCCGCACGGGCACGGATCGTTTCGGCCCACCTTCCCCGCCCGCGCCGGTACCGGCGCTCCGCCGGCCGCCGGGGTGCGGAAGCGGGCCCCATCGCCGTCCTGCGGGGTGACCCGATACACCGGACGGGCGGCCTGAACCGGGACCGGGGCGGTCGTCTGGACTTGCACCAGATAAAGGAACTTGACCGTCTCTTCCTGCACGTCGTGCTTCAGCTGGTCGAAAAGGGTGTAGCCCTCCTTCTGGTACTCGATGAGCGGGTTCGCCTGCCCGTAGGCCCGCAGCCCGATGCCCTCGCGGAGCGCGTCCATCGCGTACAGATGGTCGATCCACTTCCGGTCAAGGGTCTGCAGCAGGACCAGCCGCTCCAGTTGGCGCATCGTCTCCGGCCCCACGGTCTGGACCTTGGCTTCGTAGGCGGCGAGCGCCGCGGTGAGGATCCGCTCGCGGATCTCCCCGGCATCCAGGCTGCGCAAGGCGTCCTCGGAGAGTTCGGGGGGAAGCGGGAAGATAAATCGGACTTCTTCGAGCAACCCGGACAAGTCCCACTCCTCCGGCCGCACCTCCGTCGAGCAGAATCCGTCGACCAAATCGCCGACGAGGGTCTCGATGAAGTCAACGATGTTCTCAGCGACGCTGTCGCCCTCGAGGATCTTGCGCCGTTCGGCGTAGATGACCTGGCGCTGGACGTTCATCACATCGTCGTACTCGAGGACGTGCTTGCGCATGTCGAAATGATAGGATTCCACCTTCTTCTGCGCGCCCTCGATCTGGCGCGTGACCATCGCGTGCTCGATCGGCACGTCGTCCTCGATCCCGAGGCGCTCCATGATGCCGGCGATCCGCTCGCCGGCAAACAGCCGCATCAACTCATCGTCCAACGCCACGTAGAATCGCGACGAGCCGGGGTCTCCCTGGCGGCCGGCCCGGCCGCGGAGCTGGTTATCGATCCGCCGGGCCTCGTGCCGCTCGGTGCCGACGATGTGCAACCCGCCCAGCGACCGCACCCGTTCGGCATCGGCCGCGTCCGGCGGGCTGCCGCCGAGGATGATGTCCACTCCGCGGCCGGCCATGTTGGTGGCAATCGTCACGGCCCCCGACCGGCCGGCCTGGGCGATGATCTCGGCCTCCTTCTCATGGTACTTGGCGTTCAGCACTTGGTGGGGAACGCCCCGCCGGCGGAGGAGCGCGCTCAGGGCCTCGCTCTTCTCGATCGACCGGGTGCCGACGAGCACCGGCTGCCGCCGCTTGTGGCAGTCCTCGATCTCGGCCGCCACCGCCTGGTTCTTGGCCTTCTCGTGCTTGTAGACGAGATCGGCGAGATCTTTCCGGATCATCGGCCGGTCGGTGGGAATCGCGACGACGGGGAGGTTGTAGATCTGGGTCAGCTCCGCCTCCTCGGTCTTCGCCGTCCCGGTCATCCCGGCCA
>DATEHM010000210.1:0-11064 GCA_035279545.1 bacterium | reverse complement strand
TGGCCGTCGTTCCCAGTCGTGCGCCCGCGCCCCCCACGTGCTTCACTCTATCGTGGGCGTCTGCGGGTGTCAATTTGGGAGGCGCGTCGCGCGGCCGCGGCGGGCCCGCGGCTCCGGCGGGGGTCGGCTCCAGGAGTCAGGGGCGCGGGCGAGAATAGCCGGGGGAGATTCGGGAGGTGACGCGATGGATTACGCGGCGCGGGTGCAGTCGGCCCGGCGGCAGATGGGCGAGCAGCGGATCGATCTTCTCGCTGTGGCGCCCAACGACGATATGCGGTACCTGCTGGGATACGTTCCGCACCCCGACGAGCGGCCGTGTTACCTGCTGGTGGACTCCGGGGGGAGTGCCTTCGTCGTCCCGTCCCTCAACGCGACGGAGGCCGCGCAGCACGTAACGCTGCCGAGCTTCGCCTACACCGATGCCGACGGCCCCGCGGCGGCGCTGGCCGCGGCCCAGCGTGCCCTCGGTGGGCGGACCCCGCGGCGGATCGCGGTGTCCGATACGATGCGGGCGGACTTCGTTCTGACCCTGCAGGCGGCCTACCCCGATGCCGGGCTGGCCCTTGGATCGCTGGTCCTCGCGCCGCTGCGGATGCGAAAGTCGGCCGAGGAGATCGAGCTGATCAAGCGGAGCGGCCTGCACGCCGATCAGGCGATGCGCGACGCCTGGGAGGCCTGCCGGGTGGGCGCGACCGAGCGGGAAGTCTCCGAGGCCGCGGCGGCGGCGTTTCGCCGGTCCGGCTCCGAAGAAGTGCTCTTTGCCCAGGTGGCGTCCGGTCCGAACGGCGCGTTTCCCCACCACCACTCCGGCAACCGGGCGCTGCGTGCGGGCGATGCGGTGACGCTGGACCTTGGCGGCCGGCTCGAAGGCTACGCGTCCGACCTCACCCGGGCGGCGTTTTTGGGCACGCCGTCGCCGCGGTATCTGGAGGCGCACCGGGCCGTGGAGGCGGCGGTCGTGGCGGGGATGGCGGCCGCGCGGCCGGGCGCCCTACTCAAGGACGTCGACCTGGCGGCGCGAGGCGAGATCGCCGGCGCGGGCTTCGGCGAGTACTTCATCCACCGGATCGGGCACGGGCTGGGCCTCACCGGCCACGAGCTGCCGAGCGTCACCCACCTGAACGCGGAGCCGATCGTGGAGGGCATGGTCTTCTCGGTCGAGCCGGGGATCTACATTCCCGGGGAGTTCGGCGTGCGGCTGGAAGAGATCGTGTACATCGCCGGGGACGGCGCGCACCGGGTCAGCCAGCTCCCCCGGGATGTGCGCAGGCTTCCGGCTGGCTGAGGCGCCGGCGGAGGCTCCTCCCGCACGGGCCGAGGCGCGGGCGGCGCGCGGGCTAGTCCAGTCCGCTGCGCCCCGTCGCGAGGACGGCGACGACCGCCTCGTGGATCCGCCCGTTCGTGGCGAGGATCTGCCGGCCGTGCAGGTCCAGCCGCCCGCCGCGCAGATCGGTCACCCGGCCTCCGGCTTCCTCGACCAGCAGCGCCCCCGCGGCGAAGTCCCACGCGTTTGGGCCGATTTCCCAATAGCCTTCGGTCTGGCCGAGCGCGATCGCGGCCAGGCTCAGGGCGGCCGAGCCCAGGTTTCGGATCTTCGCCGCACCCAGCAGGAGGTTGGTGAAGTGGTCGAGGTTGATCCGCGTCTCGGCGACGTCGTGGGGGAACCCGGTGGAGAGCGTGGCCCGATCGAGGCGGGCCGTCTCCGCGACGCCGAGCCGCCGCCAGTGCGACAGGTCGCCCCACCCCTCGGGGTCGGCGGGGAGGCCGGCCACTTCGGCGGCGAAGGCGCCGCGATCAACCTCCGCAGCGTAGACTTCGCCCAAGATGGTGTTCAGGACCACCCCGACGATCGGCCGGCCGTTCCGCTCGAGCGCGATGCTCACGGCGAACCACGGGACGGCATGGGCGAAATTGAACGTGCCGTCGAGCGGATCGATCAGCCAGGTGTAGTCGCCCGTCCCCTGGCGCCCGCCCTCCTCCCCGAGAAAGGCGTGGTCGGGGAAGGTTGACCTGAGGATCTCGACGATCGCCGCCTCCGACGCGCGGTCCGCCTCGGTGACCGGATCGTTTGGACCCTTGTAGTCGATCCGGATCCGGCGCCGGAAGGAGGCGCGATGAATGTCCCCGGCGGCCCGGGCGGCACGCAGCGCGGCGACGCTGAACGGTGAGAGGGCTGGCATACCAAAGGCCACTATACGCATCGGCGGCGGCGGTGTCGAGCGCCGGGGGAGCCCGCGGCGCGCCGCCCCCCCAGAGTGCAGGAGTGCGTGCGGAGAAGCGGAATGGTACACCGACCAGTGGAACAGCGACACGGGCGTGAATTCAGATCAGGATGGCGAATCGCCGTGATATTGGAGGAATTCTGCCACGCTGTATCTCAGCGGGATCATCGGCAAGCCGGTCTATGACGCGGCCGGGGAGGCGTTTGACACCGTCTCCGACCTGGTGATCTTCCACGGGACCGAAAAGTTTCCGCGGATCTCCGGGGTCCTGCTGAACGGCGACCGCAGTCGCGTCGCGGTCATCCCCTGGGACGCGGTCGCCGAGTTTTCGCCCACCGGCATCCGGCTGCGCGTGGAGCGCCGCCGCCTCGCCCCCCGGCCGCTGCAGCCCGACGAGATTCTCCTCCGCGAAGACATCCTGGATACGCAGGTGGTCGATACCGACGACATCAAGGTCGTCCGCGTCAACGATCTCGAGCTGCGGCAGGTCGGCAACGAGGTCCGCGTGGCCGGCGCCGACGTCGGCACGCGCTCGCTCCTCCGTCGGCTGGGGCTCGAGCCGTTCGTCTGCCGCGCCTTTGAGCGGGTGGGGCGGCCGCTGCAGAACCGGGTGATCCCCTGGAACCTCGTCGCCGTGCTGGGGGGAACGATGACCCCCCTGCGATTGAGCATCTCGCGGGAGAAACTCAAGAATATCCACCCGGCGGACCTGGCGGATCTGCTCGAGGATCTCGACCGGGACGAGCGGGTCGAAGTGATGACCGCGCTTGCCGACGAGCACGCGGCGGACGTGCTGGAGGAAGCGGAGCCGGACGTGCAGACGACGGTCATCCAGGAGCTGCCGAGCGAGCGGGCCGCCGATATCCTCGAGGAGATGAAGCCGGATGAGGCGGCGGACGTCCTCGGGGAGCTCCCCGAGGCGCAGGCCGAGGACCTGATCGCCCGCATGGAGGACGAGAAGGCCGAGGAGGTCACCCGGCTGCTCCAATACGAGCCCGAGACCGCCGCGGGCAAGATGACGACCGAGTTCATCGCCCTGCCCGTGTCGATGTCCGTGGACCAGGTGATCGCGCGGCTGCGGGAAACCAAGCCGGACTCCGAGGCGATCTACTACCTCTACGTCGTCGACGACGCCGGGCGTCTCGCCGGCGTCCTCTCCATCCGCAGCCTGTTGACCGCGCCCTCCGGCGCGCCCATCTCCCAGCTGATTCGGGCGGACGTGATCTACGTCCGCGTCGACGCCAGCGTCGAGGACGTCGCGGGGGCCCTGGTGAAGTACGACCTGCTGGCGGTGCCCGTGGTCGAGGAGGACGGCCGGCTCGTCGGCATCGTCACGATCGATCATCTCATCGATATATTGCTGGAGAAGTACGGCCCCCGCAAGCTCGGGGGCGGGTTCGACCTGCTCCGCCGCAAGGCGGCCCGGGAGGGGCCGGGGGCCCGATGAGCTTTTCGCCCCCGCTCCTCCGCCGCGCCACCCAAAGTGCGGCGATCAGCCGGCTCATGATCTTTCTCGCCATCATGGGGCCGGGAATCATCACCCAGAACGTCGACAACGACGCCGGAGGGATCACCACGTACTCGCTCGCCGGCGCGGGGTTCGGCTACGCCATGCTCTGGACCCTGATCCCGATCACCATCGCGCTCTATGTCGTCCAGGAGATGGCGGCGCGGTTGGGGGCCGTGACCGGGCACGGCCTGGCGGATTTGATCCGCGAGCGGTACGGGGTGCGGACGACCACCTTCGTCATGCTGGCCTTGCTCCTCGCCGACTTCGGGAACACGATGGCGGAGTTTTCGGGGCTGGCCGCGGGCGGGGAGATCTTCGGCGTGTCCAAGTACATCCTGGTCCCCGTCGGGGCCCTGGCGGTCTGGTGGCTCGTGCTCAAGGGGACGTTCCGGTCCGTCGAGCGGGTGTTCCTGCTGGCCAGCGCGTTCTACATCTCGTATATCATCTCCGGGGTAATGGCGCATCCCGACTGGGGGCAGGTGCTGCGGGCCACGGTCGTCCCGTCGTTCCAGGTCCGCACCGACTACATCATCCTGCTGGTCGGCGTCGTGGGCACGACGATCGCCCCCTGGATGCAGTTCTACCTCCAGTCCGCGGTGGTGGAGAAGCGGATCACCGTCAAGGAGTACGGCTATACGCGGGCCGACGTGCTGATCGGGTCGATCATGACCGACGTGGTGGCGTGGTTCATCATCGTGGCGTGCGGCGCGACGATCTTCGCCCACCACCTGCACGTGCAGACGGTGGGCGACGCCGCGCGCGCGCTCGGCCCGCTGGCGGGGCGATACGCGTCCTACCTGTTTGCCTTCGGGCTGATCAACGCCTCGCTGTTCTCGGCGAGCGTGCTGCCGCTCGCCACCTCCTACTACGTCTGCGAGGCGCTCGGCTTCGAGGCGGGCATCGATCGCACGGCCAGGGAGGCCCCCGTCTTCTACGGCCTCTACGCCGCGCTGATCGTCGGCGCGTGCATCATCGTGCTCCTGCCGAACGCGCCCCTGCTGGCGATTCTCTTCCTCTCGCAGGTGGCGAACGGGGTCCTGCTGCCGTTCATCCTGATCTTCATGCTCTTGTTGGTGAACAAGAAGCGGCTGATGGGGAAGTATACGAACTCGCGCACGTTCAACGTCATCGCCGTGGTCACGGTCGTCGTCATGATCGTGTTGACGCTGGCCCTGGTGCTGACCCAGATCTTCCCGATGGGCGGCGCCACCCCCCCCTAGGGTCAGATGCGACCGAACCGGCCTGTAGCGACGTTCAGCATCGTGGCGCGCGACCCCGCGGCCGACGAGTGGGGGGTCGCCGTGCAGAGCAAATTCCTCGCCGTCGGCGCCGTGGTCCCCTGGGCGCAGGCGGGGGTGGGAGGCGTGGCCACGCAGGCCTGGGCCAACGTGGGGTACGGCCCCGCGGCGCTGAGGTGGCTCCGCGATGGGCTCTCCGCCGCCGACGTGGTCGAGCGCCTCATCGCCGCGGACGAAGGGCGGGATGACCGGCAGCTCGGCGTGGTGGACGCCCGGGGCGGGTCGGCGGCCTGGACCGGTCCCCGCTGCTTCCGCTGGGCCGGCCACCGCAGCGGCGTCGACTACACCTGCCAGGGGAACATCCTGGCCGGGGAGGCGGTTATCCTCGCCATGGAAGACTCGTTTCTCGGGTCGAACGGCCCGCTGCCCCATCGGCTCGTCGCCGCCCTGCGCGCCGGGCAGCGGGCGGGGGGCGACAGCCGCGGCC
The DNA here is from genome assembly GCA_035279545.1 of bacterium. Lineage (GTDB taxonomy): Bacteria > Sysuimicrobiota > Sysuimicrobiia > Sysuimicrobiales > Segetimicrobiaceae > Segetimicrobium. Next base: position 5,607 of record DATEHM010000210.1, on the reverse strand, counting down.
AGCAGTCCGCGGCGCTGCTGATCGTGCGTGAGGGGGGCGGGTACGGAGGATGGACCGATCGGGCGGTCGACCTGCGGGTCGACGACCACGCGTCGCCGATCGACGAGCTCGACCGGCTGCTCGCCCTCCACCAGGTGTTCTTCTCGCCCGCCACCGCGCATCTGACCCGCGCGGCCGGCAACATCGTGCGGGAGATGCAGGAGATCCTGACGAAGCAGGGCTACTATCACGGTCCGATCTCCGGCGAGTACGACGCGGCGACCCGCGCCGCGTTCAAGCAGTTCTGCCTCGGGGAGAACTTTGAGGAGCGCTACCGGGAGGATGAGTTTGTGGACCGCGAGGTGCTGACCTTTATGCGGGGCCGGTACGGCGATGTCTGACGACCGCTGGACCGGGCCGCTCCCCACGCTGCACGACGTCGTCCGGGCGCGCCGGACCCTGGCGCCCCACCTGCCGCGCACGCCCCTCCTGCACGCGCCCGCGCTCGACCGGCTGCTCGGCGCACAGGTCTACGTGAAGTGCGAGAACGTCCTGCCGACGGGCGCGTTCAAGGTGCGGGGCGGGATCACGCTCCTGAGCAGCTTCGGGCCCGAGGAGCGCCGGCGGGGGGTGATCACGGCCAGCACGGGTAACCACGGGCAGTCGATCGCCTACGCCGGGCGGATGCTGGGGATCCCGGTGACCATCGGCGCGCCCCTCGAGAGCAACCCCCTCAAGATCGCCGCGATGCGCGCGCTGGGCGCGCGGGTGGTCCTGCAGGGGCGGGACTTCGACGAGGCACGCGAGTGGGTGGAGCGGACCGCGCAGACGGAGGGGTACCGGTACGTACATTCCGCGAACGAGCCGCTCCTCATCGCCGGGGTGGGGACCGCCGGCCTCGAGGTGATGGAGGAGCTCCCCGAGGTCGACGCGATCCTGGTCCCCATCGGCGCCGGGAGCGGCGCGTGCGGCCACTGCATTACCGCGAAGGCGATCAGCCCGAAGGTGGAGGTGATCGGCGTGCAGGCCGAGCATGCCAACCCCGTCTACCGGTCCCTCAAAGAAGGCGGGATGGTCTCGCTGGATCGCATGGAGACCTTCGCCGAGGGGATCGCCACCCGTGTGCCGTTCGCCCTGCCGATCACGATCCTGCGCCGCCTCCTGGACGACGTCGTCCTCGTCAGCGACGACGAGATGAAGGACGCGATTCTCCTTCTCGCGGAGGCCGCGCGTCAGACCGCCGAGGGCGCCGGGGCGGCCAGCCTGGCGGCCGCGCTCCGGCTGGGGGCCCGCCTCGGGGGGAAGACGGTCGTGCTCATCCTGAGCGGCGGGAACATTCCCCTCGAGATGCTGGGGGAGGTGTACGACGCCGACCGCATCCGGCGCGTTGCCGCCCGGCTGCGCGGCGCGACCCCCGACGGGCCGGGCGGAGAGGCGCCGCAGACACCGGACGATCGACTTCGGACGGCGCGGGTCCCGGGACCGGCGTCCGCTGGGAGGACGGATCGATGAACCACCGCGAGATCGTCGAGTCCGCCGTGCGAGGCGAACGGCCGGAACGGATTCCCATCGCGCTGTGGCGCCACTACCCCGGCGATGACCAGCGGGCGGAGAAGCTGGCGCAGGCCCACCTCGCCTTTTATGCGAACTACGACGTCGACATCCTCAAGGTGACCCCGGCCAGCGGATACTACGGCGACGACTGGGGGCTCCGGGCCGGCTACAAGCCCAACCGGGAGGGGGTCCGCACCTACGGGGACCGTCCGATCAAGAAGGCCACGGATTGGGAGCGCCTTCGCCGGCTCGACGTGAGCCAGGGAGTCTACGGCCGCGAGGCCCAGGCGATCCGCCTGATCAGCGAAGCGGTGGGCTCGCAGGTGCACGTGCTCGAGACGGTGTTCAGTCCCCTGTCCATCGCCCGGACGCTGGCGGGGGAGCACGCCAGCGTCCGCTACCTGCGCGAAGACCCCGAGGCGCTGCACAGCGGGCTGCAGGTGATCGCCGAGGTCACCCGCGATTTTGTCCGCGGGGTGATGGCGGCGGGGGCGGACGGGATCTTCTTCAGCACCCAGATGGCGACGACCGATCTCCTCACCCGTGAGGAGTACGAGGAGTTCGGCCGCCCGTACGATCTGATGGTGCTCGAGGCCGCGACGACCGGGCTGGTCTTCCTGCACATCCACGGCGTCCACATCATGTTCGATCTCTTCCCCGACTATCCCGTCCATGTCATCAACTGGCACGCCCGCGAGACGCCTCCTAAGATCGCCGACGCCCGCGCCGAGATCGGGGCGACGTGCCTGGCCTGCGGCATCGACGCATGGAACACCCTCGCCAAGGGCACCCCGGACGCCGTGGCGGACGAGGTTCGGGACGCGATCGCCCAAACCGGGGGGCGGGGGCATCTGGTGACGACGGGCTGCGTGATGCCGATCGATACCCCGGAGGCGAACATCCGCGCCGCGATCGCGGCCGCGCGCGAAGCCTGAGCCGGGCCGCGCGGCGCTCCCGCCCCCATCCGGCCGCGGCGGGCGCGTATCGGATGCCACCGTTTCCTATAATGAGGGGGAGGGAGCGCTGAGTTTGCCGTTGGGGGGAGGGCGATGGGCGAGAACCTGACCCGGAAGATTCTGAAGGCACACCTCGTCGACGGCCGGTTGGCCGCGGGCGAGGAGATCGGGATCCGGGTGGACGAGATCCTGATCCAGGACATTACCGGGACCGCGGCGGTGCTGCACTTTGAGGCGATGCAGCTCGAGCGGATCCGGTGCAAGATCGCCTGCGTCTACGGCGACCACAACGTGCTGCAGGTCAGCGAGGAGAACACCGAGGACCACGTCTATCTCTCCACCGCGGCCCGCAGGTACGGGATGTGGTGGGCCAAGCCGGGCGCCGGGATCGGTCACCAGATCCATCAGGAGCACTTCGCCTGCCCGGGCGACACCGCGTTGGGGGCGGACAGCCACACGCCTCACATCGGGGGAATGGGCGTCTACGCAATGGGGGCCGGCGGGCTGGACGTCGCCGTGGCGATGGGCGGCGGTCCCTATTACTTCGACATGCCCGCCGTCGTCCGCGTCCAGCTGGCCGGGGCGCTGCGGCCGTGGTCGACGGCCAAGGACGTCATCCTCGAGATGCTGCGCCGGAAGACCGCGAAGGGCGGATTCGGCAAGGTGTTCGAGTACGTCGGGCCCGGGGTCCAGCACCTCAACGTCCAGCAGCGGATCACCATCTGCAACATGGGCGCGGAGCTGGGGGCGACCACCTCGGTCTTCCCCTCCGACACGGTCACCGGGGACTATATGCGGCGGATCGGGCGGGAGAAGGACTGGCGGGAGATGCAGCCGGATCCGGACGCCGGCTACGACGAGTCAATGGAGATCGACCTCGGCGCGATCGAGCCGCTGGTGGCGCTCCCGAGCAACCCGGACAAGGTCGTCCCCATCTCCCAGGCTGAGGGCGTGAAGGTGGACCAGGTGATGGTGGGGTCCTGTACCAACGGCTCGTACATGGACCTCCAGGCCGTGGCCAAGATCGTCAAGGGGCGCAAGGTCCACCCGGACGTCACGTTCTTCATCCATCCCAGCAGCCGCCTGGACCTCGAGCTGCTGGCGCGGGAGGGGCTGCTCACGGACCTCATCGCCGCCGGCGTGAACGTCGAGGCCGCCACCTGCGGGGCCTGCATCGGGGTGGGGCATGTGCCGGCGAAGGGCATGAAGGCGTTGCGCGCCATCAACCGGAACTTCAAAGGACGGACCGGCCAGAAAGACGACGAGGTCTACCTCGCGTCGAGCGAGGTCGCCGCGGCCACGGCGATCGCCGGGGTGATCACCGATCCGCGGAAGCTCGGGATCCCCGCGCCGGGACAACAGGAGCCGGCGCGGATAAACCAGGACAACAGCAGCCTCGTTCCCCCCGCCCCCGAGGCGGAGGCGCCGAAGATCACGGTGGTGAAGGGCGACAACATCCAGGTGATCCCGCTGAAGGGCGCGCTCGACGCGACGCTGCGGGGTGAGGTGCTGATCGCGCTCGGCGATAACATCAGCACCGACCATATCATGCCGGCCGGATCGCAGATCCTGCGCTACCGCTCAAACATTCCCAAGCTCGCCGACTACGTTTTCAACCGCGTCGACCCCGAGTTCCCGGCCCGGGCCAAAGCCAAGAAGGGCGGGCTCATCGTCGGGGGCAGCAACTACGGGCAGGGGAGCAGCCGCGAGCACGCGGCGATCGCGCCGATGTACCTGGGCGTCGTGGGGGTGATCGTCAAGGACTTCGCCCGCATCCATCTGGCGAACTTGATCAACTGGGGGATCGTGCCCATGACGTTCGCCGATCCGGCCGACCACGGCCGGCTGCGGCAGGGCGATGTGCTGGAGATCCCCGACCTGCGCCGCCAGGTCGAGTCCGGCGCGGACACCCTCCAGGTGAAAAACGTCACCCAGGGCACCACGTTTCCGGTCGCCCTCAACCTGAACACGCGGGAGCGCGGCTACCTGCTGGCGGGGGGAAAACTCGCCTACACCAGGGCCCATCCGATCCACTAGGCGGGCCCATGTTCGCGGCGGCCGGGAGCGGAAGCGGGGGCGGCTGCCCGCGTCTCCCGTCCGCCCGGCGGGCGCGGCCGCGGCGGGCTGAGCGATGATCGCGTTCTCGACCGGATCCCTGTACACATACGGCCTCGCCCGGGTGGCGTACCTGGCGGCGGACGCGGGGTTCGACGCCCTCGAGGTCATGGTCGATGATCGCTGGGACACGCAGGATGCGGGGTACCTGACGGAACTCGCCCGCGCCGCGCGGATCCCGATCGCGAGCCTGCACGCGCCGTTCCGGCCGGGGCCGGACGCTCGAGCGAGGGACGAGGTCGAGCGCCTGACCCGCACCGTGGATCTCGCCCGTGCGGTGGGCGCTCGCACGGTGGTGGTGCATCCGCCCGTGCGCTATCGGTGGGTGACGCTGCGCTACCCGCCCTACCTCAACGTTTCGGTGCTCACCCCGTTCCGGCAGGTGACCCGCTACCACCGGTGGCTGCGGGCGGAGCTGGACGCCTATCGCGCCGCCGCCGGGGTCACCGTCGCGGTGGAAAACATGCCCCGCCACCGGCTGGGGTTCCGGACCGTCAACCTGTTCGACCTGAACGAGATCCGCGACCTCCGGCACTTCCCCGCGCTGACGCTGGACACGACCCACATCGGGACCTGGGGGATCGATCTGCTCGATGCCTACCGGGTGCTCGCCGATCGCGTGACCCACGTCCATCTCTCCAACTACAACGGCCGGCAGCACCGCCTCCCGGACGACGGGTCGCTGGCCCTGGGTCCCTTTCTCCGCGCGCTCCGCCGGCACGGGTTCGCGGGGACGATCGTGGTCGAGCTCGACCCCGATTCGGCGGGGGCCGGGGACGTCGGGCGCGTCCGGGAGCGTCTGGGTCGGGCGATCGGGTTCTGCCGGCAGCATTTCGGATGAGCGGGATCCCTCCGGATGACGTATCCGGTCGTGCGCAGATCGTTACACGCGAGCGGCCGCGCGGAACAGGACGATGGAGGATTCCGTATCCGTCACTCCTATGGCTGAAATGCGAAAATATAATGGCTGTAGAGGCGTGGATCATGAATTAGCCTACTATTA
>DATEHM010000209.1:0-22016 GCA_035279545.1 bacterium | reverse complement strand
GGATCTTCACGCGTCCAAACGTCCCATACCAGGCCGTGGCGGCGGGCGGGAGCCGGAAGTCCTGCACCCACGGCTTCACCGCCACGATCACGCCCAGGTGGAAGATCGGGATGGCCGGCAGGTCCGTGTTCAGGATCTTCTCCGCGGTCTCGTACATCTGCTTGCGCGCCGCGGCGTTCCCCTCGCCGGCCCCCTTGCGGATCAGCTTGTCGAACTCATCGTTGCGCCATTTAGTGTGGAAGAAGTCCTGTTCGGAGTCGAAGAGGATGTTCGCCCAGTTGGCCGGGTCCTCGTAATCCGATCCCCACCGGTTGATATAGCAGTCGTAGGGCTGCTTCGCCCAGGAGTTGAACGCGGCGTTGTACTCTTTCGCCTCCATCCGCTGCAAGGTGACGTTGATCTTCAGGGTGTCCCGCCACATCTGTTGCAGCGCCTGAGCGACGAGGTCGAAGGTGACGAGCTTGGGCCACGCCATTTTGAACTCGGGAAAGCCCTTCCCGTCCGGGTAGCCCGCCTCGGCGAGCAATTGCTTCGCCCGGTCCGCGCCACCGCCGAGCGGCGGCGCGGCGAGGTAGCCGATGGTGCCCGGCGGGGTGATCGTGGGCGCCGGGTCGTAGATGCCGCGGAGGACGTCGCTGGCCACGCGCTTGTGATCGATCGCGAGGTAGAGGGCCTGCCGGACTTTGCTCTTGCTGAGCGGTGATTTGGTGTTGGTCGTGTCGCAGAACACCGCGGCGGTCCCGGACCAGCGGTATTTTTTGAGCTGTTTGCCGAGGGTGGGGTCCTTCCGAACGCGTTCGATGTCCCCCGGCTGGACCTGATCGGTCACATCGAGCTCGTTGTTCTCGAACGCCGGCAGGCTCGTGCGGAAGGGGTCGTCGGTCAGCGTGAAGACGACTTTCTGCAGCGTCGGTTTGGACCCCCAGTAACGCGGGTTCGCCACGATCACGAGTTCCCGGTCGTGGTCCCACTTCTGGAGCGTGAACATGCCGTTTCCGACGTGGTTGCCGGGTTCGACCCACTTCTTCCCGTACTTTTCCACCTGCCAGCGCGGCACCGGCAGGTAGTTCCAGGTAGAGACCAGTCGCGGGAAGTAGGCCGCCGGCTCCGTGAGGACGACCCGCAGCGTCAGGGCGTTCACGGCCTTGATCGCGATGCCGGCGCTGGTCTTGGTGGTGCCCTTGTTGTAATCCAGCGCGCCCTTGATCGGGTAGAATGCCGAGGCGTAATCGCTGGCGATGGCCGGATCCACGACGCGCTTCCAGGCATATTCATAGTCCGCGGCCGTCACGGGGTGGCCGTCCGACCAATGCATGCCGGACCGGAGGTGGAAGGTATAGGTGAGCCCGTCGCCGGATACCTCCCAAGCCCGTGCGGCCACCGCCACGATGTGGCCGGAGTCGTCGAACGTGATCAGCGGGTCGAAGAGGGCCATGCCGATCAGGATCTCCGGCCGGGCTTCCATCGTCGCCGGGTCGAAGTGGAGCGGCTCCTGGTCCGGATAACGGAGGACCTGCTTGGCGGCCGGCGCGAGCGCGGCCGACGCCGGAGCGGGGGCGGAGAGGATCCGCGATCCTGCGGCCGCGGCTCCTCCCAGCAACGCGGTGAGCTTCACGAACTGCCGTCGTCCGATCAGACCGTTTCGATAGTACGCTTCCCAAGGAAACTTGACCGGCGTCTCTGCCACGATCCCACCCCTCCCGTGATTGCCCGACTTCATGGAATACCGCCGCCCGTTCGTCGGGCCGCGAGCAAATCCCTTCCATTTTCCCGGCGATCAGGAGGGTCCGGGCCTCGCGGGATCGCCATCAGCTTCCCGAATTCCGCAGCGCCGGGCGTCGATGGCACCGGCGAGCTCGTCGAGACGCAACGCCTCGACCAGCGATGCCGCTGCCCCTGCGCGTCCCGCCCAGAACCGCGCCACCGCGCCGGTGCGGGGCTCATTCGCGAGGTGCCGTGCCTGCCAGGCGCGGGCCTCGCCGGCCAGCCACCCGAGCGTACGCTCCGGATCCTGGGCGAGGAGCGACCGGAGGATGAAGCGGCGCTCTCCCATCCTCAGCCCGAGTCGCACCTCGCGCGCCGCCCGCGCCAGGTCGGCGCGGACGAGGAGCATCCCGCTGCGGACCGGTGAGAGCAGCCCGGCGAGAAACTGCTCGGGCGGCCCCGTTCGAGGGTCCGGCAGGGGAGGCGCCTCCCGGAGGTGGAGCGGGAGGGCGTCCGCGGGGCCGAGCGTTCCCGCCTCAGCGGCGAGGGCTTCGGCGAGCAGATCCGCCCAGGCGCGGTAACACGGCGGCGCGATGTCCCGCATCTTGTCAAGGTACGGGAACAGCCAACAGGCCAGATGCTCCCAGAGGAGCGCCTTCCGGCTCTGGCCCCAGAGGAGCCTCCGCGCCGGGTCGGGTTCGGTCTCCGCGCAGTCGGCGAGCGAGGCGTACAGAGCTAACAGCGGCGTGAGGTGGTCCGGTTCCGCCGGTGGAACACGGTTGAGCGCCCGCCAGAATCCGGCGACGCGATCCTGCGCTTCCCCTCCCAGCATGCCTTCGGCTCCGACGTAGGCGGACGCGTAGGGGTACAGCTGCAGGACGAACACCTCGGTGTACCGGACCGCGTCCGGGGGCCCGGGGAGGCCCAGGATTTCGCCGATGCGGATCTGCTCGGGTCCGGGGGGCTCAGCCAGCGCGGCCAGGGCGCGGAAGAGCTCCATCAGTCCCCGACGACGCCGGCCGGAAGTGGGCGGTCCGGCAGACGGTACGCCTCCTTGGCCGGCCGCAGCGGCCGCATCAACCAGTAGGGCCGGCGGGTGGTGTCCGGCGAGTACCGGTCAGCCCCCCGGGTGAGGGCCAGCCACTCCCGGTAGACGTCGCTGGCCCGCGCGGTATCGACGGTGATGTCGCCGTACCGATCGTCCGGCCCGGCCTTGCGGACCCGCACGGCCTGATGCCAGCAGTGCTGTCCCGAGATCGGGTCCGGATGCACGGGAAACGTGAGGTTTTGATGGACGCCGACATCCGTCCACCAGATCCTGAGCGTGTCGGGATCCCCGGAGGCGTACGGCCGGATCCCTTCCCGCTGCCGCATCGCCCACCGGTCGCTCTCCCGCTCGAGCGAGACGGTCGCCATCATCTGGCGCTGTCCCGCCGCGCGCACCTTCCACCGGCCCATGTGATGGCTGCAGGCGACGACCTGCGGACGGATCCCCTCCGTCACCCAGGCCTTGACCACGAACGACCCGATCTCCGTCTCCACGCGGACGAGCTCACCGGTCCGAACCTCCAGGCGCGCGGCGTCGGTGGGGTGGATCCAGAGCGGGTTGGTGTGGGCGATCTCGTCCAGCCATTTGGCGTTCGCGCTGCGGGTATGGACCTGCACGGGGAGGCGGAAGGTGGAGATGAGGACCATCTGGTCGGGGGCGAGCCGATCGCGGTGCACGTGGCTCTTTATATAGGAAGGGATGGCGCTCTCACGCCAGCCCCACTCGGCCAGGGTGCGTGAGTAGAATTCGAGGCGTCCGGAAGGAGTGGGAAAGCCGCGGCAGACCTCGCCGTCGATCTGTACCCCCACGGGCCGGCGCCCCTCCGCGTCGGGGTCGGGGCTTCCCGTGGGCACGATGTTCGGGGTGGCGGGGGCGGAGGCTCTGGTGTAGACCCGTCCGAACCGGTCGACCCGGACGTCCTCGAGTTCGTGCGCCGGGACCCGCTGTTCGTGGACGGGACCGATCCGGGCGGCGACCTCAAACGCTCCGTACCGGCGCATGTACTCGAGGGGAGTGATCCCCTCGGCCGCGGCCCGCTCTGGAAGGCCCGGGACGGAGTGGTCGAAGATATAGCCGTAGTACTCGTCGACGGTGAGCTTCTGCCCGGGGCGCAGTTTGGACTCGAAGAACTTTCGGATTCCGAGCCGGCCGTCGGGGTCGACCCGCCAGGACAGCTCGATCCAGAACTCGTTTTCCTCCCAGACGTCGCCGGGATTCACCTGCCGCGTGTCGGCGATGCGCTCGCCCAGTCGTTCGCGCGCCGCCCGGAGCACTGGTTGGCGGAACGCGATCCATTGGCCGTCGTACTGCTCGTAGGAATGCAGGTCGTGCCGTTCGGAGGCGTGCCCCATCGGCAGGATGTAGTCGGCGAAGAACGCCGTCTCGTTCCAGGTCGGAGTGAGCGCGAGGTGGAGGCCCACCAGGTGTTCGTCGGTCAGGAGCTCGATCCAGGAGAACCCGTCCGGGTTGGTCCAGACCGGGTTGTAGACGCGGGTGAAGTAGACGTCGATCTTCCCCCGCCCTTCCTTCAGCAGGTGCGGCAGGAGAAACGAGAGCTCGTTGATCGCCAACGGGTACTCGCGGGGCCAAGTCAGCTCGTTCCACCTGGGCGGATGCGGCGGGACGTAAATCGGCCGGGGCACGAACTTGTTCCAGGCGTTGGGGAAGGTGCCCCCCTCGGTGGCGACCGCGCCCAAGAGGGCGTTGAGGAGGAAGAGGGTGCGCGGCACCTGCCATCCCCCCAGATTCCCCGCCGCGGCGCTGCGCCACGTGTGCGTGGCGAGCCGGGTGCCGGCGGTGGCGACGATTCGGGAGACGCCCCGCAGCACCTCGATGTCGACGCCCGACTCCGCCGCCGCGAACTCGAATGTGAACCCCGCGTAGAGAGTTTTGAGGATTTTCTCGAAGGTCTCGAAGGTCGCCTCCGCCCCAGGATGCTCGTGCGCGAGGTACTCCTGCCAGTTCCACCATCGGCGGACGAACTCGCGGTCGTACTGGTTGCGCTGGATCACGTCATTGGCGATCGCCAGGAGGATCGCCGCCTCCGAACCGGGGTAGGGCGACACCCAATGGTCGGCGTGGGTCGCCGTGTTCGACAGCCGCGTATCGAACACGATGAGCTTCGCGCCGTTCTGCTTCGCCTCGATCACGCGCTGCGCGTGGGGATTGAAGTAGTGGCCCGCCTCGAGATGGCTACTGACGAGCAGGATCACCCTGGCGTTGGCGTGGTCGGGGCTTGGGCGGTCCAGGCCCATCCAGTAGTGATATCCGGCCCGCCCGCCGCTGGAGCAGACGTTGGTGTGGGTGTTGTGGCCGTCCACGCCCCAGGCCGCCAGGACCCGTTCCGTGTACCCATCCTCCCCGGGGCGGCCGACGTGGTACATCACTTCGTTGGGGCGTCCCTCCATGATTGCCCGGCGGATCCGCGCGGCGATCTCGTCGAGCGCCTCGTCCCAGCCGACCCGCACCCATTGGCCGTCGCCGCGGCGTCCCGCGCGCTTGAGCGGGAAAAGGATGCGGTCGGGGTCCGTGATCTGGTTGAGCGTGGCCGGGCCCTTGGCGCAGTTGCGGCCGCGCGAGCCCGGATGCTCGGGGTTGCCCTCGAACTTCCGGACCTGCAGGGTCTCCCGGTTGACGTAGGCGAGAAGCCCGCACGCGGACTCGCAGTTGAAGCAGGTGGTGGGGACGAGCATGTAGCGCTGCTCCGCCCGCCCCGGCCACGCCTTGGAGTCGAGCTCGACCCAGTCATTCCACCGTTCCTTCGGCGGGAACGCGGCGAGGTGGATCCGGCTCGGCCCGGGGTAGAAGGTCTCCCCCCGGGCTTCGACGGAAGCGCGGGCCGCGCTTACCAGCCTGTTGAGTTTCCTGAGATCCATCCGGGGCCTCCCGTCAACGGCGACAGGTCGAAAACGGCATGAAGCCGGCGGTCCCTACGCCAGTGGAACCGCCTGGCCGGCCTGGACGTAGGCGTGCTCGTACAGGAGGAGGCCGGCCAGCGCGGCCGCGGCCGCCCCCATCCCGGCGGCGTGGTCGGGGAAGGACGCGGCGAGGCCGATCCAGGAGGCGAGCAGTGCCGCAGCCCCCAGCCCGATCCCCGTCCAGAAGAACCCGCGGTACCGGCCGGTCGTCATCTCGTACGCTGCAAGCTGGGCGTGCGCGGTGGCGTGGGTGAGGCTCGCCTCCCCCCAGACGCACAGCAGCTGGAGCAGGCTCGCACCCCCCAGCATCCAGAGCAGCGGCCGGACGAGGCCGGGCTCCAACCACGCCGCGAGCGGTAGCGTCGCGGCAGTCCCGGCGAGCGCGGCCTGCAGCAGGAGGTGCGGCGGCAGCAGGGGGTTCTGCCAGAGGTCGCGCGCCTTCGCCTGCGCAAACAGGTAGGCGGTGTAGACCGCGCTCAGCACGGCGAGCGGGAGGCCGGGGAAGGCGAGGGCCCGCTGCGCCTGACCCCACCCGAGCAGGGCGGCCAGGATGTGCAGGGCGAGCACCGCGGAGTAGGCCGCGATGATGAAGGCGCCACGCACCAGCCAGCTCGACCACTGCGGGCGCGTGAAGATGAGGTAGAACCGCTCGGGATGCTTGAGGTCGGCGATCAGCAGCCCGCCCGTCGCCGCCAGGAAGACGCCGGCGACGATCGGAGCCGCCCGGAGCCAGAGCGCGCTCGTCCAGGAGAGCCACCCCCCCAGGATCAGGAGGAGGGGGATGAGGTACACCCCGGCGGCGATCCCTTTTGTCCATGTGTAGAGGCTGACCCGCCACGTCCACGGTGCGACGTGCGGGACGTCGTAGCTCAGGAGCGCGGCGGCCGAGGAGTTGGCCCACCCGTTCGGGTGGCCCGAGGGGACCTGGTCGGGGAAGCGGCCCTGCTCACTCCACATAAAGAGGCCCCCCTCGGGCCTTTGCGCCGCGAGGGGGTCCAGGGTCGCTTGGTGCGCGCCCTTGTAGAACAGCTTCGGCCGCGTGGCCTTCTCCGGGCGGCGGACGGCGACCGGCTCGCGGTTCACGATCTGCGCGACTCTGGAGGCGGGATCGTGCAGGTCGCCCACGAGGATGGCCTCGGTCGGGCAGACCACGACGCACGCCGGCTCGAGCCCGACGTCGATGCGGTGCGCGCAGAAGTTGCACTTCTCCGCCGAATGATCGTCTGGATTGATAAAGATGGCGTCGTACGGGCAAGCGGCGATGCAGGCCTTGCAGCCGATGCAGATCGATTTATCGAAGTCGACGATGCCGTCCGGTCGCCTGTACATCGCGGTGGTGGGGCAGGCGGTGACGCAGGGCGCGTCGTCGCACTGGTTGCAACGGGTCACCTGGAACGCCCTGCGGCTGTGGGGAAACGTCCCGACGTCGACGCATTTGACGTAGGTGCGGGTGACGGAGAGCGGGACCTCGTTCTCGGACTTGCACGCGGTGGTGCAGGCGTGGCAGCCGATGCAGCGGGTGTGGTCGATCACTTTGGCCCACTTGATCGGACGAGCCGGAGATGCGGGAGACGGCCTGACGATCTGGGAACTCGGGGTCATGGATGTTTCCGTACCGCGCGTTCGAAGCGGATTCCTGCCGCGAGCGGATTCGTGCTGCTGTCGACGTACGGGGCGGACGGGGAGGTCGGTGGCCCGATGAGCCGGCCGGATCAGAAGAGGCGATGATCGTCTGCGGCGGAGGTGGTTGGGTCGGGCGATCGGTTGAGACCCATGGGCGCGGTGCCGCGAGGACAAGTGGTCGGCTTCACAGGAAGCCTGTGGGGGGGCGCGTGCATATGCCAGAATGACGCGGGGCTCTCCCCCAGCCTCCGCGGCTTCCGGAGAAGACCTGAGCGACTTTTACCGGCAATCCGGCAGGGCTTGGTTAGCGCCTACGGCTAAGGACCTTCCGGAGGGCCAGCAGTCCAATGCCCGAACCTAAGAGTACCAGCGCGGTCGGCTCGGGGACCGGAATGGGGGGGGAAGACACACCACCTTGCGCCCAACCCATAGGCATATTCGCCGAAAAGAGCAGTGCGAATAACGCAAGCGGTAGCCACTTTCGCATGCCCGAACCTCCGGTGGCGCCAGGCTCACCCCGGCGGAATCCTACCGGCCACAGCATGACAATCATCTAAAAAAAGGCTATCCCCCGGATGAATAATCTTGCCAGTCCAAGAGGACAATCTTCCCCTTCGGGGGCCATAAGGTATCGAATATACCAAACGATCATTCTACAGGTGAATCCCTAATTTGATAGCATCACCACTTTCAGGATTGGAAAGACCTCCCCCGGGGAACAGAAGCGCATCCTGCAGTGGTTTCCCCGGTGCATTTTTCCCGAGGACGTCGTCTCTCGTATGGTGCCCACGCCGGATGAGGGGGCAGTGCGCAGGTCAGTCGGCCAGGGGGAGCGTGGCGCCGACACCGGCCTGTTTGCCCAACCCACCACCCCCGCACATCCAAGACGGCGGCCGGGCACAGCCAGCCGCTCCCGGTCGGCGCATATCGCGAGGACTCCGGTGCTCCTGGTGAGGCGGGCGAGCCTTCCCCATCGTGCGCCCTCTTCCAAGAGTCCGATGATCCCAGCGAGAGGCCGTCCCCGAACGCGGGGGCAACATCACGTTCATGCATCAGCACTCGGGTTCTCTTGCCTCACGTCGTCAATGCTCAGCGCTTCGCTAATCGCCTGCTCCAGGGTCATCGCTCGGCCCTCCGCCCAGGCCGCCGCAAACATCCCCTCACCCAGCGCGGAGCACATACGCGTCACCAATCGATCGTGATCGGGCCGGTCGGCCGGCGCCAGGGGAGCCCCAATAACCTCGCGCAACGCTTCCACCGCCCCCAGTAGTCGAGCCGTCTGCTTCGCGTGCCCCAGCGTGGCCGCAAGGCCGGCGACACTTTCGAGCAAATAGGCGATGCCCTGTTTGTCTCCCAACTCTCGCCGAAGTGCTAGACTCTCTTCAAAGCACGCGCGGGCCGCCGTATGGTTGCCTCGCCTGGACGCCGCAAGCCCGAGGTTGTTGAGGGTCATGGCGATGTGCTGCTTGTCGCCTAACTCTCGCCAGATCGCCAGGCTTTCCCTGTACAAGGATCCCGCCGCCGCCTCATCGCCTTGCTTGGAGACCGCAAGTCCCAGGTTGTTCAATGACATGGCGATGCCCCATCTGTCTCCCAGCGCTCGCCGAAGTGTGAGGCTCTCTTCATAGAGCGCGCGTGCGGGCGCATAGTGACCCTGATTGAACGCCACGAGTCCGAGATTGCTCAAAGTATTTGCGATCCCTTGCCTGTCCCCCAGCTCCCGCCATATCGACAAGCTCTCTTCGTGCAGCGAGCGCCCCAGCGCGTAATCGCCCTTGCCAAAGGCCACAAGATTGCCGGCAGCCCTGAGCGCCTTCGCCCGGACAGGCGCCGACATCCCTTGGCTTTCCTTCAACAATGCCTCGAGCCATTTTCGCCCTTCTTCTAGGTAGCCCCGTACATACCAGAACCGCCACACCGCCCCCGCCAGCCTTAACCCCGCCTCCGCTTCTTGACCTTCGACGGACGACTCCAACACTGTGCGCAGGTTGTCATGCTCGGCCTCGAGCCGGCCCAGCCACATGACCTGGGTCGTCCCCGTCAGCTCGGGTTCTGCCTGCTCCGCCAGCTTCAGGAAGAAATTACGATGACGCCGCCGGGACGCATCGGATTCTCCCGACTCCATCAATCTCTCGAAGCCGTATTGGCGCACCGTCTCCAGGAACCGGTACCGGACCTCGCCGTTGTGCTCGTCCATGAGCACGAGCGACTTGAACACCAGCTGCGCCAGCAGGTCCAGGACGTCGACGCTTTCGATGCCGCCCCCCTGGCAGACGGACTCGGCCGCCTCGAGCGTCCACCCGCCGGCGAACACGGCGAGCCGGCGCAGCAGCCGCTGCTCGCTGTCCGTCAGGAGTTGGTAGCTCCAGTCCAGCGTCGCCCGCAGGGTCTGGTGGCGCGGCAGGGTCGTCCGGCTCCCCTGCGTGAGCAGCCGGAACCGGTCGTCCAGGCGGGCCGCGATCTGCTCGACGGACAGCACCGGGACGCGCGCGGCGGCCAGTTCGATGGCGAGCGGGATCCCGTCGAGGTGGCGAACGACGGCCGCCACGGGGAGGGCGTTGGCCGGCGTCAGCGCGAACGTGGGGTTGGCGGCGGCGGCGCGGTCAACGAAGAGCCGCACCGCTTCACAGCGAGTCAGCTCCTCCAATCGCGGGGCCTGATGCGGGTCGGGCAGCGACAGGGAGGGGACTCGCCATGAGGTCTCCCCGGCAATTCCCAGCACCTCACGGCTGGTGGCGAGGATCCGCACGCCCGGGCAGGTGCGCAGGAGGATCTCGGCCAAGTGGGCGCACGCCGCCACCAGGTGCTCGCAGTTGTCCAAGATCAGCAGCAACTTCTTCGGCTGGAGGTATTGGAGGAGCATGTGCATCACCGGGCGGCCCGGGACTTCCCGCACACCGAGGGCTGCCGCCGCCGTCTGCGGCACCAGCCCGGGTTCGGCCAGCGCCGCCAGTTCCACCACCCACACGCCGTCGGGGTAGCCCTCTAGGACGTCCGCACCCACCTGCAGGGCCAACCGGGTCTTGCCGGCCCCGCCCGACCCGGTGAGCGTCAACAGGGATGTGGCGGCGAGCAGCCCTTTCACCTCAGTCAGCTCCCGTTCGCGGCCGATGAAGCTGCTCAGCTGACGGGGGAGGTTATTGGCAAAGGTGTCCGCGGACCTGGGGGGTGGAAATTTCGAGGGCAGATCGGGGTGGAGGATCTGAAAGACCTTCTCGGGCTGCTGCAGGTCCTTGAGCCGGTGTGACCCCAGGTCCAGCAGACCCACCTCCGGCAGGGGATCATCGGCGAGGACCTGGCTAGTCTCCAGCGAGACGAGGATCTGCCCGCCGTGGCTGGCGGCGCAGATTCGGGCCGCCCGGTGGACATCGAGCCCCACATATTCGCCGGCGGAGATCGCCGGCGTGCCGGTATGCAGCCCCATGCGCACCTGCACGGCGGTGTCGGCGGGCCAGGAGTGGCGCATGATCTCCTGCTGGGCGGCCACCGCGGTGGCGACGGCATCGCGGGCGCGGTGGAAGACCACGAAAAATGCGTCCCCCTGGGTATCGATCTCGCGGCCGCCCCGCTCCGCGAATGCCGTCCGCAGGATGCGCTGATGTGCGCCCAGGATCTCGGCGTAGCGCTGGTCCCCCAGGCGCTGCAGGAGCTCTGTGGACCCCTCGATGTCGGTGAAGAGGAAGGTGACGGGCCCCTCTGGCATGCCAGGCATGGATCCTTCCTCGATCGCGAGGCGCCAACTCCAATCAGGAGGGGTCCTTCGATGGGATCCTGAACGCTCCTGCCCGAAGCGGAGTCCACCGGGCCTGGCCCGCGCCCGGAGCCCGCCGGACACCGAACGCATCCGGCCGGCGGGGGCATCTACCGTGTGGAATCACCTTCGGCGCGCAGGTGCCAGACGGTGAGGTCCGCCATCTCAGAGGTTTCCTGCCGCTCTTTGGCGGCCGCCCGATCATCCAGGGCGAGGACGAGCACCACGATGAAGGAGAGGAGGCCGATCATCGAGGAGAGCATCCACCCCCCTCCCTGCCCGAACACGTTTGGTGACATCGTGAAGCCCCCCTGTGGCGATCGGTTGTGCTGCACTCCGAGCGTAGCCAAATCGCGCGCCTGGGGCCATGAAGCAGTTCACACCGGCGGGAACCGGTGACGCCGCGGACCGAGGGCCGGGGGCAGGGAAGCTCCGGTTGAGCGTGAATCACAACGCCGTTTAGGGAAGGGGGCGCAGCGTGCCGCTGGGGCGTGCGAGGCTCGGCCGGGGAGCGCTCCTCGAGACATTGCCGCGGATGGCCGAACTCCCGCGGCGAGGACTCGAGCGGGTCGATGGGCCTATGGAAGTGTGGGGACGATCCTGTGCGTCCCAATCGGTCCGCGGTTAGCCGATGCTGAGGGTGGAGACGGCGATCGTCGGGGGATTGGTGGCGACGCATACGGCGGTGTTCCCCGCCACCGTGGCGATCGCCGGGGGCAGGATCGGAGCCCTCCTCGCGCCCGAGGTGCGGACGAACGCCGAGGAGGTCATCGACGCCACGGACCGATTGGTCTTGCCCGGCTGCGTGGACCCTCACGTCCACTTCAACGAGCCCGGACGCACGCAGTGGGAAGGCTTCGAGGCGGGCACCCGGAGCGCCGCGGCCGGCGGGGTCACGACCGTCATCGAGATGCCGCTCAACGCCGTCCCGCCGACGACCGACGCGGCCGCGTTTTCCCTCAAAGCCGCCGCGGCCGGACGGAGCGCCGTCGTGGATTACGCCCTGTGGGGGGGGCTCGTCCCCGGCAACGCGGACGCCCTGACGGAGCTGCACGAGGCCGGGGTCGTCGCCTACAAAGCGTTCATGGTGGAGTCGGGGACCGAGTTCGCCCGCGTGGACGACGGCGTCCTCTGGGAGGGGATGAAGCGCGTTGCCGGGTGGGGCGGAATCGTCGGCGTGCACGCGGAGAATAACGCGCTCGCCCTCCTCCTGCGCGGGCGCTTGGAGGGGGTCGGACGACGCGACTTCCGCGCCTGGGGGGAGTCGCGCCCGCCGGAGGTGGAGCTCGAGGCGATCCAGCGGGCGCTGTTCCTGGCTCGATCGGCCGGGTGCCGGCTCCACATCGTGCACCTGAGCGTCCCGCAGGGTGGTGCCTGCGTCGCGTCCGCACGGGGGGCGGGACAGCGCGTCACCGTCGAGACCTGCCCCCACTACCTGCTCCTGGACGAGGAGGCCGCGGCCCGGCTTGGGCCGGTCGCCAAGTGCGCCCCGCCGCTCCGCCCCCGCGCGGCGGTGGAGGGGCTGTGGCGGCAGGTAGTCGATGGGACGATCGACTGGGTCGCCTCCGACCACTCGCCGTGTCCCCCCGAGGAAAAGACGCGGGGCGCCGACGACATCTGGGCGGCGTGGGGAGGGATCACCGGCGTCCAAACCCTCCTGCCGCTCATGGTGTGGGAAGGGGTGCGCCGGCGGGGGCTCCCGCTTGAGCGGCTCGTGGCGCTGACATCGACGAACGCGGCCCGCACCTTCGGGCTCTTTCCCCGGAAGGGGAGCCTCCTGCCGGGGGCCGATGCCGATGTGGTGCTCTTCGACTACCATCGAGAGTGGACGATCTCGGCGGACCGGCTGCTGTACCGTCATCCATGGACTCCCTATCTGGGCTGGCGGATCGTCGGGGCCGTCGATCGGGTGCTGGTGCGGGGACGCCTCGTGTTCGCAAATGGGGAGATCGTGGCCTCGCCCGGATCCGGCCGCCTGATTCGCCCGCAGGGGGCTCGGGGGATGCCGCGCGATCCCTCCCCTGACCTGTGACGGGCCGCACTAGCGAAGGGGACGGCGATGGTGGTATCGTACCGGTGAGGCCCCGCATGACGGACGCACCCCACGCACCTCGAACGCTCGACCCGCCCGACGCCGGAACGCTCGCGGGATTCCACCCGCTGGTGCGCCGGTGGTTCGCCGAGCGGTTCGCCGCCCCCACGGCTCCGCAGTCGGCCGGGTGGGGCGAGATCGCCACCGGGCGCAACGTGGTGATCGCCGCCCCGACCGGATCCGGCAAGACCCTGGCGGCGTTTCTGTGGGCGCTCAACCGCCTCGTCCTCAGGTCGGCGGCGGGCACGCTCGAGGACCGCATCGAGGTGGTGTACGTCTCCCCGCTCAAAGCGCTCGGGAACGATATCGAGAAGAACCTCCGGGAGCCTCTCGACGGGATCGGGCGGCTTGCCAGCGCGGATGGCGCTCCCCTACCGGAGATTCGCGTGGCGGTGCGGTCCGGCGACACGCCGGCCCGCGACCGCACACGGATGCTTCGCCGCCCTCCCCACATCTTGATCACCACCCCCGAGTCCCTCTACATCCTGCTCACCGCGGAAGGCAGCCGTCGCGTGCTTGCCACCGCCGGAACCGTGATCGTCGACGAGATCCACGCGGTTGCCGGGGACAAGCGGGGCGCACACCTGGCGCTCTCCCTCGAGCGGCTTGACGCCCTCTGCGGCCGCCGCCTGCAGCGGATCGGCCTGAGCGCCACCCAGAAGCCGATCGAGGAGATCGCCCACCTCCTCGTCGGCACGCCCGCGGAGCCCGGCGGCGCGGCCTCCTGCGCCGTTGTGGACGTGGGGCATCGACGCGTTCTCGATCTCCGCATCGAAGTCCCGGACCAGGAGCTCGGGCCGATCACCACCCACGAGCTGTGGGAGGAGCTCTACGACCGCATCGCCGCCCACGTCGGCCGGCACCGCGCCACCCTCGTCTTCGTGAACACCCGCAGGCAGGTGGAGCGCGTCGCCCACGCGCTCTCCACCCGCCTCGGGGACGACCGGGTGGCTGCGCACCACGGCAGCCTCAGTCGTCCGGTCCGCCTTGCCGCCGAGCAGCGGCTCAAGTCCGGCGCGGTCCCGGTCGTGGTGGCCACGGCGTCTTTGGAGCTCGGGATCGATATCGGGCATATCGACCTAGTCTGTCACGTCGGTGCCCCCCGCACGCTGGCGACGCTGTTGCAGCGGGTCGGCCGGTCGGGGCACTGGCTCGGGGCGACGCCGCGCGGCGTGCTCCTCCCGCTGACCCGCGACGACCTTCTCCAGTGCGCCGCCGCCGTCCGGGCCGTGCGGGCGGGAGGGCTCGACCGCACCTGGCTGCCGGCGAAGCCGCTCGACGTGCTGGCGCAGCAGATGGTGGCGGCGATCGGGGCGGCGGAAATGGCGGAAGAGGACCTGTGGTGTCTCGTGCGCCGTGCCTGGCCGTACCGCGAGCTCACCCGCGCCGAGTTCGACGGGGTGCTGGAGATCCTCTGCGAGGGCGTGGCGGACCGGCGGGGGCGTCGCGGCGCCTACCTGCACCGGGACCGGGTCCACGGCCGGCTGCGCGCGCGGCGAGGGGCACGCCTCGCCGCGATCACCTCCGGCGGCGCGATCCCCGACACCGGGGACTACGACGTGATCGAGGAGGCGCCCGGCACATTCGTCGGCCGGGTCAACGAGGACTTTGCCGTCGAGAGTCAGCGGGGCGACATCTTCCTCCTCGGGAACATGTCCTGGAGGATCCGGCGGGTGGAGGCGGGGCGGGTGCTCGTCGAGAACGCCCACGGGCTGCCGCCCAGCTCCCCCTTCTGGCTGGGCGAGGCGCCGGCCCGCACCCGAGAGCTCTCCGCCGCGGTCTCGGCGCTGCGCGCGGGCGTGGCGGAACGGCTCGCCAACCCGGACGCCGCGGCCCGGTGGCTGGTCGAGGAAGCGGGGTGCGACGACGCGGGGGCGCGCCAGGCCGTGGCCTATGTCGCGGCGACCCGGGCGGCGCTCGGCGCCGTGCCGACCCACCGCACCATCATCGCCGAGCGGTTTTTCGACGAGAGCGGCGGCATGCAGCTCGTGATCCACGCGCCCTTCGGCGGCCGGATCACACGGGCCTGGGGGTTCGCCCTGCGGAAGCGCTTTTGTCTGACCTTCGACTTCGAGTTGCAGGCGGCCGCGACCGACGACGGCCTCGTGCTGTCTCTGGGAGAGCAGCACTCGTTTCCGCTGGAGAGCGTGTTCCACATGATCCGGCGGCAGACCCTGGAGGAGGACCTCGTCCAGGCGCTGCTGGCCTCCCCGATGTTTGCGAACCGCTGGCGATGGAACGTGACGCGCTCGCTCGCGATCCTGCGGCAGCAGGGCGGCCGCCGGGTGCCGATCGCCCTGCAGCGCATGCGGGCCGAGGACCTGCTCGCGGCGGTGTTCCCCGCGCAGGTGGCCTGCGGAGACAACCACGCCGGGCCGATCGTCCCGCCGGACCATCCGCTCGTCAACGAGACGATCCAGAACTGCCTGCGGGAGGCCATGGATCTCGACGGCCTCCGCGACGTCCTGGACGCGCTCGACCGCGGCGAGATTCAGGCGGTGTCGGTGGAGACGACGGCGCCCTCGCCGATGTCCCATGAGATTCTCAACGCGAACCCGTATGCCTTCCTGGACGACGCCCCGCTGGAGGAACGGCGGGCCCGGGCGGTCTCCCTGCGGCGTGCGGTGCCCGAGCTCGCGGGAGAGCTCGGCCGGCTGGACCCCGCCGCGATCGCGGAGGTGTGCGCCCAGGCCTGGCCCGATCTGCGCACCCCGGACGAGCTCCACGATCTTCTCCTCTCCGTAGGCCTGCTGCCGGTGGCCGACGCCGGCGCATGGGAGGGCATGGCCGAGGTGTTGGTGGCGGCGCGTCGCGCCGCGGTCGCCACGTGGGATCTCGACGGGCGGGACGTCGCCGCCTACGTGGCGGTGGAGCGGCTGCCCTGGCTGCGGGCGCTGCGGCCGGATGCGCGGGTCGTTCCCGCGGTGGTGACGCCTCCCGGCGTCGACACCGAGGTCGGCGAGGAGGCCGCGGGACAGCGCGTCGTGGGGGGCTGGTTGGATTGTCTCGGGCCGGTTACCGCGGCCGGCCTGTCCGCTCGGCTCGGCCTCCCCCAGAGAATCGTCGACGCCGCGATGCTCTCTTTGGAGCACGAGGGCGTGGTGCTGCGGGGGCGGTTCACGCCCGGCGCGGCGGTCGAGGGGGGGGGCGAGTGGTGCGCCCGGAGGCTGCTGGCCCGGATCCACCGGCTCACCCTGGGTCGGCTCCGCCGGGAGATCGAGCCCGTGGCCCCGGCGACGTACATGCGGTTTCTCTTCAGATGGCAGCACCTCCAGCCCGGGACCCAGCTGCACGGCCGGCTCGGGCTGGTCGAGGTGATCTCGCAGCTCCAGGGGCTGGAGCTCCCCGCCACGGCGTGGGAGGAGCAGGTGCTGCCCGGACGGCTGCGGTCGTACAACCCCGCGGACCTCGAGCATCTCTGTCTGTCCGGACAGATCGCCTGGGGGCGCCTGTATCCGGCCGGGGGAGGCCGCCCGGATGTCCCGTCTCCGGACCGCCGCCGGCAGACCGTCACGCGCCAGGCCCCCCTCGCATTCGTGCTGCGCGAGGATCTTCCGATCTTCGTCACGCCGCTGGGGGCTGGAGATCCTTCCCGGGGCCTCGGGCCGGTCGCCGGCGAGGTGTTCTCGGTGCTGGAGCGGCGCGGGGCGTCATTCCACGGCGACATCGCGCGCGCGCTGCGCCTCCTGCCCTCACAGGTCGAGGTCGCGCTCTGGGAACTTGTGGCGTGCGGCCTCGTGGCGGGAGATGGGGTCGCCGGGCTGCGCTTTCTCCTGCGGCGGGCACCGGGACGCCGGCGAAAGAGGGGTGAGCCCCGCGTCGGCGAGACGCCCTCGGGGCGATGGTCCCTGTGGCGGCGCGACCTGCCGGAGTCGCCGCCGCCCGAAAAGCGGCTGGAGGTGCTCGCCCGCCAGTACCTGCGCCGCTACGGCGTCGTCTTCCGGGATGTGCTCGTCAGAGAGCCGCAGGCGCCGCCGTGGCGGACCGTGCTCGCCGTCTATCGGCGGTGGGAGGCGGCCGGGGAGATCCGCGGCGGCCGGTTCGTCGACGGGGTCGTTGGCGAGCAGTACGCGCTGCCCGAAGCGGTGGAGGCTCTCCGCGCGGTTCGCCGGCAGCCGCCGGCGGAGGAGACCGTGCTGGTGTCCGCGGCCGATCCGCTCAACCTCTCCGGCATCGTCACGGCGGGCGCGCGCGTGCCGGCGACCTCAGGCCACCTCATCGTGTACCGCGACGGGCTGCCGCTGGTCTCCGGGCCGCTCGGTGCGGTGCGAAGCCACCTCCAGCCCGTCGCCTGAGAGAGACCTGCCCCCCGGGTCGCTCGTTCGATGGGACGGCGTCGGGCGTGCGCTAGCCGGGTTCGGCCAGGAGCTTCGCGATCATCCGCTCCGTGGCGTCGTACTCGCCCTCGCCGATGTGCGTGTACCGAATGGTGCCTTTCTTGTCAATCAGGTAGAGGGTCGGCCAGTACTCGTTCTTGTAGGCGTTCCAGATACGAAAGTCGTTATCCATCACGACCGGATACGCGATGCCCTCGCGGGCGATCGCGGCCTTCACGTAGCCCACCGCGTGTTCGTGCTGGAACTCGGGCGAGTGCACGCCGATGATCACGAGACCCTTCGCTCGGTACGCCGCGTCCCAGCGCTTCACGTAAGGGAAGGTGTTGATGCAGTTGATGCACCCGGCGGCCCACATTTCCACCGCGACGACCTTCCCGCGGAGGCCGGCGAGCGTCAACGGGGTCCCGGTGTTGAACCAGGGGCCTCCCCCGACGAGGTCGGGGGCCTTCGACGTGCCGGACGCCCCTCCCGGAAGCGCGGCGAGCCCCACCGCCGCGGCCACCACCAGAACAGCGAACAGGGATCGCACCGGATCACCACCCCCCGCAGTCTACCCACCGCCCAGGCTAGCCGGCCACTGTGTGGATATGATAAAGCCCGGCGGGCCCCCTCACAATCCCGGCCGGAAGGGGAACACCTCCAGGATCCACGCGTTGAACCGGAATACCAGATCGAAGAGCAGCGCCCCGCCCATGGCGACGAGGAAGACGCCGCTGGCCGTCTCGATCACCCGACCGTACCGGCCCAGCGCACGCAGCGCGTTGAATGCGCTGGTGAGGAGGACGGCGGTGGCGAGAAACGGCACCCCGAGTCCAAGCGAGTAGGCGAACAGGAGCACCCCGCCGTCAACGGCGCGCGGGGTGGTCGCCGCCAGCGTGAGGACCGCTCCCAACACCGGTCCCACGCACGGCGTCCACGCGAACCCGAAGGCCATCCCGACCGGGAAGGCGCCAAGGATCGTCGCCGGGCGGCGGGCGACCTGCGCCCGACGCTCGCGGGCAAGCCCGGGGAGCTTGATGATCCCGAGCATGGAGAGGCCGAGCAGGATGACGACCGCGCCCCCGATGCGGGTGAGCAGCAGCCGGTTGCCCAGGACGAAGGCCCCGAAGAGCGACGCGGACGCACCCAGGCCCGTGAAGATCACCGAAAAGCCGAGGACGAACGCGATTGTCGCCAGCACCACCCGGCCGATGTACTTGCGCCGCTCCGCCGGGTCCATCTCCGCGAGCGAGACGCCGGAGACGAAGGACAGGTATCCCGGGATCAGCGGGACGACGCAGGGCGAGAAGAACCCCAGCACTCCCGCGGCGAACGCGATGGCCAGGTTAAGGTGCGGCATCATCCGTCTCCACCGTGGATCCGCGCGCGTCCGCGGCCCCCGTGGCGCGCAGTCTTACCTCGCGGCGAGCGCCTTGATCGTCGAAACGAGCTCGCGTTCGTCCCGAGGACCGAAGCCGGTCTTGAGCAGGTCCCCGTGCCTGTCGATCACCGCCCAGAAGGGTTGATCCGTGAACCCGTACGACCGGGCCGCCTTCCCGCCGGGATCGTAGGCGTTGGGGAAGGTCAACCCATGCCGCCGGGCAAAGGCCTGACAGGCCTGCTTGCTATCGAGCAGCCCGATGCCGACGAGCTTCACTCCGCTGGTCTTCCACGCTTCGTACACACGCTCCCACCCGGGGGCGTCGGCGTTGCAGATGGGTCACCAGGGGGCCCAGAACAGCAGGATCACCGGCGAGCCTTTGAACTCGGCCAGGCTCAGCAGGTGACCGTTCAGCCCTTTGAGGGTGAAGGCGGGGGCGGGCGCAGGCGCGGGCCCCGCCGGAACCGGCCCGGAGAGCAGAGCAGCCAGGGTCACCACGGCGATCGCGACCGCGGCGCGGCGCGACAGATGGGTGCGTTTCGACATCAGGCAAACGCCCCTCCCGGCAACCGGCGTTGGGCGATGCCGGGGCCGGCCGCCGTGCCTATTCTCTGAGGGCCCTGTGAAGCCGGCCGCCCCCCCGCGGAAGGTCCTCCCGGGGTCAGAAGCAGGTGAGCGCCGTGGGGAACGACGTCACCACCACCGGCGCCGCGGGGGTCGCCAGGTTGACGGCAAACACGCCGGAGCTGATCTGGACCAGTTGGACGGGAGGGGTCAACCCTCCGCCCACCACCGGGACGGAGGCCACCGTGGCCGGGACGCACGTTTTGATCGGCATGTTGACCGGGATGATCATGGGCGCTCCGGCCGGGCCGAGGGTCGTGAACCCCGGGATGACGGACACCACGGCGCCATTCTGCGAGCAGATGGTGGCGTGGACCTGCGCGGGGATCAGCATCGGGGCGCTCTGTGGTCCGACCGCCCGGTACAGGACCGTGGTCCCTGGAGCGCACGTTATAGCCTGGGCCTGGGCGGCAAAGGGGGTGCCGGCCACGAGGCCGACCGCCGCCGCCACGCCCGCTACTACGATGAGCCGGTACGTTCCGAGTCTCATTGAAAACGCCTCCCCGGGGCACTATCCCGTCCCCCCCAACTCTACTCTATCTTATCGCATCCCACTGTAACAGTGCTATGTGGAGCGGGGCCGGGCCCGCCGGCTCACGCGCAGGGCGGTAGGGTGATGGTGAGCTTGGCCCCGTAATCGAAGAAGTCGAGCGTGTCGCCCTTGCCGCTCTGGCTGTTCACCGATACCAGCCGGCGGGGGAGACCCGTCCGGGTGCCGATGTAGAGCGTGCTGCCCGCCCCGTCGGTGTAGACGCGGACGGGTACCCCATCAATCACGGCGTCGGGTCTGCGCAGCGCCGTGACGTCGTTCTTGTGCTTGTCGACCTCAGCAAGGAACGAGGGGGCTGAGATGTTGCACTGCCAGCCGCCGGGGGTGCCCCCGATGACGAATCTCGTGCGGACAGCTGTTCCCACGCGGACCCATTCCCCGCTCAGTTGAGCGCCCTGGCCCGTCCAGTGCTCCCGGTCCGGCGGGACGATCTCTCCCTGCAGGGCCATCTCGTCAGCAGTGGTCACCTTCATCCGGTACCCGGGCAGCGCGTTCAGCTTGCGGAATGCGGCGAGCACCTCGGCCTGCGCCGCGGGATCCCCCTGCACGGCCGGAGCTGTGGTCGCCCCCGCCATGGCCAGTAGCGCCGCAAGGCCGAGGCCGGCGATGCCGGATAGGAGCCCGGTCATCTGCGGGACCGCGCGCGCGGACAGGCGCGGGTGATGTTCCCCGGCGCCCCCGGGGTCGTCGCGGCCGGCCGTCTCGGCACGGACGTCCGCCGCGGGCACCACCCGCCGGAGAAGGCCGTCCCGACCCGGCTGGGATAACGCGTCTGATCCATAGGCCACCTCTTCCCGGAACGCGCCCGGGCGATCCCCTGTCCCCCTGGGCATCCGGCGATGGTCTCATTTTTCCGTGAGCCGGCCCGCTCCCTCCACGTGGAGGTGGAAGGCTGCGGCGGCCGCAGCGGAGAAGCGATCTGCGTCATGGAGGAGGTGGGAGATGCGCGGCACGGTGGTGGTCCTGGTCGCCCCACGACAGACGGAGCTGCGGGAGTACGAAGTCGCCGATCCGGGCCCGGGCGAGATCCTCCTGGAGGTGACTCGCGCCAACGTCTGCGGTTCGGAGCTGCACATCTGGCGGGGGCATCACCCCACGGTCAAGATGGGCAGCGTGCTGGGCCACGAGATGCTGGGGCGCATCCTCGCGCTCGGCCGCGGGGTGGACACGGACTATGCCGGGGCGCCGCTGCACCCCGGCGACCGGGTGGCCTGCGCGTACTTCATCACCTGCCGCAAGTGCCCGGCCTGTCAGGCCGGCCGGTTCAACCTCTGCACAAACTGCTACCGCTACTGGTCACGACCGGCCGACGCTCCTCCCCACTTCCACGGCGCATTCGGCACGCACTACTACATCCACCCGGACCAGTACTTCTACACCGTCCCCGCCGAGGTGCCCGACGCCGCGGCCGCGAGCGCAAACTGTGCGCTGTCGGAGTTGCTGTTCGCGCTCGACCAGGCGAAGGTGATGTCGGGGGAGCACGTCGTGGTGCAGGGGGCGGGTGGTCTGGGGCTGTGCGCCCTGGCGGTCGCCAAAGCGCGCGGCGCGCGCACGATCGTGATCGACGGCGTGGCCAGGCGGTTGGAGCTGGCCCATCGGTTCGGGGCCGATCTGGTGATCGACCTCCGCGAGCATGAGACGCCCGAACGCCGCGCAGAACGGGTCGCCACCCTCACCGGCGGGGCGGGGGCCGACGTCGCCGTCGAAGTCACGGGCGTCCCGGCGGCGTTCGCCGAGTCGATCCACCTCGTCCGTCCGGGCGGACGGGTGGTGGAAGTCGGGAACGTCTCCCCCGGCCAGACGACGCTGTTCGACCCGGGCGCGCTCACCCGCCGCGCCGTGCAGATCCTTCCGGCGATCCGGTATCATCCGTGGTATCTGAAACGCGCTTTGGACTTTCTCGTCGCGACGCGGGGACGATACCCGTTCGAGGCGCTCCTCGACGCCGAGTACCCGCTCCGCGATGTCGGCAAGGCGCTGGAGGACTCGGATCAGCGTCGGGTGACCCG
>DATEHM010000208.1:0-13992 GCA_035279545.1 bacterium | reverse complement strand
GCACCGCCGCCGCAGCCGGCGCCCGGGCGGTCAGGTGACGGGTGCGCCGCCGGCTCAGTAGCGGCGGGTCCATCGGGCGCTCGCGCCGGCTTGTTTCCTTGACAGCATTCGAAGATGGGTGCTACGCTCATGATGAAAGTGATAATTACTCTCAGTGACCGCGCGTCCGGCTATCCACCCGACCGCACCCGGCTGGACCCCCAGGAGGCACACGTGTTTGCCCGTAGGGTAGGCGTGACGAAGGACCAGGTGATTGAGGCGCTGCGGGGGGTGATGGACCCGGAGCTCCATCGGAGCATCGTCGAGCTCAACATGGTGAAAGAGGTGTCGATCCAGGACGGGGCGGTGCGGGTCGAGGTCCTGCTCACGATCAGCGGCTGCCCGCTGCGCGAGGCGATCATCGATTCCATCAAGGCCAAGGTCCGGGATCTCCCCGGCGTGGACCAGGTGGACGTGCACCTCGGGGTGATGACGCAGGAGCAGCGCCAAGCGCTGATCGGCCAACTGCGGCCCGGGCCGCAGCGGCAGGCCCCGCTGCTTTCGCCAACGTCCACCACGCGGGTGCTCGTCGTCGCCAGCGGCAAGGGCGGCGTCGGGAAATCCACGGTGACCACCAACCTCGCCGTGGCGCTGGCCAAGCGGGGACGCAAGGTCGGGATCGCCGACGCCGACGTCTACGGGTTCAGCATCCCGCAGATGCTGGGGATCAAAGGCCGGCCGACGACCATCGACCAGATGATCATCCCGCTCGAGCGTGCGGGCGTCCGCGCCATTTCCATGGGATTCATGGTGGACGAGACCGAGGCGGTCGTCTGGCGCGGGCCGATGCTGCACAAGGCCGTCACCACCTTTCTCGGCGAGGTCCACTGGGGAGACGTCGAGGACCTGCTCATCGATCTCCCCCCCGGCACGGGCGACGTTTCGCTGACGATCGCCCAGACGCTGCCCAGGGCGGAGATGCTGATCGTGACGACCCCCCAGGCCGCGGCGGCGACGGTGGCCTACCGCGCCGGGCGGATGGCGGAAAAGGTGAACATGCCGGTGGTGGGGATCATCGAGAACATGTCCTACTACCTCGCCGCTCCCGGGGCGGAGCCCTCCTACATCTTCGGCCAGGGCGGGGGCGCCAGGCTCGCGGAGATGATCGGCGCACCGCTGCTCGGGCAGATCCCCCTCGATCCGGCCATCCGCGAGGGCGGCGACACCGGGCAGCCGGTGACGCTGACGCATCCCGAGGCCCCGTCCTCGCTCGTCTTCTATGCGATCGCGGACGCGCTGCTGAAGATGCGCGGGTAACCGAGTCACGGATGCCGTGGGCACGATGACGCCGGCTGCGCTGAACGAGGAGATCGAGAAATACGTCCGCCCGCAGACGTTTCCGCTCGGCATCCGGATGGCGAAGCCCGGCGAGCCGCTGCCGGAGAAGGTGCGGCGTCCCGCCCAGGACATGGGCATCAAGGTGGCCATCTGTCAGACGTTCTCGATCGCCCGGCGGTACGGGTGGGCGCTCGCGGTCGGCCGGGACGATCTCAGCTGCCCGCTGGCCAAGACCGCCTTTGGGTTCGAGGAGGTGCTCCCGTACTACGCTGAGGGGAACCTGGCCTGCGGGATGTACACGGAGACGGCGGAGGCCGGGAAGCGCACCGAGGCGGAGGTCCCCAAGTTTGGGTTCGGGACGTACGAGCGGATTCTCGTGGCCCCTCTCGGCCGGTCGACGTTCGAGCCGCACGTCGTCTTGATGTACGGCAACGCCGCGCAGGTGATGCGGTTGGTGGCGGCCGCGCTCTATCGGGGGGGCGGCCGGATCCACAGCAGCTTTTCCGCCCGGCTGGACTGCGCCGACGCGGTGATCGAGACGATGCGCGCCGGGCAGCCGCAGGTGATCCTGCCGTGCTACGGGGATCGCATCTACGGGCAGACCGAGGACCACGAGATGGCGTTTTCGGTTCCCTGGGCCGGGGTGGAGGATCTCGTGGCCGGCCTCCGGGGGACGCACCAGGGGGGCGTGCGGTACCCGATCCCGGCGTGGCTGCGGTACACCGGGGAGTTCCCGGAGAAGTACCGGCGGCTGGATACGTTGTGGGAGGAATCCCCAGGGGAGGGGCCGGACTCCTCGGCGCCGGAGGGACGGGGTCCGGGGAGGCGCGGGTAGCCAGGCGCGGCCGCCGCAGGGCGGGGCGGGAGCCGCATGGAATGCTTCGATCGGAATGGGCAAGTCGGGGTGAACGCAAAGGGGGCGCCTCACGAAGGCGTGGAGCACCTGAGCGGGAGGCCCGGCCTTCATCGGGGGTGAGACGGCGTGACCAAGCGGATCAACAACATGACGATCAGGCTGGCGGGCGAGGCGGGTCAGGGCGTGGAGTCCGGCGGCGCCGGGTTCGCGCAGGCGCTGAGCCACGGCGGCCTCTGGCTCCACACCTACACGGAGTACATGTCCCGGATCCGGGGCGGGCTCAACTTCTTCCAGATCCGTCTCGCCGATCACCCCCTGTGGGCCCACACCGAAGGCGTGCACCTCCTGCTGGCCTTCAGCCCCGAGGCGGTGACCGACTACGGCGCGCACATCGTCCAGGGCGGCGCGCTGGTGTTCGACGACGCGCTCAAGTTCGACCACGACGTGTTGGCCCGGCGGGGGGTGCAGCTCTACGGCCTGCCGCTGACGAAACTGGCGCAGGAGATCGGCGGCAACAAGATCATGGCCAACACCTGCGGCCTGGGGGCGCTCGCGGGCATCATCGAGTACCCGTTCGAGTTTGTGGCCGATGTCATCCGCCAGAACTTCAAGCGCAAGGGCGACGCGGTCGTCCAGGGCAACCTCAAGGTGGCCGAGGAAGGGTACAAGGTCGGCCGCGACAAGTACTCGGCCTCCTTCGAATGGAAGGCCTCCCCGCTCAAGGAGCGGGGCCAGCGGATGCTGATCAACGGGAACCAGGCAATCGGCGTGGGGGCGATCGCCGCCGGGTGCCGGTTCATGTCCGGGTACCCGATGACCCCGGCGAGCTCCATCTTAGAGTACATCGCGGGGCACCAGAAGAAGTTCGACATCGTCGTCAAGCAGACCGAGGACGAGATCGCGGCGATCCTGTTCGCGATCGGCGCGGGCAACGCCGGGGCACGGGCGATGACGGCCACGAGCGGCGGCGGCTTCTCGCTGATGGTGGAGGCCCTCGGGCTGGCCGGCATGGCCGAGGTGCCCGTGGTGATCGTGGAAGCCCAGCGGCCCGGCCCCTCGACCGGGATGCCGACGAAGACCGAGCAGGGCGACCTGCTCTTCGCGCTCTTCGCCAGCCAGGGGGAGTTCCCGCGGATCGTGCTGGCCCCGGGCACCCAGGAAGAGTGCTTCCGCACCACCGTGCGCGCGTTCAACCTGGCGGAGAAGTGGCAGTGCCCGGTGATTGTCATGACCGAGTTCTACCTCACCACGATGATGCGCACGCTGCCGCCATCGGAGTTCCCGATCGAGCGCGTGCAGATCGACCGCGGGGAGCTGCTGACGACGGCGCAGCTGGACGGGCTCGCCGAACCGTACCTGCGGTACCGCGACACCCCGAGCGGCATCTCCCCCCGGGCGCTCCCCGGGCATCCGAAGGCGGTTCAGCAGGCCTGCAGCGACGAGCACGACGAGTACGGCCACTTTGAAGATGAGAATCAGGCGAACCGGCTGAAGATGGCCGGAAAGCGGTGGCGGAAGTTCCAGCACATCGTGGAGGACCTGCGCGAGCCAACGCTCTACGGGCCGGAAGGGGCGGCGGTCACCCTGATGGGCTGGGGGAGCACGTACGGCGCGATGCGGGAGGCCGTCGACATGCTGAACGGCCGGGGGACGCGGGCCAACCTCCTGCACTTCGTCGACATCTGGCCGTTCCCGGAGGCGAAGGCGGCGCCGCTGATCGAGGCGGCCCGCGAGCTGGTGGCCGTGGAGGGCAACCAGAGCGGCCAGTTCGCCCATCTCGTGCGGGCGATGACCGGCCGACGCGCGGATCGGATGATCCTGCGCTGGGA
Organism: bacterium; assembly: GCA_035279545.1. Classification (GTDB taxonomy): domain Bacteria; phylum Sysuimicrobiota; class Sysuimicrobiia; order Sysuimicrobiales; family Segetimicrobiaceae; genus Segetimicrobium. Next base: position 9,990 of record DATEHM010000208.1, on the reverse strand, counting down.
CGGCCGGCCGATCAGCGCCGAGTACATCATCGAGAAGCTGGAGGAGGCCAAGGTCCATGCTTGATCTCAAGACGTTTAACAACCAAATCAAGGTGACCTGGTGTCCGGGGTGCGGGGATTACGGCATCCTCAGCGCCGTGAAGAGCGCGCTCGCGCAGCTGGAGATCCACCCACACGAGGTGATGTTCTTCTCCGGCATCGGGTGCGGCAGCAAGCTTCCCGACTACATGAATGCAAACTCGTTCACCACCATCCACGGGCGATCCCTGCCGGTGGCGCAGGGCACGAAGCTCGCTAACCACGACCTGCACGTGATCTGCATCACCGGAGACGGGGACGGCTACGGCATCGGCGGGAACCACTTCCTAAACATCCTGCGGCGGAACTCCGACATCGTCCACATCGCCGAGAACAACATGGTCTACGGTCTGACCAAGGGGCAGTACGCGCCCACGAGCGAGCGCGGGTTCGTCACCAGCACCACGCCGGAGGGGAGCATCGAGATCGCGTTCAACCCGCTGGCGACGGCGATCAACGGGGGCGCGACGTTCGTGGCCCGCGGGTTCTCGGGGGATCCCAAGCACCTGGCCAAGCTGATCATGGCGGCGATCCAGCACAAGGGCTATGCGCTGGTGGACGTGCTGCAGCCGTGTGTGATCTACAACAAGATCAACACCTACGATTACTACCGCGAGCGCGTCTACAAGCTCGAGGAGGCCGGGCACAATCCCGCGGACCGCGAGGGCGCCTGGCGCAAGGCGCAGGAGTGGGGGGAGAAGATCCCCATCGGGATCCTCTACCAGATTCAGGGCGAGCCGACCTACGAGGACCAGGTCTCCGAGCTCCGGATCGGCCCCGTCGCCAAGCGCGAGCTCGCGCCGCTCACCGCGGCGCAGGCGGACGCTCTGCGCCAAGAGTTTTTCTAGGCGGACCGCCGTGCCGACGACCTCGTACCGGGCGGACGCGGGGGTGGAGGCTCAACGGCCTGAGTCGGGCACCCTGGACGAGCGCCTCACTGCGCTGGCGCGGGAGGGATACCGCGCCACCCCGCAGCGGCGGGCGATCCTCGGGAGCATGCTCAACGCCGGCCGCGAGAACGTCACCGCCGAGGAGATCTGCCGCCGCGCCCGGACCGTGTGCCCCACCGTGAACCTGGCCACCACCTACCGCACCCTCGACCTGTTCGGCCGGCTGGGCATGGTCCGACGCCTGACGTACGGCGATGGGCGGAGCGTGTTCTGCCCAAACGTACACCCGCACTATCACGGGACCTGCCTTCGGTGCGGCGCGGTGGTGGACATCCCGCGCGGTCGGGTCACCAAAACCTTGGAGCAGGAGCAATCGAAGCTCACCGACGGGATGTTCGTCGTGGTCGGCCACCGCATCGAGTTCTACGGGTACTGCGCGTCCTGCCGGAGCGCCACAGCTCGGGCTCGGTAGCGATGGCGCGCCGCTTCCGGCTGGCCGTGGTGCTGGTCGCCGTCGGCCTCGCCGGCTCCCCCGGGCCGGGCGGTTCGTCGGCCTCCGCCGCCGGAGCGCGGGTGTCCGCCGGGCCGGCGACGTTCGCCGCCGACCAGGTCTCGGTCGATGCCCGCGGCAGCACCCTGATCGCCACCGGGCACGTGGCGGTGACCTACGGGTCGCTGCGGGCGACCAGCGACGTCCTGCGGCTCCACCGTCCCACCGGCGTGGCGGTCTTCACGGGGCACGTGTCCGTGGCGGATCCGACCACCAAGGCGGTCGCGGACACGGTGACCCTGTTCGTGGTTCACGAGCAGCGGGTGGCCCGGGCGCTGCTGGCCGGCCACGCGTCGGTGGAAAGCCGGTCCTACGCGCTGCTGGCGGACCGCATCGCCGCCGACCGCGACGCCGGCGCCCTCGCCGCCGATGGGAACGTCACGCTGTTCTCCCAACCCGACCTGATCGCCACCGGCTCACGGGCCACCTACGACGAGCGCGCGCAGCACGCGGTGATCTTCGGCGGCAAATCCGCCCGGGCGACGATCCAGAACCGCGACGGGCGCATGCTGGGCAGCCGGATGGACCTGTTCCGCGGGACCGAGCGGGCGGTGATCCGGGGGCCCATCGACGCGGACGTCTACGACGCGAAGCTCAGCGGGGCCGACGCCACGATCAACCTGCGGCAGGGCGTCGCCGTCATCACCGGGCGCGTGACCGTCAAACGGCGGCAGGGGACGCTGCGGGCGGATCGGGTGACGGTGTTCTACCGCGCGCGGCGGTTGATCGCCGAGGGGGCGACCGACCTCACCTACATCGACCCCGGGGATGCCGGGGAGTCCTCCGCTCCCTAGTGCGCGGTCTGGCGGCTGCGGCGGGCGGGTGCGTGCGCGGCGGCCTCCCGGCCCGGCGTCACTCCACGGCCGTGGTCCGGTAGATGCCGGCGGCGCTCCGGTGGCTCGGTGCGGTCGCGGTGGGCGTCGCGCTCTTCGAGGGGCTCGACGCGCTCGCCGCGCAGATGCCGGCCGCGGGATGGCTCAGCCTGGCCTCGCCGTGGATCGCCGGGGCGGCGGCGGCCGGCGCGAGCGGCCCAGGGGTGATCGCCGCGCTGCTCGCCGCGGCGTCGATGGTGTGGGCCCGGATCGGGGTCGACCGGGCGATCGGGGTGCTCCACGGGGTGGCCCTTCCCCCCGACTTCGGGGTCGCGGTCATCCTGATCTTCGGCGTGTCTTGGACCGGGATGGCGCTGGCGGGGGGAGCGGTGCTCACCGTCGTGCGGTGGGCGGTGCGGCGGAGAGCCGGCTAGACCCCCGCGGCCAGCTCGATGCCTACGGCAGCTCCCCACGGGTGACGTAGTTGTAGACGGTGCGGTCCCGGTAGGCCATGGCAAACTGAACCGCCGCATCGCGCGACCGGCCGACGTGGCTGTAGGCCAGCCCCAGCAGGTAGTGCATCGCGTTGTTGCTGGGATCGATCCGCACCCCCTCCTCCCACTGCGCCACCGTGTCCTTGACGTCTTGGCGGTCGGCGTAGAGGTAGCCCAGGTAACCGTGATTCATGGCGTTAGACGGCTCCTGCCGGGTGATCTCCAGAAACTGGCGGAGGGCCGTGTGTCTATCGCCCTCGGCAAACCAGGACGCAAACGCCAGCTCGTACCGCGCGAGCAGATCGCCGGGATCCCGCTCCACCTGCGCGGCGGCCCTGGGAAACACCCGCCGGGCGATCCCTTCCCGGTGCGCGTCCCCTCCGATCATCTGGTCGATCTGCTTGAGCGTGTGCCACCAGTCGATCAGCATGCCTTCGTGTGCGTAAACCATCGCCAGCCGCAGCGCCACCTCGGGGTCGCGCTTGGCGGCCAGCTCCGCCTTGAGGCCGGGGAGGAGGGGCATCCAGCTATGTCCGGCACGCTGCGCGCCCGCGGGGGCGGCGGCGAGAGCGACGGCGACCACGACAGATGCGACGATGATGGCGACAGAGCGCAGCATAGGCACCTCCGACAGGAACGTGAGATCTCGACCGGGCGCCCGCGTGCGCCGGAACGATCCTCCGGCCCTCCCTCACCCCGCCGCGGAGAGCACGGGGATGATCAGGTTGACGAGTTCGGGGTCGAACTGCCGGCCCCCCTCCAGCTGGAGATCGGCGATGGCCTCGTCCGTCGTCCACGCTTTTCGATACGGGCGGCGGGCGGTCATGGCGTCACAGCCGTCGGCGATGGCCAGGATCCGGGCCTCCAGCGGGATCCGATCCCCGGCCAGCCCGTTGGGGTACCCGCCGCCGTCCCAGCGCTCGTGGTGGGCCGCGACGATCGCGATCACCGCCTCGTCGACGGCCACCGCCCGCAGCAGCGCGACGCCACTGGTCACGTGCTTGACCAGGAGCCCCTGCTCCTCGGGGGAGAGCGGACCGGGCTTGCGCAGCAGCGACCGGGGGAGCACGAGCTTGCCGACGTCGTGCACGACCGCCGCCTGGGCCAGCGTTTGCTGCCGCGCCGGATCGAGTTCGGCGACCCGGGCGAGGTCCAGGCTCCACTGTCCGACCCGGTTCAGGTGCTCTTCGAGTTCGATCCCCTCGGCGTGGAGGAGGCGGACCAGTTGCTGCGCCCCGTCCGGCAGGTTCCAGAGCGCGGCGGTGAGCTCCATGTGCAGCGACGGTCCGGACAGGTGCGTTTGCAGCTTTTGCTCGTAGACGGCGGATTCGGCCGTTTCCAGCAGCGCCGCCGCGTCACCGCCGTCGTGGGGCGCGATCGCCCACCCGGCCGCCACCCGCAGCGGGTAGGGGAGGGTCGTCGCGCGCGCCACGGCGGTCCGGATCCGTTCGACGACCACGGTGATGTCCGTCTCCGTGAGGGCGGGGGCGAGGATCGCGAACTCGTCGCCGCCCATCCTGGCGATGACGTCGTGGGTCCGCATCGTGTCCCGCAGGATCTGGGCGATCCGGATCAGCGCCCGGTCCCCGGCCCGCTGGCCGACGCGGAGGTTCACGTCCTTGAAATTTTGGATGTCGAGATAGACCAGCGCAAACGTGCCGTCCGTCCGCTGAGCCTGGGACAGCTCCTCGGCCAGGCGCCAGTCGAGCAGGCGGCGGTTGGCCAGGCCGGTCAGGGGGTCGGTGAGAGCGAGATGGCTGGTGGCGCGCGCCTCCCCCGCCACCAGGGCCGCCCCGACGTGGAGGACGGCGATCGCCGCGGCCGGGACGAGGACGCCGGCCGGGGTCGCCGGGGGCCGGGCGGCGAGGGCGGCGAGGAGATAGCTGGCCACCCCGGCGGCGCCGAATCCGACCTGCGCGGTCCACACCGGAAATAGCCCGGCCGCGAGCACGATCCACGGGCCGTAAGCCAGCACGGCAAGTCCAGTAGCCGGCACGGCCAGGCTCACCGCGAGCAATCCCAGCAGATACCCGACCGCGCGCACGCGAAAAGACGGTTCGTGCTCCAGGGCCAGGCCCGCGGCGATGCCGGCGACGAGCGCCACCGCGGCTGTGCCGGTCTCCTGCGCGCTCCACAGCAGCACGGCGGCGTAGAGGCCGGTCGCCGCGCCCACCGCCGCGGGGAGGTGCCGGACATAATCGCCGAACAGGGCCGCCCGTGTGGCGCGGGGCAGGACCGAGGCCGGCGCCTGGACCGTGTCCCGGGGCGCCCCCGGCCGGTCAGGGTTCGGCACCGACCCACGCCTCCCCGCCGTCCCAGACTTCCTTCTTCCAGATCGGCACGGTCTGCTTCAGGGTGTCGATGGCGAATCGCCCCGCCTCGAACGCCTCGGCGCGGTGGGGGGCCGAGACGCTGATCGCGACGCTCGCTTCCCCCACCCCGAGATGCCCGGTGCGGTGGACGATGGCGACGTGCGCGCCCGGCCACCTCTCGGCGATCGCCGCGGCGATCCTCTCCATCTCGCGGCGGGCGAGGACATCGTAGACTTCGTACTCGAGGTGATCGACCCGCCGGCCGCGGGCGTTGTCGCGCACGACCCCGACGAAGACGACGACGGCCCCGCATCCGGGATCCGCGGTCGCCTCCAGGAGGCGGTCGAGCTGGATCGGCCGATCGGTGATCTCGATCAGCGCGGTGCGGGCGACGGCTCCCCCGCTGACCGGTGGGATGAGCGCGACCTCGTCGTGCTCCCGCAGCGCCCGGGTCCCATGGACGTATTCATCGTTGACGGCGTATCCCGACGGCTTGGACAGGCGCGCCAGGGCGGGGAAGCGCGAGACCAGCGCCGCCCAGACGGCCGGGCCTCCGTCCCCGTTGTTCAGGGTGAGCTCCACGACCGGCGCGCCCACGGCTTCGCGGTAGGAGGCGAACAAACGCACCGTGATCTTCACAGCCCCGATTGTACCACAGGCGCTTTCCCGCCATTCCGGCCGGGCGCGTTCCGTGTACAATAAGGGTCGGGGGACTCTCTGCGGCCCGCCGCACGTTGGGGCGGGTAGGCGAGTCGGTGCCGGAGGAGGGTGAGGCCGATGCCTGGCCGGGTTCGATGGGGCGCGGCGGCCGCAATGGCCGTCGCGGTGACCCTGGTGTTGTGGGCGCCGCCGGTGCCCCCCGCCCACGCTCAGTTCTTTGGGATGAGCGAGGGGCAGGAGATCCAGATCGGGCGGCAGGTCGAGACCGAGGTGGCCAACAAGCCGGGGTTCGTGAACGATCCCGGGCTGACCCGGTACGTCGCCGGGATCGGGCTGAGGCTGGCCCGGGTCTCCGAGCGGCCCGCGCTTCCGTGGACCTACCACATCGTCCGCGACAAGAGCGTGAACGCCTTCGCCGCGCCCGGGGGCTTCCTCTTCGTGGATCAGGGGCTGCTGCGCTTCGTCAAGTCCGAGGACGAGCTCGGGTTTGTGCTGGGGCACGAGACGACCCACGTCGCCCATCGCCACGCCGTCGACCTGGCGCAGCGGGACATGGAGCTCCAGTTCGGCGCGGTCCTGCTCACCCAGTTTGTCTTCGGCGGCAACCTGGCCGCGTATCAGATCTCACAGCTCGCGCGCGGCCTCATCGATGCCAAGTACTCGCGGGACAAGGAGTTCGAGGCCGACCACTACGGCGTGATCTATGCGCGGAAGGCGGGGTTCAACCCCGTCGCGTCGCTGAGCTTCTTCCAGCGGTTGCAGGCGTTGGATAAGTCGCAGCCCGGCTTGACGAACGCGTTCGAGAACCATCCGGACACGCCCGACCGGATCAAGGCGCTGCGGGCGCAGCTGCGCGCGCTGGGGTATCAGGTCGCCGCGCCGGCCGATTCCCCGCTCCCACCGCCGTGGGGACCCGCTGCCCCGGGCGCAGCGTCGGCGACGACCGCCGCGCCGTTGGTCACGCCGGTGCGGCCCGTCGCTTCCGACAGGTGACCGGGGGCCGTCCGCGAATCTGTCGCCGGTGATGCCGCCCTCGGTCACCGACCCGTACGCGGTCCCCGGTCAGTATCGCAAGGCGCAGCTGCACTGCCACACCACTAACTCCGACGGGACCTCGCCGCCCCGCCGGTTGCTGGAACGGTACCGGGCCGCGGGCTACAGCTGTGTGGTGTTCACCGACCATGAGCGGGTGACCCGGTGCGACGACCTCAACGACGCCGCCTTCATCGCGCTGCCGGGGGTGGAGACCGCGGTCGGCCGGCCGTTCTGGCCGCTGGGGCCTCACCTGGGGCGGTTGGGGATGCCGGGGCCGCTCGGCGTGCGCGGCGCGCAGGCGTGCATCGATGCCACGGTCGCTTCCGGCGGCGTCGTCTCCCTGCACCACCCGGGCTGGACGGGGAACCTCGGGACCGGCTCCTGGTCGGTCGCCGAGATGGCGCGGCTGCGGGGGTACCATCTCATCGAGGTGAGCAACCACCACAGCGCGGCGAGCACCGATGTGAAGCGGTGGGCGGCGGTGCTCGTCTCCCGCGGGCCGGAGGCCCCGGTCGGCGCGGTCGCCGTCGACGATCTGCATCGCGACCGGGACTTCGACACCGGCTGGGTGATGGTGAAGGCCGCTGAGGTGACCGCTGAGGCGTTCCTGCGCGCGCTGCGGGGTTTGGCCCTGTACGCCTCGACGGGCCCGCGCGCGGAGTTTGGGGTGCGCGACGGCGCGATCACCTGCGCGACGGACGCCGCCCGCATCCGATTCCTCGACGCCCGCGATGCCGTCCGGCACGAGCGCGGGGGGCCCGAGGCGGCGTATCAGCCGAGCGGCGATGAGGGATTCGTGCGCGTGGAGTGCCTGGACGCGCGCGGGGCGGCGTGGTCGCAGGCGTTCTGGCTCTCCGGGCGCGCGCCCTGACCCGATCCCGCCGTCGATCCGCCACGCCTGGTTTGCGTCCCAAATTCGTGCAGAGTATAATCGCACCATGAATTCGGTGCTCACCGAGGCGCGCGCGGCAGACGGCAGTGCCGGACGGGGAGACACCGCGGTGGGCACGCGACAGCTGGTGATGCTGGCCAACAGCCCCGGCGAGGTTTCATACCTGGCGATCCCGATGGCCCACGCGGCGAAGGCCTGGGCGAACGCGCGGGGCCTTCCCTTGGCCGTGTCTTTGATCCTCCCGCCGTGCCAGTGGGCGAGCGGGCGGGAGGCCGCGGTCGCCCGCGCCGCGGCGGTGTTTGAACGCATCTTCGCCCCGCGCGAGTGCCTCGCCTTTGCCGCCCGGCTGCGGCGGTTTCCCTCCGCGGGGCCCGGGTGCGTCCTGCACTTCGGCGGCGACCTCTGGTACTCGGCCACCCTGGCGCGGCGGTTCCGATTTTCCGTGTTCGCCTACGTCGAGGCCACGCACCCGATCCGCAGCCGCGCCCGCTGGTTCGACCGGGTGTTCCTCCCCACGCGATCCCTGGGCGAGCGCCTGACGGCCCTCGGCGTGCCCTCCCAGCGGCTGGCCGTCGTCGGGGATCTGCGGGTGGAGCACCTGCAGTCCTTCCGCGCCGCCGCCCCGCGGGCGCGGTCGGGGTCCCGCGTGGCGTTGCTCCCCGGCAGCCGCGGCTGGATCGCCAGCATCGCCCTGCCGTTCATCCAAGACGTCGTCCCGGCGATGCGGGCGCTGCGGCCCGACCTCCGGTTCTCCCTGATCGCCTCGCCGTTTCTCTCCCGCGAGACCATTGCGCGGACCCTCGCCCGCCGGGGCGCCTCGTTGGACGATCTCGGGATCGATCTCGTCGAGCACGACCAGTTGAGCGCGATGGCTGAGTGCGCGCTGGCGCTGACCTACCCCGGCACGAACAACGACGAGTTGGCGATCTTGGGGGTGCCGATGATCGTGGTGGTGCCCCTGGCGCGGATGGAGTCGATCCGCACCCCGGGGCTGAGCGAGTGGCTCGGCCGGATCCCCGGGCTCGCCCGTCTGGTCAAGGCCGTCGTCGTCGGGCACTATCTCCGCCGCCACCGGCTGCTGGCATGGCCGAACCAGCACGCCGGGCGGATGCTCGTGCCGGAGCTGGTGGGGCGTCTCATTCCCGCCGAGGTCGCCCGCCAGGCGGTGGCGATGCTGGAGGACCGGCCCGGCTTGGCGAAGATGTCCGAGGAACTGCGGGGGCTGTACGCCGCGTCCATCTCCCCCGCCGCGCGGATGCTGGAGGAGATGGCGCCGTTCCTGGACCGGCAGCCGGGTGATCACGCGGCGTGAGCCTCGGGCGGATCCTGGTCGTCAGCAACGGGTACGGAGAAGACGTCGGCGCAGCGGAAGTGATACGAGCGCTGCCGCTTCGCCAGGTCGAGGTGTCGGTCTATCCGCTGGTCGGCCTCGGCCATCTGTACCCGCCCGGCATTCGCCTCCTCGACCCTCGCCGCAACTTCCCCAGCCGGGGCTTCGGCCTGCGGGCGGGATGGGGAACCCTGCGCACCCTCCGCGAGGATCTGTCCAGCGGGTTATGGGGGTTCTGGCGGGCCCAGCGGCGGGCCCTGCGCGCCAGGCGGGGGCACGCCGACCTGATCGTGGCGGTTGGAGACGTGTACTGCCTCGCCATGGCCAGCCTGGCGGGGCGGCCGGTGGTGTTCCTGGCCGCTCCCAAGTCGGAGCACATCGCCCCCCACACCCCGCTGGAACTGTGGATGATCCGGCGGCTGGCGTGCCAGGTATTCACCCGGGACGAAGTGACCGCGGCGGCACTCAGGCGGCGAGGGCTCAGGGCGGAATACCTGGGGTTTTGGGTGATGGACGCCCTGCAGTTCACCGGGGAGGATTTCGGCCTCGTCGATGACCGCCTGGTGATCACGCTGCTCCCCGGGAGCAAGCCTCCCGCGTTCGACAACCTGGGCGCGCTCCTGCGGGCCACGAACGTCGCCGCCGGCCTCACCCCGGCGCCACCCGCCGTCGTGCTGGCGTGGTCGCCCCAGCTGTCCGCGGATCGGCTGGCCGAGGTCGTCACCGCCGGCGGGGGCGTGTGGCTCACCTCCACGCGCTTCCGGTTCGAGGAGATCGAGGTGATGGTCGTCACCGACCGCTACGGCGACGCCCTCAGGCGCGCTACGGTCGTGCTCGGCATGGCGGGGGCGGCGCACGAGCAGGCGGCCGGGCTGGGCAAGCCCGTCGTCGCTTTCTCGGGGAGCGGCCCGCAGTTTACGCCGAGCTTCCTCGAGGA
>DATEHM010000207.1:0-6406 GCA_035279545.1 bacterium | reverse complement strand
GGAGGCAGGTGGCTCTTGGAGGTGCGGCGAACACGCCCGGTAGCAGATGCGCCCATGGGGAGGTGAAGAAATGAGGCGCTTCTTGGTCGGAATGTTGGTGTGTGTGTTGTTCGGCGCGTGGGCCGGCGTGCCAGGCAGCTTCGCCGCGTCGTATGGCCCTCAGCAGACGGTGGTGATCGCGCATGACATCACGGACGCGGTCACGCTGGATCCGAACCTCGCCTACGAACTCTCGGGCACGGTGACCGACCACCAGCTGTACTCGAACCTGGTGACGTTCGTGCGGGGGAACCTTACCCAGCCGCGGCCGCAGGTCGCCCAGTCGTGGGACGTAAGCCCGGATTCCCGGACCTATACCTTCCACCTGAAGCACGGGATCGTGTTCAGCGGCGGCAACCCGCTCACGGCGGACGACGTCGTGTACACGTTTCAGCGGGTGGTGAACCTTCCCAAGGACCCCGCATCGTGGCTGATCACCCAGATGGGGGTCGACGACAAGAACGTGCTCAGCGCGGTCAAGGCGACGGATCCGTACACCCTCGTCGTCGCGCTCCCCAAGCCGTTCAGCCCGGGGGCCTTCCTCTCGATCATGGCGAACCCGGTTACCGGGATTGTGGACAGCAAGACGGTGAAGGCACACGTGCAGAACAACGACTGGGGCAGCAACTGGCTCAACGACCACTCGGCCGGCTGCGGACCGTACGAGCTGGTCAAGTGGGAGCGGCAGGTCACGATCGAGATTGTGGCCAACCCGCGCTACAACCTCGGGTCCGCGCCTTCGATCAAGCGCATCATCTTCTCCAACATCATCGAGAACACGGTGCAGCGGGAGATGTTGGGCCGGGGGGACGTCGATATCGCCTGGGATCTCTCGGCAGCGCAGTTGGACGCGCTCAAGCGCGAGGCGAAGTTCTACGTCGCCCAAACGCCGGACCTTTCCATGCAGTACCTGGGGATGGACGTCAAGAACGTCCCGGCGTTTGGGAAGCCGGCCGCCCGACAGGCCGTGAAGTACGCGATCGACTACGACGGGATCATCCACGACCTGCTGAACGGAAACGGGCTGCCCCTGCAGGGGGTGATCCCGAAAGGGCTGTTCGGCTACGACCCCGCGCTGCCGTTCAAGCATGATCCGGCCAAGGCCAAGAGCCTCCTCGCCGAGGCGGGGTTCCCGAGCGGCTTCACCGTCGAGCTCCTGACGGGGACCGGGGCGGCGGCGGGTGGAGTGTCCTTGGGCGACCTGGCCGCCAAAGTCAAGAACGACCTGGGCGCGGTGGGCATCCGTGTGAACGTCCGCCAGATCGCCTCGAGCGAGATGCTCAAGACCTACCGGGCGCAGCAGGCGCAGATGGTCTTGCTGGGCTGGTACGTCGACTATCCTGACCCCGACGACTTCGCCAAGCCGTTCGGCGACTACACGCAGAAGTCGCTGGCCTGGCGGCTCAACTACGCGAACGACCCGCTGGCCAAGCTCGTCGATCAGGCGGCCGGGATGCAGAACACCCCTGAGCGCGCTTCAATCTACAAGAAGGTCAACGACATCGAGGCTCAGGACGGCCCCTTCGCCGTCCTCTATCAGCCGATGATCTCGTTCGGGGTCTCGAAGCGGATCCAGAATCTGGTGTTCGACCCGGTCAACTACATCGACTTCCTCTCCCTGACGAAGCAATAGGGAGGAACGGGGGGGCGGGTGGCGCCACCCGCCCCCCGCGGCTGCCCGCCCGATGAACCTCCTGCGGTACGTGGCGCGCCGCGCCGCGCTGACGATTTTCGTCCTCTTCGGCGTCAGCCTGATCACCTTCGTCATCTCGCACGTCGTCCCGGCCGACCCTGTGGTCGCCTACCTGGGGGAGCATGCGCCGCCCGCCCTTGTGGAAAAGGTGCGCCACCAGATCGGGTTGGACCGCTCGCTCCCCGTGCAGTACGCACTCTACCTGAGGGATCTGTTCCACGGAAACCTGGGGATCTCGATCATGGACAACCGCCCCGTCAATCAGGACCTCGGCCAGTACCTGCCCGCCACCATCGAGCTGTCGACGGCGGCGATCCTGGTGGCGATCGTGATCGGGATCCCGACCGGCACCATCTCCGCGCTGCATAAGGACCGGTGGCCCGATCAGCTCGCCCGCGTTTTCGCGCTCGGCGGGACCTCACTGCCGGTGTTCTACGTCGCGCTCCTGCTCCTCGGCGTGCTGTACTCGCGCTGGGGGGTGCTGCCGGGGCCGGGGCAGCTGGGGGTCTACACCCAGCCGCCCCCGCACATCACGGGGATGGTGGCGGTCGACGCGCTGTTCTCGGGTGATTGGGACGCCCTCCGCGACGCCCTCCGGCACCTGGTCCTGCCGGCGTTCGTGCTCGGCTACTACTCCGCGGGGCTGATCACGCGGATGACTCGCGGCAGCCTGCTCGAGGTCCTGCGCCAGGACTACGTGCGGACCGCCCGGGCCAAAGGGGTGGGAGAGGCGCGGGTGGTGCTACGGCACGCCCTGCGCAACGCGCTGCTCCCAACCGTGACCGTGATCGGGCTGACCTACGGCAGCCTGCTGTCGGGGGCGGTGCTGACCGAGACGATCTTCTCCTGGCCGGGGGTGGGGCGGTACGCTACGAACTCCGTCACCAACGTCGACATTCCCGCGGTGCTCGGCGTGACGCTGGTGATCGCGATCATCTACTCGGGCGCGAACCTCCTCGTCGATGTCCTCTACGCCTACCTGGATCCGCAGATCCGCTACACCTAACGTCCGGTCGAGGGGTGGCCCACGGAGCTCGTCTGGCAGGCATCGCGTAGAAGCCCGTTGACGCTGGCCGGCGGGATCATCGTCCTATGCTTTCTCGCCATCGCGCTGCTCGGTCCGATCCTCGTCACGCAGGACCCCATCGCCCAGGACCTGGGGCACCGCCTCACCGGGCCGAGCCGGGAACACCCCTTCGGCCTGGACTCCTTGGGGCGGGACGTGTTCTCGCGGGTGATCAACGGCACCCGGATCTCGATCGTCTCCGGGGCCGCGGTGGTGACCGTCGCCACGATCTTCGGCGTGGCGGCCGGCATGCTCGCCGGGTGGTCGGGGGGATGGTGGGACGAGGCCCTGATGCGGATCACCGACATGTTTCTGGCCTTTCCGAGCCTGGTCCTGGCGATGGCCATCTCGGCGATCCTCCGCCCGAACCTCACCAACGCCCTGCTGGCGATCGCCGTGACCTCGTGGCCGGCCTACGCGCGGATCGCCCGGGCCCAGGTCCTGGCGCTGCGCGCCCGCACCTACATCGAGGCCGCCCGCGCCCAGGGGGCGACGGACGCGGTGATCCTCTTGCGCCATCTCGTCCCCAACGCCATCGCGCCGATCCTGGTGCAGTCCTCGCTCGACGTCGGCAACATCATCCTCACCACGGCCGGCCTCTCCTTCATCGGATTCGGCGCGCAGCCGCCCACGCCGGAGTGGGGGTTGATGGTGTCCGAGGGGCGCCGATTCCTGATGGACCAGTGGTGGATCGCGACCTTTCCCGCGCTGGCGATCCTATTCCTGGTGCTGGGGTTCAACCTCTTGGGGGACGGGGTCCGGGACCTCCTCGATCCCCGCCTGCGGAAGCTGGCCTAGCCTCCGCGCGGGCAAAGGACGGCCGGGCGATCTTGGGGCGGCACGCTGGCTAGTAGAAGCTGTGTTGCGCGAGACGCTTGTCCGCGAGCGTCTCGTTGGCCTTCAGCCCGGAGTAGAGCATCACGAACGGCAGCAGGATGCCGCCGGAGAGCATCAGCAGCGTCGTCATGATGACCGCGTGGACCCAGAGCCCTTCCAGCAGGTACCAGATCGGCCCGAGGAAGAAGGCCCCCCAGTTCCAGCTGAGTTTCGGCGGGGTGATGTGGCCGCTCAGGTCATGCTCGACCCGCCCCCCGGGCGAGTGCGCCGCCGCGTCCTGAGGGTACGAGGACAGCGCACGCACGAGCCAGATCACGAGGGTCAAGACCCCCGCGGCGATCAGGACCAGCACAATGCGTTCCGTGATGCCCATTCCCGTGTCACCTCGGTCAGACGGTTTCCTCCGGAGTGGTTCGCCGGCGGCCGACGATTTTCCCTACCCGCGGCTGGGGCAGGGGCCCGGGGGTCCGGGCAGAATCCTTGAGCCGGTGTCGCACCGCGCTCCGCCCGGCGTGGGTGTTCCAGGCGGCACCTTCTCCCGTGATCCCGGCACGAGGCCCGCATCGACCTCGTCGCATCGTCCGCGGGGAGGGCAGGAGAGGTGGAGGCTGGCCGGTGGGGAGAGGGCGGGGGGCGATCTCGTCGCGTGAATGCGGGTCGTTGCAGGATACGCACTTCCTGATCGGAGGGCGTCCATGATCAGACTTGGGGTGATGATCGAGGGGCAGGAAGGTCTGACCTGGCCCCGGTGGCGGCGCATCGCGGAAACGGTTGAGGCCCTCGGGTTCGAGTCGCTCTGGCGCTCCGACCACCTGTTCTCCCTCTTCGACGTCCCGACCCGCCCTGGCCTGGACGTCTGGACTTCTTTGGCCGCGCTGGCGACGATGACAGAGCGGATCCGCTTCGGCCCGCTGGTCTGCCCGATCACCTTCTACCACCCGTCACTGCTCGCTCGCCACGCCGCGGCGGTGGACGAACTGTCCGGCGGGCGGTTCGTCATGGGGGTCGGCGCAGGCTGGCACGACCGCGAGCATCAGGCCTTCGGGATTCCCTATCCCCGGGTCGGCGAGCGGATTCGGAGGCTGGAAGAGAGCATCCGGGTGATGCGCGCCCTGTGGGGGGAGGGTCCCGCGACGTTCGACGGACGGTACTACCGGCTGGACGGCGCGGTGGGGTGGCCGAAGCCGGTCCAGCGCCCCCATCTTCCCCTGATCATCGGCGGAAGGGGGCCGCGCGTGCTGGAGGTCGTGGCGAAGCACGCCGACGAATGGAACTGCGGGGGCGCCCGGCCTCCGGCGGAGGTCCGGGCAATCTCGGAGACCTTGGCTGCGGCGTGCCGGAAGGTCGGGCGGGACCCCAAGACGATCCGGCGCTCGTGGATGGGGGCGATCCTCATCGGCGAGAACGGCGCCGCGATAGAACGGCGGGCCAGGAGGATTCAAGAGTACGTTCCCACGCGTCGGGACACGCCAACCGCCGAACTGCCGCGCCTGCTCAGAACCGAAGGCTGGCTCGTCGGCTCGCCGGCGGAGATCGTCGGGCAGATGCGGGACCTCGAAGCGGAAGGGATGGAGCGGCTGATGCTGCAGGTCTTCGATCAAGACGACCTCGACGCGCTGCATCTGGTCGCACAGGAGGTCTTACCGCACCTGGCCTAGGGGCGCGGCCGCAGGTTGAGCGCGGCCCAGGGCGATCCTTCCGTCGGCTGCGCGGGAACGATGCGAGGCGTGCGCACGGTGAGGCAGATCGGGTCGTTGACAGAGCCCGGCTGAGTGCCTACACTCGGAGAGGACTGGGGAGGTACCCAAGCGGCCAAAGGGGGCTGACTGTAGATCAGCTGGCGGAATGCCTTCGGAGGTTCGAATCCTTCCCTCCCCACCACCGATTTCCCCGCCGTCCCGTGCCATCGGCAGAGCGCTCTGCCCAGCCCGTCTATAGCGCGCGCATTTGGGGCACCAACCAGAGCAGGACGGAGGCTGCGCTCCACCGGTGCTCCGTCCACATGGTCGTGTGCCCGCGGCGTGAGGCGGGGCACGGGGTGGGGGCTCTCCGTGGACGTCGCCATCGCACAGGTCCAGCGCACCGCCGCGCGATGCTTCAAGTGCCCAAAGGAACGCCGCCCGGGTGATCCGGGATGGTTCTTCGTCGATCTGCAAGAGTCTCGGAGGTTGCCGGGGCCCCCGCGGCTGTATGTCTGCCCCGACGATTACCTGGAATTCGCCGTCTTCGAACGCGACCGGTGGACCCCGCTGCTCGACCTCCCGAACGGCAGTGCGTCGCCGGACGGCGCCGGGTCCGTGCCCGTGACCGCGAATGCCGGGGACTCGATGGCGCCGGCCTGTACCGCTGAGGACCTGGTCGACGCACTGGCCGGCCGTGGCCTGACGGGATGGGCGTTCCTGGTCCGCGACGTCGCCGCGGGGCGGGTGCGTCGGGTGCACCTCCGCCAGTTGCCCGCGGATCCTGAGATCCGCCGTTCCCTCGTCGCGTACCTCCACAGCGCCGGGGCGATCGTGACCGTCAGCCGGATTTTCCGAAACCACGAGCGGCGGGCCCGCCAGGGCGCGTAGCGGGCGACCGCGCGTCTCCCCCGGCACCCCGCTCAGCCGCCCAAGCGCCCTTGCCGGCCCCGCGCCGCGAGGGCGCTTGGGCGGCGTGCTCTCCCGTCGCGACGGCGGTCTGAGGGGGCAGTTTCGGCCGCAGGGCAACCCGGCGCGGCACCGCAGACCATGGCCACGGTGCGATCGGCGCGGCCGCGGGGCGTGGGCAGT
>DATEHM010000206.1:0-22413 GCA_035279545.1 bacterium | reverse complement strand
GCTTCAGGCTGCGCCGGTCGCGCGGCCGTCTCTCGCGCAGCTGCTGCTCTGGGTGAGCCTCGCCGCGTGCGCGGCTACGTTGCTGATTGCGGTGACCAACCACCTGACCCAAAACGTCGCACCGATTCCGTTGCTCTGGGTGGTTCCCCTGGCGCTCTATCTGGCGACGTTCATCCTCTCGTTTGAAAGCGACCGGGCGTATCGCCGCTGGATCTTCCTGCCGTGGCTCGCCCCGGCGCTCGGGCTGATGGCGTACCTGCTTTACGCGGGCGCCGGCAACGCGCCCATCACCTTGATGATTCCGGCGTTCGCCTTCGGGCTGTTCATCTGCTGCATGGCGTGCCACGGAGAACTGGCACGTCGCAAACCCGCCGTGCGCTACCTGACGTTGTTCTACCTGATGGTGTCGCTCGGCGGCGCGCTGGGCGGATTGTTTGTCGCGCTGGTGGCGCCACGTGTGTTGCCCTCGTACCTCGAGCTGCCGGTGGGGCTGGTCGCGTGCGCGGTGCTCGCGGCCATCGTGCTGTGGAATGTCAAGATCCCGAAACTCGGTGCATGGCCGTTGCGCATCGCGCTCGCGATCGGCATCGGCGTATTGGCCGGGTATCTGGCGCAACAGGAGTACCTGAGCGGCGAAGGGAACCGCCTAAGGGCGCGCAACTTTTACGGGGTGCTGCGGGTTCGGGATGAGGCGCGCCAAGCCTACGCCGTGCGGGTTTTGTTGCACGGTACCATCACGCACGGCTTCCAGCTTCTGGACCAGGCCCGGCGTGACCGGGCGACCACGTACTACGGCGCCAACTCCGGCGTCGGCAGGGCGCTGCGCGCGCTGGAGGAGGGGGGGCCGGTCCGGGTCGGCCTGATCGGCCTGGGCGCCGGCGTGCTCTCAACCTACGGCCGCCCCGGGGACGTCTACCGCATTTACGAGATCAATCCGCTGGTGGAGCGGATCGCGCGGACCGAATTCACGTTCTACGACCACTCGCCGGCCGACAAGCGCATCCTGCTTGGCGACGCGCGCCTCGTGCTGGAGCGTCAGGACGGTCAGCGGTTCGACCTCTTGGTGGTCGATGCGTTCTCCAGCGACGCCATCCCCGTTCATCTGTTGACGCACGAGGCACTGGCGCTGTACTTTCGGCACCTGAAGCCGGACGGCATCCTCGCCCTGCACGTGACGAATCGCTACCTGGATCTGGTGCCGGTGTGTGCGCGCGGCGCCGGGGACTTCGGCAAGCGGGCGATGGTCGTGGATGACCAGGGCGACGAAGCCGGGTATCTTTCCCCCTCCACGTATTGCCTGATCACGTCCGATCCGGTGTGGTTTCGGAGCCCCAGCTTCGCCACGGCCGATATCACGCCCGCCGTTGCGCCGCCGGGCTTTCGCCCCTGGACCGACGACTACAGCAATATCGTGCAAATTCTGCGGGTGAGTGGGACGCGGCCGGTCACACCAACCCTGCGGCGGGAGATCGTCCCCGGTCGACGCATCGGCCCCGTGGAGCTGGGCACCGATCTTCGCGACGTTGTGGCGATCCTCGGGCCGCAAATGCGTATCGGTACCCTCCCCGGCGGCAACACGGTCGATGTGTGGTTCGCCCCTCCCAAGAACGTGGGGATGGGCGTGCGCGCCACCGGGACCGGCAAAGTCTATAGGATCTGGGTGGTCAACAATGGGAGGTACATGACCAAAGAGCACCTCCACGCAGGAAGCACCGAAGCCGAGGTGCGGGCGGCGTTGGGCAAACCCTCAAGCGTGACTATGGACTCGCGCACGGCAACAAAGATTCTGAGCTACGATTTCCTGGGCGAATGGTTCGCCATTCAACTCAATGCACGATACAGTCTCTACAACGAGGTGTTTGAAATCGGCGTCTTGTCACCCAGATAGACCCTCGCCTCCTGCACCGCGCATCCGTACTCCGGTTCCGCCCCCTGATCGACCGGTCACCAGCGGTCCGACGCCTTGGCGGGCGGTGATGAGGGTGGCAAAGAGAATGGAAGAGGCATCGCTTTCACCGCCAGGATCTGGCTTCTCCGCAGCATCGGGCCGTTGAATCACGCTTGCGCCCCGCAGCCGCTCAGGGCGGCCTTGAGGTGGTGAATCGATCACGCCGGGGGGGTTTGATCGGTCTCGGGCGGGCCTGTGCGTGGTCCTCTTTCACAGGCGGCGGGCCTAGAGACCGCATCACGACGTGTCGTCCTCTCCGTTTCCTCGCCGTCCCGAAGAACGACTCCCCGGGACCGTCTAATAACCCAGGCATTGGGCATACACAGAGAGGACAGAATGCTTGGGGGGGTACGCGCCCATATTCGCCCATCCCGGTCGACGGGCCGAGGGCCGGTGGGCTGATCTCGGGGACTAACGCATGAGAGTCGCCGCGCTGCGAGGGGGATTGGGCGCGTGTTGCGCCGTGCTGGGCGGAGGGATGCTGGCGGTCCCGGCCGTCCTCGGCCCGCAGTTGGCTCATCCGTGGCTGGGGGCGGCCCTGTTGGTCGCCGGATTGGCCACCCTGGGCATCCCGCTTGCCGTCGCGCGGCTCGGCGTCGGCAAAGGGCGGGGTGCCACCGGTCCGAGCGGCGTCCCAGCGCCCCACATCGTCCACGCGGCGATGGGGATTCTGCCGCATGCGCTCATCCTGCAGGACGGCGACGGCAGGGTGACGATGTGGAACAAGGCGGCGGAGCGGCTCTTCGGCTGGAGCGCCCAGGAAGTGGTCGGCCACCCGCTGCCGTTCGTCGTGAACGGCCGGCCGGCCGTCTCAGACCCCTCCGGGGTGCCGGCGCGCCCGATCACAAAGGGCGGCCTGCCGATCGACGTCGTCATCTCGGCCTCGCCGATTGCGGACCCCCAAGGAACACCGGCCGGCCGCATGCTGCTGATCGAAGATGCGACGGCGCGCGCGCGGGCGCAGCGGGTGGAGCAGTGTCAGAGCGGCCTGCTGGAGACACTGAACGCGATCACCGTGGCTGCCGCTTCACACACGGATGTGTCCCGCCTCCTGGAGTGTGCGGTGGACCACGCCCTCAAGGTGATGGGGGTGGACTGGGGGGGCGCTTGGCTGGACCAGGCCTGGGTATTCCGCGGCTTCAGCGCTGAGGCCGAGGCCACCCTCGCCAAGGCCGTCCGCAGCCAGGCGAACGGGCACGCCGGAGCGGTCGGCATCGAGGACCTCCAGGCCCAGCCCGAGGGGGGGAAGGTGAACGGCCTGGGGGGGATGGCCCAGGTCGGCGTCCGCGCCCTGCTCGTCGTTCCGGTCTCCGGACCTTCCAGCCGGGTGGGGGGGCTCGCACTGGCCTCCGCATCGCCTCGGGCCTGGACCTCCGAAGAGGTCGGCTTGGTCGAGGCGGTCGGCCACCACGTGTTGGAAACCACCGAATCGCTGCGCGCGCTCGGCGAGGCCAAGGAAGATCTCCAGCGCGAGCGGAAGGCTGTGGCCATCACCAAGGTCCTGAGCCATCCGGCCCCCCTGGCCCAGGTGGTGAAGACCATCGGCGAGGCGGCGCTGTCCCTGGGCGGCGCCGACCGGGGGGCCGTGTACCTCCGCCGATCCGACGGCACCATCATCTGTCCGTGGTCGCACGGTCTCTCCGAGGGGTACATCGCGCAGGTCCTCCATTTTGCGCAAGCGATTGCCGCGGGGCACATCATGGATGGGACGAAGCCCGATCTGCTCGAACTCTCCGGCCGAGGCATCGATCCGGCGGCGGCGTTCTACGCCGACGTCCAGGCGATGCCGCCCGGGATCACGATCCCGGCGGTGACCCGACTCGAAGGGTACCGGGCTCTGGCCAACTGGCCGCTCGTGCGCGAAGGGGAGGCGCTCGGGCTCGTCAGTTGCTACTACAGCCAGCCGCGCACGTGGGGCGAAGCGGAGCGGGAGTTCTTCGGGACGTTCTGTCAGGATGCGGCGCAGGCCGTGCACACCGGCTACCTGCACGACGAGCAGGCGCAACGGGCCGCCGACCTGGAGGTCCTCTTCGACCTGAGCAAACGGCTGCGGGTGGCGCGGAGCCCGGAAGAGATTTATCCGATCCTGGTGGGCCACGCGATGAACCTCCTCCACGCCGAGAAGGGCGTCCTGAATCTCCTCGATCCGAAGCTGCAGGCGTTCAGCTGCGTCTACGCGGTGGGACTGCCCTCCGAAGTGCGAGACGAGGCCTTCCCCACCTCCGGCAGCGCGTTTGGCCGCGTCGTCGAGACCGGGACGACCTACCGCACCCACAACTTCGGCGGCGAGCCCCTCCCCATCTGGATGAACGGATTTCGCTCGATCGGGCCGGCCGTGATCGTGCCCCTGCGCTCCGAGAGCGATATCATCGGGGCGCTCGGCCTGGGTCGGAAGCGGGGATCCGACACGCACCTGTTCGCCGACTCCGAGGTGCGGCTGCTTGAGGGCATCGCGGAGATCGGTGGGACCGCCGTGCGCCGCGCGCGGCTCTTTCAGAACCTCGAGAAGTCCTACATGCAGATGGTCGTCAGTCTGGCGCGAACGATGGATGTGCGGGATCACTATACGTCGGGGCACAGCGAGCGCATCGCGGTGTGGGCGGAGGCGGTCGCCCGCGGACTCGAGTGCGAAGATCCGGACGTGCAGGACATCCGTTGGGGGGCGCTTCTGCACGATATCGGCAAGATCGGCGTGCCCGATGAAATCCTTCGGAAGCCCAGCCGGCTCACCGAAGAGGAGTGGGCGGTGATGCGCCGGCATCCGGAGATCGGGGAGGAGATCCTTGCCTCAACCGAGCGGATGCGGGGGGTGGCGAAGATCGTCCGCCACCATCAGGAGAAGTGGAACGGGACCGGGTATCCCGACGGGCTGCGAGAAGAGGAAATCCCGCTCGGCGCGCGCATCCTCGCGGTCGTCGACGCCTACAGCGCGATCACCGACGACCGGCCCTACAAGAAGGCACGCACACACGAGGACGCCGTCGCCGAGCTGCAGCGGTGCGCGGGGGTCCAGTTTGACCCCCGAGTGGTGGAGGTGTTCTGCCGCGTGGTGGAGCGCGCCCGGGTGAAGGCGGGCCGTCCGCACTAGCGCGCGGCGTGCGCGGGCGAGCGGTGCCACCGAACGATGGCCCCTCGGCGAGGGGCCCCGCCGCGTAGGTGGACAGGGGCCGTCGACGGTGGACGGAGGTGACGGTCAAGAAGACGGGTGGTGGAGCGGCGATCCCTTCGCGGAAACTGGAAGGGAAGGTGCGGGCCGCGGTTGTGCCGGAGACTGCCGCGGGATTCGTCGTGGAGATCCTCCACGCTTGGAACGTGCAGCGGATGAGCTGAGGAGGCGCTGATCGCCCCGCAGCGCTCGGTAGAACGTGGGAGCCTCTGCTCCGTAGTCGATGCCTCCGTGAGGGCTCGCGGAGACCCGCTCGTCGCGCGCGGTTCGCAGGGGGTCAATGATCTCGCCGCGAAATCTCCCTCCGGGCGCGCTGGGGGAGGCGAATGGTGGAGCAGCCGGCTGCCGTGATCCTGGCCGCAGGCCGGAGCACGCGGATGAAATCGGGTCTCCCCAAGGTCCTCCATCTCCTGGGCGGGCGCCCGATGATCTTCTACATCGTGGAAGCGCTCCGCCGTGCCGGTGTCCGCCGCCTGCTGCTCGTTGTGGGAGCGGACGCCGCTGCGATCCGCGGGGCGCTGGGTTCTCGCGTCGACTACGTCGTGCAGGCCCGCCCCCTCGGGACCGGGCACGCCGTGGCGGCCGCCCTCCCCCGCCTGCGGGGGCGGGCGGTGGCGTTCGTGGTGAACGCGGACATGCCGTTCGTGCAAGCGACGACCGTTCGCGCGCTGCGGGCAGCGGTGCGGCCGCCCATCGTCGCGGCGTTGGCCACCGGAGTGGCGGAACACGACCTTCGCTTCGGCCGGATCCTCCGCGGCGCCGATCAGCGCTTTCTGCGGATCGTGGAGGATCGGGACGCCACCGCCGGGGAGCGCGCGATCCGTGAGGTCAACGCGGGTGTCTACTGCTTTCGCCTCCCCGAACTCCGGCGGGCCCTGCGGCAGATTCGCCCGAACAACCGGCAGGGAGAGTACTATCTCACCGATGCGGTGACGCTGCTGGCCGGCGACGGGGGGGGAGTGGCGACCGTCGCCGTGAGCGATCCGGCGGAGTTGAGCGGGATCAACACCCGCGAAGAACTGGCCGAAGCGGAGCGCATCATGCGGCGTCGAATCCTCTCCCGCGTGATGGCGTCCGGAGTGACCGTCACCGATCCGGCGACGACCTTCATCGAGGATGCGGTGCGGATCGGGCCGGACACGGTCGTGCATCCGTACTCGATGCTCGGCGGCCGCACCATCGTGGGGGACCATGCGGTGATCGGGCCGGGGGCCCGCATTCGGGACTCCGTCGTCGGTCGGCGCGCGTGCGTGCGCGACTCCTCACTGGAGGGGGCACGGATCGGCGACGACACGATCGTCGGCCCCTACGCCCACCTCCGTCCCGGGACCGTGGTCGGTCGCGGTGTCGAGATCGGCAACTACGCCGAGATGAAACAGGTGCGGGTGGGCGACCGGACGAAGATTCATCACAAGAGCTACCTGGGGGACGCGTGGATTGGGGCGGACGTCAACATCGGTGCCGGCACGATCACCTGCAACTACGGGCTGGACCGCCGCAAGCATCGGACGACGATCGGGGACGGCGCGTACATCGGCAGCGACTCGATGCTCGTCGCGCCGGTGCGGATAGGGCGGGGGGCGATTACGGGCGCGGGCGCGGTGGTGACCAAGAACGTCCCCCCCCGCGGCGTTGCCGTGGGGGTCCCGGCCCGCGTGATCCGCGTCCTGGGCGGCAAGCGGTAGGAGGGGAGCAGATGGCGAGCGCAGGGATCCGGGTCTTCAGCGGGACCAGCAACCCGGATCTGGCTCGGGGCATCGCGGAGTACCTCGACGTGCCCTTGGGGGCGATCGCTGTCTTCCGCTACGCCGATGGCGAGATCGGCGTCCGCATCGAGGAGAGCGTCCGGGGGGAGGATGTCTTTATCGTCCAGCCGACCTGCCCGCCGGCGAGTGAGACGTTGATGGAGCTCCTCGTCATCATCGACGCGGCCCGGCGCGCCAGCGCCGCCCGCATCACCGCCGTGATCCCGTATTTCGGGTATGCCCGCCAGGACCGCAAGATGAAGCCCCGGGAGCCGATCTCGGCTAAGTTGGTCGCCAACCTGGTGACGACGGCGGGGGCGAACCGCGTCCTCACGCTCGACCTGCACACCGGGCAGTTGTGGGGATTCTTCGATATCCCGCTCGACCATTTGCCCTGCCGGATGATCCTGGGCGACTACTTCCGCGGGCTCGCCCTCGACAACGTGGTCGTCGTGTCTCCCGATATCGGCGGGGTGAAGCGGGCCCGCGAGTTTGCCGAGTACCTCCGGGCGCCGCTGGCGATCATCGACAAGCGACGCGATCGGCCGAATCAGGTCGCCGAGGTGGTGCATGTGATCGGCAAGGTGTACCGGCGCACGGCGATCCTCGTGGACGACATCATCGATACGGGGGGGACCCTGGCGCTGGGCGCGGAGGCGCTCGTGCGCCGCGGGGTCCGCGAGGTCTACGCCTGCTGCACGCACGCGATTCTGTCCCCTCCGGCGATCGCCCGGATTCAGCGGTCGCCGATCCAGCAACTCGTGGTCACGGACAGCATGCCGGTGTCGCCTGAGAAACGCACCGAGAAGATCACCGTGATCTCGGTGGCGGGCCTCATCGGTGAGGCGATCCGCCGGATCCACGCCGACCAATCGGTGAGCGAACTCTTTGCGCAGCCGCCCCGGGTGATGCAGCCGGCGGCCAAGGGGGAGTGAGCCGGCCGGCCGGCCCCGCCCCATATGGTCATGTCCCGGTTCGCCGTGGTCGCCGCGATCGGCTTGGTGGTCGCCTACGCGGTGACGCCGTTGGTCCTGCGGGTGGCGATTCGATTCCGGGTCCTTGCCCACCCCGGCGGGCGCCACATCCACCGGACGCCGGTCCCCCGCCTGGGGGGCATCGCCATCTACGTGGCGTTTGTGGTCGCCGTGATCCTCAGCCTGCCCCTGGAGCAGATCCTTCACGTCGGCCTCGGGTCGCGCGCGGCGGGCGCGCCGATCCCGTACGCGCTGGTTTTCGACCGTCCCGTCCTGGGGTTGCTCACGGGCGCGACGGTGATCACCCTGCTCGGCATCATCGATGATACCCGGGGGATCTCGCCGTTCGCCAAGTTGGGGGGCCAGGTCATCGCGGCGCTGGTCCCCCTGCCGTTCGGCATCGGGATGGACGTGCTGACCAACCCGCTGGGGGGGATGGTGTTCCTCGGCCCCTTCGGCCTCGCGCTCACCGTCGCCTGGCTGGTGGCCCTGGCCAACGTCATGAACCTGATCGACGGCATCGACGGGCTGGCCGCGGGCATCGCCACGATCGCCGGCGGGACGGTGCTGGTCGCATCCTACCAGCGCGGCGATGTGGCGACGGCGGTCCTGGCGGCGGCGTTGATCGGGGGAACGCTCGGGTTCCTTCCGTACAACTACAATCCCGCGCGGATTTTTTTGGGCGATACCGGGTCGATGCTGCTCGGCTACCTGCTGGGCGGCCTCTCCGTCCTGGGCGCGTACAAGAGCTACACGGCCCTATCGCTCCTCGTCCCGCTCGCCGCGCTGGGGGTCCCGGTGCTCGACACGGCGCTGGCCATCACGCGGAGGTGGCGAACCCGCCGGCCGATCTTCCAGGCGGACACCGAACACCTCCACCACCGGCTGCTGCAGCGGGGGTTGAGCCAGCGGCAGACCACGGTCGTCCTGTGCCTGGTCACCGCCATCCTCGGGGTGGGGGCGTTGCTGGCGAGCGGCATCCATCGGCTTTCGCTGGTCGCCGTTCTCGCCCTGCTGATGGCCGCGTTGGCCTTCGGGGCCCGCCGGACGGGGCTGCTGGCCCCCCCGCCGCCGGCGCCGGCAGACGGGCGTCACCACTTTCCGAAGTGACGGCCCGACGCCCGCAGACGGTGATGGTCGTGTTCGGGACACGGCCTGACGCCGTGAAGATGGCGCCGGTGGTCAAAGCGCTCCGCGCCCGCCCCGCCGAGTTCGTCCCGGTCGTCGTCGTCACGGCGCAGCACCGGGAGATGCTCGACCAGGTGCTGACCCTCTTCGCCATCGTCCCCGACCACGACCTCGGGATCATGACCGGGCAGCAGTCGCTCGCCGACATCACCCGCCGGACGCTGGATGGGCTGTCGGCGCTCCTGCCGCGGATCGTCCCCGACCTCGTCCTGGTGCAGGGGGATGCCGCTCCCAGTTTCGTCGGCGCGCTCGCGGCGTTCTACCAGCAGATCCCGGTCGGTCACGTCGAAGCGGGGTTACGGACCGCGGACAAGTACCAGCCGTTCCCCGAAGAGATGTACCGGCGAATGACGACGGTGCTGGCGGACCTTCACTTCGCCCCCACCCGAGCCGCCCGGGACAACTTGAGACGGGAGGGCGTGCCCGCGGGCCGCATCCTGGTCACCGGGAACACGGTGATCGATGCGCTGATGGACGTGGCCCGCCGCAACGATCCGCCGGCCGACCCGCGACTCCGTGCGCTGCTGCACCGGCCCGGGCGCCGTGTGGTGCTGCTGACGTCGCATCGTCGCGAGAACTGGGGGGAGCCCCAGCGGCGGATCTTCCGCGCCGTGCGCGATCTGCTGGATCGATTTTCCGATCTCGACCTGGTCTTCCCCGTCCATCCGAACCCGATCGTCAGCCGGCCCGCGCACGAGATCCTCGGCCGCCACCCCCGGGCGCTCCTGTGCGCGCCGGTGGATTATGCGACCAACGTGGCGTGCATGAAAGCGGCGACGCTGATCCTCACCGATTCCGGCGGGATCCAGGAAGAGGCCCCGGCTCTCGGTCGCCCCGTGCTGGTGCTTCGCGAGACGACCGAGCGCCCCGAGGGGGTCGCCGCCGGCACCGCCCGCCTCGTGGGAACCGGCCATTCCCGCATCCTCAGGGAGGCGGCTCGGTTGCTGACCGACCGCGCCGCTTATGCGCGGATGAGCCGGGCGCGCAATCCCTATGGGGACGGGCAGGCCGCGCGCCGGATCGTGGGCGGGCTGCGTCACCACTTCGGATTCGCACGGAACCCCCCGGCGGAGTTCGCCGTAGGGGGGAGTAAGGCGCCCTCCCACCCCCCGCGGCGCCGGCGGGGGAATAACCGGGGGCAGAGGCGGGTACACTAGAGAGGGGAAGGCGTCGCCGCGGCCCGCGTTTGACACTGGCTTGCGGACGCGGATATAATTGGCTCGCGGAGAAGAGGTGGTGGCCCATGAACGGCAACAGACGGGCCCTCGTCACGGCGCTGGTAGTGGCCGCACTTATGATCACATCGTCGCTTCCGGCCAGCGCACAGCGGTCGACGGTTCTTGTTCGCGTTGTCATCTCCGGTGAGGTGCTTCCGCTCCAGCTGGCCAAGATCGGGCAGACCGTCAAGCAAGGGGATCCGCTGGTCTTCCTCCGGGGCACCAGTTCCGGGGCAGCGGTTCCCGCGGCGGTGGCATCGATCGACGGCCGGGTGGTGCAGGTGATGGTGCGGCCGGGAGACCACGTCAACATCGGCGACGTTGTGGCTGTGATCCAGCCCCAGTGAGGGTTCTTGCCCCGGGAGGACGAGGGGGATTCGTCCCCCTCGTCCTTTTTATAGGAGGGTTCCGCCCACAGCGGGGGAGGGAGGGAAGCGTGCGAAACGTGGTGGGCGTACTGGCGGCCCTGGCGATGGCCCTGGGGGGAGTGGTGCCCGCCGGACGCGCCGCGGCGCCATCACCGGCCACGCTCCCTCTGAGCGAGATCCACCCCGGCATGACCGGCTACGGGCTCACCGTCATCCACGGGGTGACGATTGACCGGTTTCGGGTCCAGATCATGGGGATTCTCCGGGGCGGCGGGCCGACGAGCGACCTGATCCTCTTCCGGGCCGGCGGGGCGGTGATCGACCGGGCGGGGGGCACCGCGGAGGGCATGAGCGGGAGCCCCATCTACATCGACGGCAAGATCATCGGGGCGCTGAGCTACGGGTACCATTTCCCCGGCCGCGACGCGGATCTCAGCCTGGCCACGCCGATCGGCGAAATGCTGAAGATCCTGTCCCCCGCCCGCGGCGCTGAGGTCCCGCCCTCGCGGGTCTACGATGCGGCCGCGCCGATCTCCACGCCCGCCGGGCCGATCGCTCGCGTGTTCCTGATGCGTTCCACGCGGGACGCGGCGGGCTACAACCGGCACCCGCTGCCGCAGACGGTCGCCGTCGCGCCGACGGCCGTCCCGCTGTTCGTGGCCGGGGTCTCCCCCATGGCCTTCACCATTCTCTCCCGCGTGCTCGGCCGCTACAACGTTGTGCCGATGCAGGGGTACGGCGGGACCAAGGTATTCACGCCGCCTCCGATCGAGCCGGGAAGCTCGATGGGCATCGAGTTGGTTCGCGGCGACGTCGAGATGGGCGCGATCGGCACGGTGACCTACCGGCGGGGGAACCAGGTCCTCGCGTTCGGGCACCCGTTGCTCAATGCCGGGCCGACGGCGATCCCGATCACCGCCGCCTGGATCAACACCGTCGTGCGGTCGATCGAGTTCCCGTTCAAGGAGGGGAGCATCGGCCCGCTCGTCGGCTTGGCCACCGAGGATCGGTCGAATGGGGTCGGGGGGGTGATCGGGAAGTTCCCCCAGATGTTTGGAGTTCGCGTGCGGGTCCGGAACGCCGAGGCGGGGCCCGTGCGCGAGACGGATGCCCAGGTTGTGCGCCGGGCCGATCTGGCCGAGTCGCTCGTCCCGCTGGTCGCGCTCAGCGCCGTGCAGCGGTCGTTGGACCAGGTCTCCGGGGGATCCGCGTCGATCCGCATCTCCCTCAGGTCGCGTGGGGTCCCCGGGGAGATTGTGCGCGAGGACCTCGCCTACGACACCGCCGATATCGCCACCGCCGCGGCGCTGAGCGTGCCGGATGCGACGCAGCTGCTCTTCGGCAACTTCTTCAAGACGCTGGATCCCGTCGACATGACCATCGACATCACCGTCAGCCCCCGCCCGAACACCGCGTTGCTGGTGAGCGCGCGCCCGCAGGTCCGCAGCGTGACCCCGGGGCAGCGGGTGCGGGTGGAGATCGGGCTCTGGCCGCACGGCGGCACTCATCAGATCGACCGGACCATGGAGTTTACGGTGCCCCCGGACTTCCCGCCGGGGCCGGCCTTCCTGCTCGTCGGGACCGCCGGCTCGCTGAACGACCCTACCCCGACCCAGCAGAAGTTCCAGCTCCTCACCTCCCTGCTGGGAAGCCCGTCGGGGAATGCCGCGTCCCTGGACGAAGCGGTGTCCCAGTTCGAAGACTTCGGCAAGAACACCGAGGTGCTGGTGGATCTGGTGCCGACCCCCGTGCTCGAGGCCGTGGGGGGCAACGCCAACCCGTCGTTTGAGTCGACTGCGACGGCTTCGCTGCCGACCGAGTGGGTGGTGCTGGGTAGGTTTCAAATCCCGATGGTGGTAAAGTAGCCTCGGGAGCCCCGGGCCCCGGCGCGCCGGGGGCCGGTCGAGGCGAAGCGTCCGGCGCGGAGACGTTGGGCGAGCGGAGGTCGTGATGGGCAACGCCAGTCGTGCGGCACGGTGGGGGGTGGGGGGGCTCGCCGCGGCGCTGCTGCTGCTCGCTCCCCCGCTGGCAGCCGCTCCGCGCTTCATCCCGGTGTCCCAGCTCGCGATGGGGATGACCGGGGTGGGCAAGACCGTCGTCATCGGGACGACGATCTCGGAGTTCCGCGTGAAGATCCTGGGCGTCCTCCGCAACGCCGGGCCGGCGGGGGACCTGGTGTTGTTTCGCGCCTCGGGCCCGGTGATCGACGCGGCCGGCGGGCTCGCCTCCGGCATGAGCGGCAGCCCGATCTACATCGGGGGGCGGCTGGCGGGCGCCTTCAGCTACGCGTTCCAGTTTGCCGATCCGCGGATTGGATTGTTCACGCCGATCGCGGACATGCTGCGGGCCATCCCAGGAGGGGCGAAGATCTCCCGGTCGGGCGAGTTCGCCGTGCCCCCGTTCCCGCTCGGCGGGCGTACGATCCGCCGCATCGTGCTCGGATCATCCGCGCGGCCCCAGACGGTCGCCGCGGGCACCGCGATCGCCGTCCCCGCGGCGACGCCGTTGTTTGTCTCCGGCCTCCGCCCGGACGCCGCCGCGGAGATGGGGCAGGCGCTTCGGCCGATGGGCCTGCTGCCGATCACGGGGGGCGGGATGACGGATCTGCCCGCGACGATCCCGCTCGAACCGGGGAGCGCCATTGGGGTGGCGGTGATGCGGGGGGATCTCGCCGCCTACGCGATCGGCACGCTGACCTATCGCGACGGGAACCGCTTCGTCGCCTTCGGGCACCCGTTCTCCGAACTCGGGCACACCGATTTTCTCCTGACCAACGCCACGATTCTGCAGACGGTGCGCGCGCAGGACCACAACCTCAAGGTGGGCGTCGCGGGCGTGCCGGTCGGCACGATCTCCGAGGATCGCCCCGCCGCCGTCGGGGGGACCATCGGGGTGCTGCCGCGCATGTTCGGAGTGCGGGTCGCGGTCCACGACACCGACACCAGGGCCACCCAGCGCTTCGGGTTCCAGGTGGTCGCGAACAAAGATCTGGCGCCGATCCTGGTCGATCTCGGCACCCGCAGCGCGGTGGAGCGCGCGCTCAATCGGTCCGGCGGGGGCACCGCGCAGGTGCACATGATCCTGCGTGGCCGGATGCTGCCGCGACCGGTGGAGCGCGCCAACAACTTCTACAGCGGCAGCGATGTCGCGGTCCGGGCGCTGAGCGAGATGCCCCAAGCCCTGCACCTGCTGTTCGAAAACGATTTCGCTGACCTGGGACCGAGCGACATCGACATCGACGTCAGGGTCACCGGTGCCCGGCAGACCGGCACGATCACGGCGGCGGAGATGCCGAAAGGGCCGATCGCTCCCGGGACCCCGCTGCACGTGCTGGTGACCGTCCGCCCGTTCCGCGAGGCCGCCGTGACCCGGGAGATCGAGCTCCTCGTCCCGCAGGACTTCCCAGAGGGGAGCGCGGTGCTCACCGTCCGCGGCGGCGGCCTGGCGGTTCCGCTCCCGGCGGCGGCCGCGGGGCCGGCCGGGGCGGGCCTCGATCTCAGGCCGATGAAGAATCTCACCGACGAGATCGCCGGCTTCGAGAGCGGCGAGAGAAACACGGACGTGGTCGTTGACCTGGTCAGTGGCGCGCTCCGCGTCCCCGCACCCGGGGCCGGGACGAAGCCTCCCCGGGCCGAGACGCGGTGGACGACGTCGTGGGTCCTGAACGGTCGGTTCCAAACCTCTATCGTGATCGGCGGAGGCGCGCACTGACGATTCGTCGGCCGGGTGCGCCCCGGCGTCCCCCCCGGTGGCCCGCCGCGGCCGTGTGGGGTGCCCTCGCCGTCGCCGTGTTGGTGATCGCGGGCGTGCTGGTCTTCCGCTACCTCGTTGGCGGGTGGTTCGCCGAGGATATCCGCGGCGTCGTGGTGCACCAGCTCGAGGCCGGTCTCGGTCGCCAGGTCTCGCTCGGCCGCGTGCGCGGCGATGTGATCCACGGGGTCGTCCTGCACACCCTGCGCATCGCCGAGCCCGGTGGGTTCGATCGGGGGGTGGCGTTCTCCGCCGCCGAGATCCGCCTCACGTTCAACTGGGCCCGGCTCCTGGCCGCCCATCCGGACGTCGTCGGCGGCATCGCCCGGGCCGAGCTCGATGAGCCGCGCCTGGTCCTGTCACGAGACGCGGCGGGGCGCTGGAGCATCGCCGACCTCATCAGTCCCAAGGGGGCCTCCGGCCCCCTGCGCTTCCGCGGGCAGATCGTGATCAGGCGCGGCGGGTTCGTCTTCCGCGACGCCTGGGGCCTGCCCGGGGCGCCGTTTGCGGCCACCTTCACCCGCCTGGAGGGGCAGGCGGACTTCCGGCGCGGCGATCCGGTCCCGATGACGCTGGCGGGATGGAGCGCGGGGGGGGAGGGACTGTCCCTCACCGGCCGATATCGTCCGGGGGGCACCACGGAGTTCGACATCACCGCGACCAACGCGTCCGCCACCCATTGGGGCGCCTATCTCGTCCGGATTCGCCAGCTGGCCTGGGAGGGCGGGCGCTTCGGCGGCCGCGTCCACCTCTCGCTGACCCCGTCCCCGACGGGCCTCCAGCTGGATTATGCGGCCGACCTCGAAATGCACGACACCGCCGTCCAGTACCGCCCTTCGCGCCTGGAGGTTCAGCACATCTCCGGCCCGCTCACGGTCGACGGCCTGCACGTGGAGACCCCCGGGCTCGCGCTGGTGGCCGGCACCTCTCCGATGGTCGTCGACGGGGCCATGGTCTACAGCGGCGGCCCGTGGCTGCAGCTCGGGATTAAAACCCCCGCGCTCGATCTCGCCACGGTCCAAGGCCTGTTCTTTCCGAACGCTCCCCTCAGCCTGTCGGGGAAGGCCGGCGGGGAAATCCGCGTGACCGGCCCCGTCAGCGCGTTGGACGTCGACGGTGAGATCGCCGGAGCGCACGGGCTGATCAACGGGCAGCCGTTCGACGGGCTCCATGCGCGGCTCCAATACGGGGCCGGCATCCTCAGCCTGACCGGGCTGCAGACGGACGCGGCCGGCGGCCGCCTCGCCGGCGATTTGGTGCTGGACGCGGCCCCCGGCACGGCGTCGTACCTGTTCAACGGGACAACCAGCAACGTGGACGTTCGCGCCCTGGCCTCCGCGGGACTCTCCGGCCTCACCGCCGTGACGGGGCGGGTCTCGGGCCGGGTGGTCGGGGTGGGCAGCGGGACCCACGTCCAGGTGATGGGCGACGTGAGGATGACATCGGGAAGGATGCAGGGGCTGGCGTTCGACGGGCTGCACGCGATCTTCTGGCATGACGCCGATGGGTCCGTGAACTTGGATTCCCTTACCGGCCGGATCGACGGGGCGACGGTGTACTCCTCCGGGCGGATCGGGGCCGATGGGACGCTGGCCCTGGACGTCCTGGCGCAGCACCTCTCGCTGGCGGACGTCGGGGAGCGGACCGGGATGCGCGCGGTGCCGCTCGACGGCCAGGTCGACCTCCAGGGGCGCGCGACGGGGACCACGGGCGCGCCGGTCTTCTCGGGGACGGTCACCGCCGCGGACGGCCGTCTCGGGCCGGTCGCGTTCGCCCACGCGTTCGGGGACGTGACCGTGAGCGCCCGCGGCATCAGCTCGCGCCGACTGGACCTGCGGGACGGCCCCGCCCTGTACAGGATGAGCGGCGGGATTACCTTCCGCCCGCTCGCCGCGGCGAACCTGCGCCTCGAGGCGACGGGCGTTGAGGCGCAGTGGCTGACCAACGCCCTGGCCTTTGCCCCCGACGTCACCGGGGGGCTCTCCGCGGACGTGACCCTCAACGGCCCGCTCGCCCGGCCCTCGGTGGCCGGACAGGTCACCCTCGACCGCGGCCGCATCGGCCGGCAGCGGATCGACCACGCCGAGGTGCACCTGGCCCCGGATGGCGGACGGCTCCACATCGCCGCGGCCGAGGCCCGATTCAACGGGTCCCGCATGGCCGTCTCGGGCACGATCGACCCCGCGGGCCCGCTCGACCTGCGCATCCGGGTCGATGGCCTCCACCTGACGGACGTCGATGCCACCCTCGGCCTCGCGGTGCCCATGGGGGGGACGCTGTCGCTGGACGGCACGCTTGGGGGGACGCTGTCGGATCCTCGCGTGTCGGGGACCGTGGACGCTCCCGACCTGACCGTGGGCGGGCAGGCGTTCACCGCTTCGGGGCGCCTCGAGTACGGCGGAGGCACGCTCCGTCTGGACGCGCTCCAGTTCGCCCAGGGCGCCGCGCGGTACCAGCTGGCCGGAGCGCTCCGGATCGGCGAGCATCCGTCGGCGGGCCTCGTGCTCGACGTGGCCCACGGGCAGGTCGCCACCGTGCTGGCCGCCGCGGGGATCGCGTTGCCGGCGCCCCTGCAGGGGACGATCGATGGGCGCATCGAGTTTTCCGGTCCGCTGGACGATCCGTCCGCCCACCTGTCGCTGACGCTTCAAGACGCGACTTTCGGCGCCTACACGATCGGCAGGGGGGTTGCCGATTTGACGCTGACCCACCAGACGATCGATATCGATCGATTCGAGATCCACCCGGCGCAGGGCCAGGTGGCGGCCAAGGGACGGGTGGATCTCCGAGGGTCGAGCGCGGTCGAGGTCTCGGCCCAGAACCTCAACCCCGACTTCCTCAGGCCGTTCTTCCAGTTCGACCGCCCCTTTCAAGGCAAGCTGAACTTCACGGTCCAGTTCAGCGGCGAGACTCGGAACCCGACGGCCGGCCTCTCCCTCGAGGCGACCGACGCGGGGATCCCCGGGGCGCTGGCCGACCGGATCGCCGGCCTCGCCTACTATCAGGCGGGCACCCTGCACATCGAGCAGGCGGTGATCTCCAAGGGGCCCCACAAGGTCGTGGCCGTGGGCACGCTGCCGGTCGACCAGAAGACGTTTGCCTTCGACCCCAACGCGGCGATGCAGCTGCAGCTGCGGCTGCAGGACGCGGACCTGAGCTTCCTGTCCCTGCTGACCCCTCAGGTCACGGACGCCGCGGGCACGGTGGCCGGCGAGGTGGACGTCGCGGGCACGGTGGGAGAGCCGCAGATGAGCGGCTTCCTGCATTCCACGGGGGGCCGGCTGACCTACGCGGGACTGCGCAAGCCGTTCGACAACATGAACGTCGACCTGGTCTTTTCTCAAAACGAGATTCACGTCCGCGATCTCTCCGCGGCGCTGGGGCGGGGGCAGGTCGCCCTCGGCGGGATCGTCGGGGTGACGAACTTCCGGCTGGGGGACCTCCAGCTGGCCCTCAAGGCGGCGCGGGCCGACATCGACGCCCCCGGCCTCTACACCGGATCGCTGGACGCCGACCTCCGGCTCAGCGGCCCGGCGCTGCAGCCCATTCTCTCGGGGAGCGCGACGCTCTCGGATGGGGTGCTCTCACCCGCGGGGACGGGGGGCGGTCCCGGCGGCGGCGGGCCGCGGCTCGGACTCGATGTCACGCTCGCGGTCGGCCGCAACGTCGTCTTCTCGCTGGGGCCGATCCGCGCGGAGGTGGTGGGCTCCGTCCACGCCGCGGGCACGCTGGACCACCCCCTCTTGTCCGGCCGGGTCACCTCGCCGCAAGGAGAGGTGGCCTTCCTGGGGTCGACGTTCAGGCTGACGGGCGGTCAGGCCGTCTTCTCGGAAGCGTTGGGAGTGGAGCCCCAGATTTCGGCGCGGGCGCAGCAGGTGTACGGCGATACGATCGTCTTCCTGGACGTCAGGGGACTGGCGTCGCACCCGGACCTGACGGTGACCTCGGATCCGCCCCTCACCCAGGCCGACATCCTGAACCTGGTGGCACGAAACGCGGGGATCTTCGGGGATCCGGGATCGATTCTCGGCCAGGGGCTGGGACGGTACCTGCTGGGGTCGCTGCGCGAGGCCCTCGATCTGAATGAGTTCACCCTGACCTACAATCGGGAAAGCCCCGTCACGTTGCGGATCGGAAAGTTCCTGCTGCAGAACATCTACATGACGGTGTCCGAGGTGTTTGCGGGGCCGCAGGTGGTGACGACGATTCCGCTCCCCGGCACCTTCACCCGGCCGGTGTCCCCGGGGGTCTCCTACACCGTCGCTGGCCTCGAGTATTTCCTGAGCCCCAACGTGCTCGCCACGGTCAACGTCGACACGCTGGGGGGAGTGGGGGTCTTCCTGCTCACCCGGTTCCCGTTTTGAGAGCGCCGAGGAAGAGAGTGGTGATCCGCCGCAATGGATACTCTACAGGGGAGCGCCCATGGCCTTAGCCGACTACGTCCGTGAACTGCAACGGGTGGCCCTGCTGCGCCCGGAGGAGGAGGCCCGCCTCTGGGGGGCATACAAGGGCCGCGGCGATGTCCGCAGCCGCACGCGGTTGATCGAGTCCTACCAACCGTTGGTGTTCAAGGTGGCCATGCACCTCCGCCTGCGCGAGGCCATCGTCATGGACATGATTCAGGAAGGGACGGTGGGGCTGATCGAGGCGGTGGAGCGATTCGATCCGGCGCGGGGGGTTCGGTTCAGCACGTTCGCCACCTACCGGATCCGAGGGCGCATGCTCAACGCGCTGCACCGCGAGCGTCCGGCGGGGAGCATCGACGGCGGCGGGGAGTCCTGCGACGAGGTCCTGCTCGAGCGCGTGCAGGATCCGGAGGCCGCGGAGCGGCTGGCGCGCGTCGAGGACGGCGTGGTCGCCGAGCAAGTGGCGGCGGCGATCGACCGGCTCCCCACCCGCGAACGGCGCATCCTCCGGGCGATGTTCCACAAGGAGGAGCCGAGGCGCATCGCCGGCGAACTGCGCATCAGCCTCTCGCACTTCTACCGCCTGCAGAAGCAGGCCGTGCAGCGGATCAAGGCGAGCTTGACGTTGATCCCGCCCGGCGCCCGAGCCTCGGAGTGAGAGGCGTGACGGTGCCGTCCGGGATCCTCGACCACATCCGCCACGCCGAGGGATGGCTGCGCCGGGCCCGCGAGGACTGCGCACACGGCGACGCGCACCGCGTGGTGTTGCGGCTGCTTCTGGCCGAGGCGGAGATCCGCCGGGCCCGCGAGTCAGGCGTGTTCGTGGGGGCCGATGCGGCGCGGCCGCGCCGGCCCCGGTGGATGATCTTGGGCGCCGTCGTCGCCTCAGGCCTGCTCGTCCTGGCGGGGTACGCCATAGGCAGGTCCCAGTTGACCGGACCTGCCGCGAGTGCCCCGGCGGCGGCGCAGGCGGTCCCGGCCGCACAGGACCCGGCCGGAATCGTCCGTTTCGAGAACGCCGGGGTGCTGCCGCTCGTCGGTTTCCCCGCGACGGGGTCGAGCGGGAGGTCTGCGCCGGCGAGCTTGTCAGGGTTCGACATCCTGCAGGGGGGAGATCCGCTGACCCTGCCGCCGCCCCTCGGCAGCGACGGGTCCGATCCTGCAACCTCCAAATAGGGAGCGATGATGACCAACCCGTGGATACGGACAACGCGCCGGGTGGCCTCTGGTCTGGCGTGTGCGATCCTGCTGGTGGCGGCGGCCTCATCGAGCCTGCGGGCCCAGCCGTCCTCGCCTCCGCCGCCTTCCGCGCCCGCCCAACAGCAGCAGCCGACTCCATCCCAGCCGCCCGCGTCCCCCACTACGCCCGCGCCCCCATCTACGCCTGCGCCGCCGTCACCGCCGACGCCCCCGTCATTGTCGACGCCACCGCCCGCTCCGAGCCTCACCCCGCCGGGGCCGTTTGTGCCGCAGCCGGGAGTCGCCCCGCAGACCATCCCGCCGAGCAAGGTGGTGGAGGTGGTCGTCCGCGGGAATGAAACCATTCCGACCGATGAGATCCTGGCGGTGGTGTCCACCAAAGTCAACGATCCGCTGAACGAATCCGGGCTGCGCAACGACGTCCAGGCGATCCTCAACCTCGGTGAGTTCGCGGACGCGGTCGTCCGGCTCGAGCCGGTGCCGGACGGCGTCCGGGTCGCGTTCGTGGTCGTCGAGAACCCGATCGTCAAGTCGATCGACGTCAAGGGGAATACGATCATCCCCACCCCGGAGATCCTGAGCACTCTGGGGGTGACGACCGGGAAGGTCTTAAACACCGTCACGATGCGCAACGGGGTGCGGGCGGTGGAGAAGTCCTACGTGGACAAGGGCTACGTGCTGGCGCGGGTCGCCGACGTGTCCGTCAGCCCGGAGGGGACGCTGCAGGTGGTGGTCTCCGAGGGGCGGATCGATGCGATCAAGGTGGAGGGATTGAAGAAGACCCACGAATACGTGGTCCTCCGCCAGCTCACCTTCAAGCCCGGCGACGTGTTCAACGTCAATCAGGTGAACGCCAGCTTGAAGAAGCTCTTTCAACTGCAGTACTTCTCCGACGTCAAGGCGACGCCGGGCCCGGGGGCCTCGCCCGACACGGTGGCGGTGACGATCTCGGTCACCGAGCAGAAGACCGCGACGCTGAGCTTCGGGCTCGGGTACAGCAACCAGACCGGGATAGAGGGGTTCATCGGCCTGCAGGATAAAAACTTCGGGGGGAACGGGCAGACCGTGTCGGTGCAGTACGCGAACACGGTCAACTTCGGCACGAGTTACGCCATCGCGTTCCACGAACCGTCTTTCCTCGGGTCCCACACCGCGCTGGACACCCAGCTGTTCGACACGACGACGATCCCGACCGACTACACGCTCGGGCTCAACAACTCGTTCCAGTACGATTTGACCCAGGTCGGGGGGTTCCTCTCGTTCACGACGCCGGTTGACCCCATCGACTCGGTGAACTACGGGGTCAAGGCGGTTACCTCGACCTTCGGGACCCCCCTCGTCGGGACGAACCCGCCGGCGAACTTCCAATTCACCCCCGGGCAGCTCACGGCGCTCGTCCTGGGGGCGAGCCGGGACACTCGAAACGACCCCAACGGGCCGACCAGCGGCGAGCACATCACCTTCACCGGCGAGTTCGCGTTCCAGGTCCTGGGCGGGAGCTTCACCTTCCAGAAATACGAGGCGGACTACGCCCACTTCTTCCCCATCGGCCCCACCGGGACGTTGGTGGGGCACGTCCACCTGGGCTACTCGGCGGTGCCGCTGCCGATTCAGGAACAGCTCTATCTCGGCGGCCAAACCACGCTGCGGGGCTACGCCACCGGCCGGTTCCGGGGCGACGAAAGCGCGCTGCTCCAAGTGGAGTACAGGTTCCCGATCAGCACGCTGCCGTTTCTCCATTCGTTCACGGGAATCACGGGGGTGGCGTTTGTCGATGCCGGCGATGCGGAGCCGAGCGGGGGGTCGTTCACGCCCCATACCGATGTCGGGGTGGGGATTCAGGTGAAGACCGCCATCGGGCCGTTCCGGCTCGACTATGGGGTGAGCCAGGAGGGCGGCCAGTTGTGGATCTCGACCGGCCTCGAGTTCTAAGCATGCGGCGATCGCCGAGATCGCCCCAGGGAGGGACCAATGCGATGAAGTGGAGCGCAAAAACCATCAGCGTGGCGGTGGCGGCGATCGTCGTGCTCGGCGCCGCCGGATTCATCATCGCCCGATCGGGCCCGGCCCTCGGGCAGTCCTTCACGATCGGGTACGTCGACATGGCCAAGGCGATCGGCGCCCACCCGCGGAAGGCGAGCGCGGAGGGGGCGCTACGGGACTACGCGCAGTCTCAAATCGCCGACGCCCAGACCCGGATGAAGGGCATGCCCGCGGCGCAGCAGCAGGATATCCAGCGCCAGGTGCAGGCGGACATCCTGAAAAAGCGCCAAGAGCTGATCGGGGGGCTGGAGAAAGACATCCGCACCGCCGTCGAAAAGATCGCCAAGCAGCAGGGCGTCACGATCGTGCTGAACCGTGAGGTCGTCCTGTACGGCGGCGTGGACCTGACCGATCAGGTCATCAAGGCAGTCAGCGGCAAGTGAGCGGGTCCGGATGATCCGCTCGTCC
>DATEHM010000205.1:0-3636 GCA_035279545.1 bacterium | reverse complement strand
CAACCTCCACCTGGCGCTCCCCGAGCTGCTCGCGCAGGTGGAGGGCTGGCAGCGGCGCGGGTATCAGGCGTTCAAGATGAAGGTCGGGTCGGACGATCCGGAGGCGGACGTCGAACGGGTGCGGGCGGTCCGCCAGCAGATCGGCTCCCGCGCCTGGCTGATGATCGACGCCAACCAAAAGTGGACGGCCGCGGAGGCGGTGCGGCGCATCAGGGCGCTTGAGCCCTTCGCGCCGCACTGGGTCGAGGAGCCGGTGCTCGCGGATGACGTCCCGGGAAACGCCTGGGTCAGGGCGCGCGTGCATCTGCCCGTGGCCCTCGGCGAAAACGTCCACAGCACCTATCAGTTTGCCGAGTACCTGCGTCAGTCGGCCGTCGACATCGTGCAGCCCGACGTGGCGCGGGTGGGGGGCATCACCGAGTGGATGAAGATCGCCCACCTGGCCGGGAGCCACAACCTCCTCGTGTCCGGGCATTTGATGGCCGAGATCTCCTGCCACCTCCACTGCGCCGTTTCGAACGCCACGGCCCTCGAAGACGTCGAGGGGGGCAGCCTGA
Organism: bacterium; assembly: GCA_035279545.1. Classification (GTDB taxonomy): domain Bacteria; phylum Sysuimicrobiota; class Sysuimicrobiia; order Sysuimicrobiales; family Segetimicrobiaceae; genus Segetimicrobium. The sequence goes on along the minus strand of DATEHM010000205.1, from coordinate 3,079 downwards.
CGGATCTGGGGGTGCTGCGGACGCCGCTTCGCGCCGAGCGGGGATGCATCACGCCCCCGTCGACGCCGGGGCACGGAGTGGAGTTCGACTGGGACGGGCTGCGGCGGTTCGAGGTCAGGCCGGGAGCCGGGGCGCCCGCGGTCGGGTCGCCGCCCGGCCGCGCCTAGGGGCCGCCGCGGTGGCGCCGGCGATGGCAGTGACGTGCTACGGTGCGGTGCGCACCGTGACGGGATCGATGCACCTGGTCGAAACGTCCGGCGTCCGTCTGCTGCTGGACTGCGGGTTGTTTCAGGGGCGGCGGGATGAATCCTACGCGGTGAACTCGCACTTCCCGTTTCCGCCGGCCAGCCTGGACGCCGTGGTCCTCTCGCACGCCCACCTCGACCACTGCGGCAACCTCCCCACCCTCGTCCGCCAAGGGTTTGCCGGTCCGATCTACTGCACGCCGGCGACGCGGGACCTTGCGGGGCTGATCCTCCGCGACAGCGCGAAGATCCAGCACCAGGACGTGGTCTTTCTCACGAAGCGCGGCCGCCCCGATGGGAAGCCGCCCAACCCACCGCTGTACACCGCAGAAGAGGCGGAGGCGGCGATCGACGACCTGGTGGGGATCCCCTACGGGCGGGCGTTTCCGATCGGGGGCGCGACGGTCACCTTTCGCGACGCCGGACACATCCTCGGGTCGGCGGTGACGAGCATCCAGGCCTCCGGGCGCACGCTCGGGTTCACGGGCGATCTCGGACGCCCGGGCGCGCCGATCCTCCGCGACCCCGAGCCGCTTCCCGCCATCGACGTCCTCGTGATGGAATCGACCTACGGCACCCGGCGGCACCCTCCGTTCGCAGAAGGCGAGCGCAAACTGGGCGAGATCGTCAGCGAGACCGTCGCCGGCGGCGGCAAGGTCCTGATCCCATCGTTCGCCGTCGGGCGCGCCCAGGACATCACCTACGCGCTCCACCGGTTGCGCGAAACCGGCCGGGTCCCCGCGGTGGCGACGTTCGTCGACAGCCCCATGGCGGTGGACGCCACCGAGATCTTCCGCCTCCATCCGGAGTGCTTTGACGACGAGGTCCGAGCGCACTTGGAGTGGCAGGATCCCTTCGGGTTCAAGGGGCTCAGCTACCTACGGTCCGCGGAGGAGTCGAAGACGCTCAATACCAAGGCCGAGCCGTTCCTCGTGATCGCCACATCGGGGATGTGCGAGTCGGGACGGATCCTCCAGCATCTCCGCCATCACATCACCGACCCCAGATCGGTGTTGCTCGTCGTGGGGTTCCAGGCGGCGAACACCCTCGGCCGCCGCCTCGTCGAAGGGGTCTCCCCGGTGCGGATCTACGGGGAACCCTTCGACGTCCGGCTGCGGGTCGCGGTCCTGGCTGCTTTCAGTGCCCACGCCGACGGAGCCGAGTTGGTGGAGTGGGTGCAGCGCGCGCCGAAGGTCGGGCGGGTGTACTGCGTGCACGGGGAGGAGGATCAGGCGGCCGGGCTGGCCGCCGCGCTCTCCTCGCGCGGGATCCCCGCGGAGATCCCCCCCCACGGCCAGCCGATCGCGGTCTGAGGCGTCGCCGCGCGGCATGGCCCGTACCGTTCTGCTCGGCCTCGTGCTGTCGAGCCCGCCCGCCTCCGGGGCCCGCGCACATCTCGATCTGTCGGGGCTGCGCCATCTTCCGGTGCGCAGGACGATCCTAGCCTACACCGGCCATGCCTGGGAGCTGTACATCTCCCGCGGATGGCTTGCCGCGTTTCTGACGACCGTGCTGGCCGCGCACGGCCTTCCTCCCACGGCCGCTGCGTCCAAGGGGAGCCAGTGGGCGGCGTTGATGGCCGGGCTGGGGACGCCCGCCGTGTGGATCGGGGGCTGGGTCTCCGACGCGCTCGGCCGGGCGCGCGCGTCGCTGGCGATCGCCCTCGCCAGCGGACTCTGCTCGTTGGGCTTCGGGTTCTTGGGGGCGGCTCCGTGGGGGCTGCTGCTCGTGACGGGGTGCGTCTACGGCATCATCGTCTCCGCCGACTCGGCAATCTACTCCACCGCGGTCACCGAACTCGCCCCGCCGGATCGCATCGGCTCGGCCCAAGCCGCCCGGGCTTTCCTCGGATTCGGGGCCTCCGCCGCGGCACCCCTCGCCGCCGGATGGTTGCTCGACCTCGGTGTGGGGTGGGGCGGGGTATTTGTCCTCGCGGGGGCGGTGGGCATCGGCCTGGCGCTCACGCTCCTGCCGCTGGCCGGCGCGGCGCGATAGGGCCGCCCCAGCGCGCGGTCCGCGTCTCCGCTCACAGGGAACGCAGGGGAATCGCCCCGGGTCCAGGCGGCGATCCGCGTGGTGACCCGGTAATCGCGGGCGAGGATCTCGCGCCGGCGAGCGGCAGACCCTTTGAAACCAACGGCCGCAGCTCCCGGCGAACGGTCGCTGCGGCCGAGGCGTGCTATCAGTCGGCGCGGTCAGGGCGCGCCGTCGATCCGGACGATCTGCTGGACTAGGAGCCCAAGGCTTGGAGGGCGGCCTTCAGGTAGTCCGACACCACCTTCGCCCACGGCTGGACCTCGTTGACGTCGGTTTTCGCAATGCCCTGCTTGGCGAGGGTCCAGGCGAGCATGGCCTGTTTCAGCGCCTCGTCGGCACCGGGGGCCTTCGCCGCCACCTCGTCCTTGAGATCTGGGATGATGCCGTTGCCCATCCCCTGGCACGGGTAGCCGACGGACGCCTGGTAGTCCGCGCCGTTAGGGCCCTCCAGGCAGTTGATCACGTGCTGCAGGTGCAGCTTTGCGGCCGCAACCGCATTGCCCCGCTGGGCCAGTTCGCTGGAATGAAAGATGGCCGTCTGCAACTCCTTCTTGACGTCCACGCCCATCATCGCCGCGCCGGTCGGCGGGGCGGCGTACAGGAGCGCACAGGCGATGCCGATAAGACCCGCCACGATGTTTCTCATAGGTGCTCCCTCCCATGGTGAGGCCTTAAAAGCCGTAGCTCCCATCATCGATGGTCTCTGTAACGAACATGTGATGGCCGGGCCGCCACGGCGGATCGAGGGCACTCGGCCCCATGTGGACGGGCAGGATCCCCTCCCGGCACTCACGAAG
>DATEHM010000204.1:0-15525 GCA_035279545.1 bacterium | reverse complement strand
AGCCAATCGCGCAGCGACGGGGGCAGCAGAAGGAGTTGATCGGGATGATAGGGGCGATATTCTTTATCCGGCATGAAAAGAAATTCCACTTTAGCACGCTAAAGTCCTGTTCGAATGTCATTTCTCGGACACACACCTAGCCGAACGGTCGTATTCGTGTGTCTGCACGATGCCGCCAAGAGCGTGATCGCCGGCGCCTACCTGAACCGCCTCGCCGCGGAACGTGGGCTCAATATCTGCGCCACTTCGGCCGGGAGCGAACCGGAGTCCGAAGTCCCTGCCTCGGCGCGTGATGGCCTGCTGCGGGAAGGCCTTGATGTCCGACACCACCGCCCTCGGGCTGTAGCGCCTCAGGAACTGGCGGCCGCGTGGCGTGTCGTTTCGTTCGGGTGCGACCTCAGCCACCTTGCCCCCCCTGGTCTGGCAGTGGAGCGATGAGACGACGTGCCATGGGTCAGCGACGGGTTCCCGGCGGCGCGGGAGGCCATCGCCGAGCGCGTGCAGCGGTTGCTGGACGGGTGCGCGCGGGATGAGGCGGAGGGGCCTGACGGAGTGACACGCACCGCCGGCCCGAGGGGCAGCCGCGCAGGGGCAGACCGCTGAGCACCCGCGCCATTGCCACCGCCCTCGATGCGGTACGGGCCGGGCGGTTACGGGCGAGGCGTCACGGGAGATGCAGGGTACGATTTGGTGCGTTTTATCTCTGCGCGCCGTTCAGCACGTATCGTGCCGGCAACCCGGTCATCACGCGCCTGATGTTCTCGGCAGAATGGCGAGCGAGCGTTTCCACACCCTCCCGCGTGAAACCCGCGACGTGGGGCGTGGCGATCACGGTCGGGAGCTGCAGGAGCGGATCCCCCGGGTCGGGGGGCTCCTCCCAAAACACATCCAATCCCGCGCCGGCCAGGCGCCCCCCGTGCAGCGCGGCCACCAGGGCGTCCTTGTCGACAATCGGTCCGCGTGAGGTGTTGATCAGGAACGCCGTGGGTTTCATCAATCCGATCTCCCGTTTCCCGACGAACCCGGTCGTCTCCCTGAGCAGCGGGAGATGGATCGACACGAAGTCGCTCTGCCGCAAGAGCTCAGGCAACCGGCCATATGGCTGGAGCCAGGTCAGCCCCAACTCGCTCCGACTCTCTTCGCTCACCGTGCGTTTGACCGCCCACACCTCCATCTCGAACGCCCGCGCCATTCGGGCCAGTGGGGTGCCCGTCCGTCCAACGCCAATCAGCCCCAAGGTCTTGCCCTGTAGCCCCAGGGTGAGCGGTTGGCCGGACCGTCGGGCCCGCAGCGATTCCTGGGTCTCCGGAAATCGCTTAGCAAGCGCGAGGATCAGGAACATGGCGTGTTCCGCCACGTAGGGTTCCCGCAGCAACTCCCGCGGGATGTTGCAGACCGGGATGCCCTTCTCCGCCGCGTAGGCGCCATCGACCGCCTCGACATTGACGCCCGGCCGCTGAATCAGGCGCAGATGCGGGGCGGCATCGATCACTTCCCTCGTCACCGGCACGCTCCTGACCAGGAGCACGTGGGCCGCCCCCACCTGGTCGCGCAGCGGCGTCCCGGGGGAGAACTCCTCCACCAGGAACTCATCCCCCAGCAGCGCGGCCAGCACCCCCCCGGCGTCCAGGCCCGGGCTCGCCATCTTCACGCGAATCTTTTCCATTCCGCCTCCTGCCCCGCGCGAATCGAGGATCGGCCCACTTCTGTTGGTGGGTTGGCGGCGCCGTCCGCTGCTCGGACCACGGCGCTTGCGCCCGAGCGTCTTGCTCGCCCGCCACAGTGAGGCCGTCAGGACGGCGGCCACGGCCGCCGGCAGCCACAGCCAGGCCAGCAGGTGACGGTGCGCGAGGGCGGCGGCCACCCCCAGCGATCCGACCACGCCCGCCGCCACCGTCCAATCGTCGCCCACCACGAAGCCGTACCAGAACCCGAAGAACCCGAGCAGATACCTCACTCGACCTGCTCGCCGCCGGTCAGGCCGGTCTCCGGCGTGTCCTGGAGCGGGTAGCGGCTCCACCAGCGCACCAACCCCCACGAGCAGAGAAGGGTAAAGGCCAGAATGGCCGGGATGGCGGCATCGGATCCCGGCCATTCCACGCCCGCCCCCTCGCCCGCGAAGAAGATGCCGAACGTCGAGAGCATGGCGCCGACGGCAAATTTCATGGTGTTTTCGGGCACCCGGCTGAGCGGCCGGTGGACCAGCATCCCGATCGCGACCACCGAAATCACCGCCGCGCCCGCCCCGCCCGCCGCGAGCGGAATGTTCCCTTGCGCGCTGCCAAAGGTCAGGACGATAAACGCCACTTCCAGACCCTCGAGAAAGACCCCCTTGAATGCGAGCGTAAACGCGTACCAATCCATCCGCGTGGGCGGAACGGGGCCGCCGGCGCGGGCCAGCTCGACCTCATGGCGATACGCGGCGTCTTCATCGTGAAGCGCCTTCATGCCGCTCGCGCGCAGAATGGCCTTGCGAAGCCACTGCAGGCCGAAGATGAGCAGGGCCGCGCCGACGATCAAGCGCAAGGTCCCGATCGGGATGAGATGCAACGCCGGCCCGAGGGCCACCACGAACAGGCTCAACGCCACGATCGCGGCCCCCACCCCCAAATGGGTGGAACGCCACCCGCGGGTCACGCCGACCGCAAGGACGATCGTCAGCGCCTCGACCATCTCCACGGACGAGGCGAGAAAGGACGCCAGAACCAGAAAGACGCTACCCACTGGTCTCCCCGTTCCGCTCGGAGGCCGACGGGTGCTGGCACCGCACCGGACGCCCCCGCTGCCTCCCGCCGCCCCCCACGGTCGGCCGCCGGGGAGCGTTGACGCCGATCGCGCCACCGGGATGGCGGGCTGACGGGCAACACATCGCCCCGGTCCGAGCGGGGCCTAGGCGACGCGCCCGCTGCGCCCCGACGGTCGGGACCCTTCCCCCGGGGTTTCAGGTGCGATCAACGACCCACCCGGTCCTCACACGATCCGGTGCATCCAGAACAGCGACACGCCCATGGTCAGGACGAAGAGTCCCGCCACCACCACCGACGTCAACCCGCTGATCTCCGTCGGCTTGCGCTCCCATCCGATGACCCGCCCCAACCGGGTGTACACCCGGCTCAGCTCTGTCGTGGAGGCGACGCGCTGGTACGTCCCCCCGGTCACCTGGGCGATCTCTTTGAGCGTCTCCTCATCGAGGCGAACAAAAATGCTGCGGCCGCCGAGCTCGAGGAACGTCCCTTCGGGCGAGCCCAGCCCCACCGTGTAGACCTTGACCCGCAGCTGGCGCGCCACGACCGCAGCATCCTCCGGGGGCGTCCCGCGATTGCTCTGGCCATCGCTCAAAAGCACCACCGTCGCGGGCGTCAAGCTGTCCGTGGAGGTGGGCGGAACCGGCACGACCGGCGACAGACTGTTCTCGGGACGCGAGCGGCCCGGCAGCGCGTACACCGCCTCCAGGAGGCCGTCGCCGATCGCCGTCGCAAACTCCAGGGCCAGCCCGTTGATCGCCTGGATGACGCGGTCGTGATCGTCGGTCGGCGGGGTCACCAGCGTCGCGTAGCTGCTGAACGAGACCAGCCCCACCTTCGACCCGTGGGGGAGCGCCCGGACGAACTCCACGGCGGCCTTCTTTGCCGCCTCGATGCGCGTGGGGACGACATCCGTCGCCATCATGCTGCGGCTGACGTCGACGCTCAGCATCACGACCGTGCGGTTATCGGGAACCGGCACGGGGGCCATCGGCCGCGCCAGGGTGAAGATGACCGCGCAGAGGGTGAGCAGGTACAGGATCGCCGGCACGTGACGTCGCCAGGGCTTCCCCGCCGCCGCCGCCCGCGCCACCAGGTCGAAGCTGGAGTACCGGACCCGGACCCGGGAGGGCCGCCGGAGCAGCCAGACGTACCAGGCGACCAAGGCGGGGATGAGGAGGAACAGCAGCAGGGCCAGCGGCCACAGGAAGGTCACGGGAGCCGTCCCGTCCACAGCATCGAGATCACACCACCCACCAGCAGCAGCAGCCCCGCGCTCCCGACCACCATCGAGGAGACCTCCGTCTTACGGGTCTCCCACCCGATCATGCGCCCGAGCTCTCGGTAGATCTGTTGGAGCTCCCGCGCCGACCCGGAAATGAAGAACCGACCGTCTGTGATCGCGGCGATCTGCTGGAGCAGCGTGGGGTTGAACGGCACAAAGACCATCTGTCCCTGGTAGTTGAATACGCTCCCGCCCAGGGTCCCCAGACCGATCGAGTAGATCTTCACCTTTTGCTGCTTGGCCAGCAGCGCCACCTTCAACGGGTCGGCGCTCCCGGCGTTCTGGCCGCCGTCGCTGATCAGGATGATAGCGGCAGGGGGGAGATCCTCGGGGCGCAGAGGGGTGGGCGCCGGCTGGGCGGGTCCAAGCGGGCCCGGCTGCGCCTCCGGAAGGTCAACGACCCGTCCGGGGATGGCCTTGAGCGCGACGGCGATCCCATCACCGATCGCCGTCGCCTCCTGGGGCTTCAGCGACGCGATCGCCTGCTTCACCGCCTCGTGGTCGGGAGTGGGCGGGATCATCAACGTCGCGTACGTGCTGAAGGACACCAGGCCGATCTTCGGCCCCTGCGGGAAGACGTCGACGAACGTCCGGGCAGCCACCTTCGCCGCCTCCAGCCGGCTGGGCGCCAAGTCGGGAGCCATCATGCTGCCGCTGGTGTCCACCGCCAGCAGCACGACCGCCTTGTTCACCGGCAGCGGGATCGCCATCACCGGCCGGCTCACGGCCGCCAGCAGCAGCGCGAGGGCGAGGAAATAGAACCCCATGCTGACGTGCCGCCGCACCGCCGGCAGCGAGGTGGCGATCCGCTCGAACAGCGGCTGTTCGGCGAACCGGATCACCGCGTGCTGTCGGGCCCTGCGCACACCGATCACGTACCAGCCGACGAAGGCCGGGAGCAGCAGGAGCCCCCAGAGCATTACTGGCCAGGTGAATTCCACCGACGCCGCCTCCGAAAGGTCACGAACTTCAACAACGGATCCACCAGCGAGGTGCCGGTGGACAGCCGCAACAGATCGACGCTCGCCCGCCGCATCACCTGAGCCAGCTCGGCATCCCGTGCCGCGACCAGCTGCCTGTAGACGTCCCGCACGTTTCGGTCGGAGGTGTCCACCCAAACCTGCTGGCCGGTTTCCGGGTCCTGCAGGTAGACGCCTCCGACGTCCGGCAGGTCTCGCTCGCGCGGATCCTCGACCCGCACGGCGATAACGTCGTGCCGCTTGCTCATTTCCGCCAGCGCGCCCTCCCATCCCGCCGGGGAGTGGAAGTCTGAAATGAGAAAGAGCAGCGAGCGCCGCCGAACCACCCGGCCCAGCTGGTGGAGCACGACGGCGAGGTCCGTCCGGCCCCCGCCCGAGACCGCCGGTTCGGCGGACAGGGCGTGCACGATCCGAAGCACCTGCAGCCGCCCCGTCCGCGGAGGAACGAACAGCGGCCCCGCGCGCGTGGGAAAACCAATAGCGCCGACCTTATCGCCGTGGCGGCTGATGATGTACGCCGCCACGCCGGCGAAGTCGACCGCGACCTGGCGCTTGAACTGGCGCACCGTGCCGAAGTCCATCGAAGGAGACAGATCGACCAGCAGCCAGGCCGTCAGCTCCTTCTCCTCTCGATACTGGCGAACAAAGATCTGATTCATGCGTGCGGTGACGTTCCAGTCGATCCGCCGCACCTCGTCGCCGGGTTGATATTGGCGCACCTCGGCCAGGTCGAGGCTGGGGCCATAGAACACCCCCGTGTAGTCGCCGAACAGAAAGCCGTCGAGCCGTCGGACGACCTTAAACTCGAGGCGCCTCAAGATTCGCTCGGGTGTCTCCATACGGATCCCCTATGTGGACCTTTGGCACTGACACGGCTTCAATGACCCGCTGCAGCAGATGCTCCGGCGTAATGTCGTGGGCGAGCGCCTCGTACGAGAGGAGGAACCGGTGGCGGAGGACCTCGGGGGCGAGATCGCGCACGTCCTCCGGCATGGCATATTCCCGTCCGCGGAGCAGGGCGAGGGCTTTCGCCCCGATGATCAGGTTGAGGGAGCCCCGCGGGCTGCTGCCGTACGAGATGAACTTTTGGAGATCGCCGAGCCCAAACTCCTGGGGGCGGCGGGTCGCGGTCACCAAGCTCACCGCGTACTCATGGAGCCTGGGGTCGACGTAGACCGCTTCGGCGATCTTCTGGAGCCGCAGCAGTTCGTCCCCCCGCATGATCTGGGAAACCGTGGGGGACTGCTCCGTAATCCGGTCCACGACGGTCATCTCCTCGTGGAACGACGGATAGGAGATCACGACCTTGAACATGAACCGATCGACCTGAGCCTCCGGGAGGGGATAGGTCCCCTCGCTCTCGATCGGGTTTTGGGTTGCCAGGACGAGGAAGGGGTCCGGCAGCCGGAACGTCTCTTTGCCGATGGTCACCTGGCGTTCCTGCATCGACTCGAGGAGGGCGGATTGCACCTTGGCCGGCGCCCGGTTGATCTCATCCGCGAGGACCAGGTTGGCGAAGACGGGACCCAGTTCGACCTCAAAGGTCCCCAGCTTCTGATTGTAGATCCTTGTCCCGATGAGATCCGCGGGGACGAGATCCGGGGTGAACTGGATGCGGCGGAACTGACAGTCCAAGACGTCCGCCGTGGTCTTGATCGCGAGCGTCTTGGCCAGCCCGGGCACCCCTTCGATCAGAATGTGTCCGCGCGAGAGGAGCGCCACCAAAATCCGTTCCAGCATCAGGTCCTGCCCCACGATGATTTTCTTGACCTCGTACAGGACCTTCCGCATCGTACTGGCGGCCTGCCCAAAGGTCTCGGTGGGATAACGCAGAACCCGCATCCTGCGCTGCGGCTGCTCGTCGACCACAACGTCCACCTCGTCTATGGCGTGTCTGTGGGTACTTATCGACCGGGTGGTCCGACTCCTACCGTCCCCTCCTCCTTAGTGTCCGCGAATGCCCATCAAATCCTCGCTACGGGGCCAAACCGGGGGAAGAGCGGGCGAATTCCCAGCCGGGTGCCCCCTCCGTGGAAGATCGAGGTGCACCAGGGTCCAGGGGCTCCGATCGATCAGGGTCTTGAGCGGCCCCGCGGTGGCCGCCTGGAACAGCGCGCTCACCGGATCGCCGAGCGGACCCAAGGGAAGCACCACGTAGATCCTGGGGCCGACGCTCCGGGCCACGGCGCCGGAGGGAAGGGTAAGGTCCCCGGGGAGGGTGTGCCGGGCGGTGAGGGACCGCGGCACCTGAAACAGGAGCGGAAGCCGTCCCAGGTGCCCGTCGCGATAGAGCAGCCGAAACTCCAAGCGGTACTGGGCCTCCCGAATCGCCCGATGCCTCAGCCTGAGGGCAACGTAGAGATGGGCGGAATCCTGAGCGAGGGCGATCGACTCCAGATTGACGCTGCCCTCGGCGGCATGGAGGAGGGATCCTCCCGCGGGAACGCGGATCGCTGGCGGGACGCGGTCCCACCCCTCCGGGATGGCGAGCGACAACCCCGCCCCTTCCAGCCGTGACGGCCAGACCTGGGGCGGGCGGGCGAAGAGCTCGTTGCGGCGCACGAAGCTCAGCATGTACGTGCGGAGCAATTCCACCTGGCTGGAGTATTCGCGGATCGCCAGCCGCTTCGCCGCCTCATCGCCCAGGCCGATGGGGAATTGCGCCCATTCCATCCCCGTCCCCGCGAGGTCCCTCGGCGGATTGAGGAAGAGATCCGGCGCATACGCCTCGGGGACGGGCCACATCCCGTGATGAACGAGGTACGTCCACACGTGGACCATCTTCGTCCACGCGGGGTCCTCGAGCGAGCGCCGCTCGAGCGCGGCGGCAACAAAGGCGGCCGCCGCCCAGTGATCACGGTGGCTGTCCACGGGGGAGTGCGTCACGATGACGGTGGGGCGGTCCTCGCGGAGCAGGGTCTCCACGTCCTCGAGGACGTTTTCCCCGCAGTAGGCCGCCTGGGCTCGATACCCGAGGGGGTACGGCGAACGGTTTCGCCGGGTGTACGGTGAGGTGTAGGGATGACGGCAGTTCCAGGCGGACCCCCACAGCGCGGGGAGCCCCCGATCGGGGTACCCGAGGAAGGTGACCTGCGAGGGGGGCACCCCGAGGTGCGCCGCGGCGGCGAGAGCCTCCTGTTGTCTGCGCTTCCCGTAGGCGATGAATTGCCCGGGGGTGCTGAACAGCGTACGGAACCCCACGTCGACCCCTTCCACGTAGCCGTCGCCGTTCGTGAACGTGACGACCCGCACCCGAGCTCCCACGGTGGTCGCGGCATGAATCATCCCCCCTGCCCCCAGGGTCTCATCGTCCGGGTGCGCTCCAAACACGAGGATCGAGTCGCGCCGCGTTGGATGGTACGCGAGCGGTGGGACGGGGGACCCGGGGGGGGCGACCACGGAGGACCCCGGGGCCGCGCCGAGCGGCGCATGCCACACGGCCACGGCGGCGAGCAGTGATAGCACCGTGCCTCGCAACACCCCGTGCTTTATCCGTGGCTCCGCGGTGGGTGCCTCCCTGAATCGCCGGGATCGTGACCCGGCGTGGCGATGCCGGGCAGGGGTCGCAGAGATGTTCGCAATCGCGACACCGCCCCCCTCCCGGGACGGACGGCGACGGCGGATCCCCTCCCGGACTCCAAGCCAGCGGAGCGATTACGACAAGGTCGTCGTCACCTTGGCCACCGGCGAGATCACGCGCCCGTCGTCGGCGACCCCGGCCGCGGTGATGATGACGGTCAGCCCGTACACGGGAGGCTTCTCCGTAAACTCGACCGACCAGTTCCCGCTCTGGTCCGCCGTGACGATCTGATTTCCCAGCGAGCCGTCGACCTTGAAGAGCAGCACCATCCCGTTGTAATCGGCGGTGATCTTGACGCGGCTTCCGGGCGCGGCTCGGCCGCGCACCGTGAACGGGGATCCAATCGACGCGCCTTCCGTGGGACTGACGATCATCGGTGCCACGACGGTCGCGGGGGCGGGAAGGACCGCGTTGATCTGCACGCGGTTTTGCGCCGACGCGGTGAACACCTGGCCGTCCGGAGCGATAAGGCGGACGACCACCTCCGCGCCCTGGACGCGATCCCCCGGCTGAACCGTGTAGCTCCCGTAATAGGTCCCGCGCTCCGAGGTGGATTCGACCATCGGGATGCCGGATCGGAGGGTGCCGATGGAGAAGGTCGCATGCCCCTCCCGGCTCCCGGAGGCCACCACCTCCAACACGTCCCCCACGTTGAGGTTGCGCCCGGAAGGTGCGGCCGTGACCGAGGTAATTCCCGAAAGAGGCGCCGCCGCTGTGGCGATGGTAACCGCCCAGATCTCGTTCGTCTGCGGATTGACCCGCATCCGCACCTCATCGCCCGGCCGGAGCGCGCTCGGGGTCACGGCCGTGCCGCCCTGGGCGATCTGGGCGGAGCGATTTAACCGGTAGGTATCGCCGTTCTCGAGCACGACCACGCCAGCGTCGGTCGTGGCGAGCACCTTCCCCGAGACCTCTTTGAACGTCGCCCGGACCGTTTGGGCGGTCCCGCTTTGGTCCACGGTCACCTGAACCTCATCCCCCGGGCGAAGGGCGTCCAACGCCACCGAACCCCCGCGATTGTCGGCCACGTTGAACCGGCTCACCGAGGTGACCGAGGCCACTTTGTAGGTGTAGACGCTCTTGTCCACCTGAACCTGAATCTGGCCGGCGGCGGCGGCCACCGCGACGACCGTGCCCGTGACCGTGCTGATGACGGGCGCCGGCTGCGGCTGTGGGGCGGGCGGGTAGGTTTGCGACGGCGGCAAGGCGGAAGCCGCCGGGCTCGTGATCTGGACCGTGGCGCTGGGTTCGTCCCAGGACACCTCGGAGCCCAGTGCTTGGCTGATGAACCGCAGCGGCACCATCGTCCGGCCGTGAACCAGCATCGCCGGCACGTCCATGAGAGTGGTCTGTCCGTTGATCTGCGCCTGCGTGTTCCCGATGCGCAGGATGATGATCGTGTCCCCCCGGCCGGCCGTCACGGTCTGGGTCCCCGAATCCCAAAACACCGAGGCACCGAGACGCTGGAACACCCCCCGCAACGGCACAAGCACGCGTCCTGATGCGATCACCGGCGGGACGTCGAACACGACAGGCTGTCCGTCGACCAGCACCTTGACCGCGGGCGGCGGGGCCTGCGCGTAGACCGCAACCGCTGTCGCTAGGCCCATCATCAGGGCCAGCGCAATCCCCAAGATCCATGCCTGCCGGATGAATCGCATGATGCCACCTCTCAGCCTCAGCCGTGTCCCTTGACGCCGTTGGTCTCGCGGGATGCCGCTTCCGGATAGATTAAGGGAGGACCAACGGATCAGTCCTCCCTCTTGGCGCTGTCGTATCAACGGCACGCCCCTCGTCGCGCGCGATCCCATCCCCCCCACACCCGATCGATCCGCCCGGGGGGTATGCGGCGGACTCTTCCGATCGCTCGGTCCCTAGCCGGGCTTACCGAAGAATCATGTGCCCGGTGGCCGCCAGAATCAGGAGGCCCAACAGGAGGAAGATCATGGTAATGACACCCCCTTTCGAGATCCTAGGTTCCGTTAAATATGTATTCCCGACTCCATCGAAACTTAAACCTTTCGGCCCATCCGGTTACCTCGCCGGAACTTCGAGCAGATCTCCACCCACCCGGCGCAAGATCTCAGGCCCGCTCTTGATCCACCAGGCGGATGATCGGGCGGAGCCGAAGGTAGAGCCGGGCGGTGGCGCGCGCATCGCCCAGGCAATACCGGGCAATCTCCTCAAGCTTCCCTTCTCCATACAGGGTGGCGACGTTGCGGCCGCGCATTTCGGCCTTCGGCGACTCGATGCCAAATTGGCGGCACCAGAAGTCAAGATTCCCCGCAGGGCGCCGGGAGTTCCTGAAGCTCAGCACCTCCGCCAGGTCGCAATGTTCCTGGAAACTGTAGCGATACGGCAGAAGGTTCCGGCTGGGGACCACCCCCAAGATCGCCGACCGGAGCATGAGGTAGGGCGCGTCGAAGGACCGGCCATAGAACGTCACGATGGTTGTGGCCGCATCGCCGACAATCCGCCAAAACTCGCGCAGCAGGGCGTCTTCCCGGTCTCGAAAGATCTTGGCCTGGGGAGGGAAGTCATCCCAGTCCTGCGCGCCTCCTTCCAGGAGGATGGCGCCCCGGTCCTCGTCGGGATGCCACAGGCCGATGGCGACGATGTGACCCGTGCCCGGGTGCAGTCCCAACTTCTCCGGCACCTCCTCGCGCTGGGTCTCCCCCTTGGCCGTGTCGAGGAGGTAGGCCTGGACCTCGGGCGCCAACGTGCACCAGTCTTGCCCCACGGTCTCGATGTCGATCGCCATCGGGGATTTGGGCATTCGGCGGGCGGCTCCTCAAAACGGCGGTGCTCGGCGAACGGCGGCGAGACGTAGCAGCTTTCGCCTGCGCCCCCGCGACCACCTCCATACCCCCCCCCGGCGAAGGCGGTGTCGGACGTCGGCTGGTCCACAAGCAAGCGCCTTTTGGGCAATAACTCCTTACGCGTGCCGAGCCCGCATCACGGGATCTCCGCCGCACTCGAACGCACCGGGATGGACCGGAGGCCAATGCATGCGACTTGACGATCTCGAAATTTCCGACGCCGAATTACACGACTGGGGCCGGGCGATTGAGAAAACGCCCTCCCAAGAGTTCAATTTAGATGAACTCCCCTTCGGCAAGCAGGTCGTCCACTGGATCGACGAGACGATTCTCACCCTGCTCGAGTATGGCAGGAACGAGGCACTGCATTACAAGAAAGCGGCGGAGATCGCCCGCCGCGCCACCGCGCTTTCTCGCATGACGCTGGACCCACGCCCCATCGCGGCCTTCAAGATCGGCGAGCGCTGGTTGGTCAAGGTCTTGTCGGAATTCGGCTGCCGCATCTAGCCCCCAGAGCAAGGAACGGAGGGAGCACCACGAAGGGCGTCCCCAGAACCATGAGCACCCGCTTCGGCATCCGGATTTCATCAACTCGCCTTCACTGCCGGAATACCGCTAACCACGTGCCGCTGTTGCAGTAGCCCGGGATCGAGAAGTCCTTTTGCGTGACGGTGTAACGCACCCAATAAATCAGGCCCTCCCCGCCGTGCGCCCATATCATGTTCGTGGCGCTGTTGGTGTGGATCGGCACATTATCCGCAGCCAAGTAAAGGGGCCCTTCGCCGGGGGCGAATGTCCACGACCCGCTGTAGCCGTCCACCTGCAACGTAAGGGTATCCTGCCGGGCGTTCAGAACCTCCACGCACGGGTCGCTGGAAGAGGCGGCCCCGGCGGGAGCGACCTGCCCCAGAAGAACTTCAAACAACACGAGCGCTAGTGCGATCAATCGCATTATCCGTCCTCCTTGGCGCCTTTCTGGGCGCATGATCCGGGTAGGTGTGAGGCACTTCCGCAGGGGTAGTGCCGGCCTGCCGTTCTCCTCGGATAGGGCATACGGGATGAGCCTCTCCACGCGCGAGGGTTTAGAGGAGTAGTTCACGCCGGACTTCTGAGCGGCATCCTCTCGGTGACATCGACCCTCCAATAGACTCAACTGTGGGATCCACCCGGTGAGGGTATTGCCCAAGAGACCCGGCAATTAGCCTCTGGGCAACGGTTGCGCCGAGCCGTCACCTACATGCCGGCCTTGAACCGGCCCCCCCGGCTCGTCGCGCCGGTGAGCCAGCATGTCGTCAACCAGAAGAAACTACAGAACGTAGGGACACGGGATGGTGAGAAAACGGAAGGGTGCACACCGGGCCGGCGGAACAAGGCGGCTCTACCGGCTCCGCATAAGCAAGCGCGAGCGCTAAATCGAAGACGTGACCTTCGTTCCCGGAGAGGCGGGCAGGGCCTCGAGGTGAGGTTCCCTCCCTGCCGCCTCAATTGGGTTGCTTCAATCGCCCGGCCGAGTGAATGCGGGGTGTGCCCATGCTTCCTCGGGCGAAGTTCCGTGCAAATCCTGTGAGCGTGCGGGACCCTTTATTCTACTTAGCTTTGGTCGGGGCGCCCGGACTTGAACCGGGGACCTTCTGCTCCCAAATTGGGCTTACGCGATTCTATCGAACGACCCGGAAACGCAGAGAATACGCGGAAACCCGTGCGGCACCTGCGTTTGCGGGCCTCTCGCTATGTTGGGGTTCGTGGGGTCTGTTCGGGTCTCGTAGGCCGATTTTGACCATTTTGTGGCACGGCTAAGGCACAAGAGATGCTCACCAAGGCTCCTTGGGATTCGAACTTGGGCCCGCCTTCGTATTGGCGCGGTTGCGGGTTGTCTTCGCCAGGAATTCCTGACGGCGTTCCCGGACCCTTTCTGCCGACAGTCCATGCAATTGAAGCCGCGATAGCATCAACTGGCAGATCGGGCTTGTGACCTCCGTCATCATGCCATGTGGCGTCAATCAATGCACCGTCCTGGTCACGAATCAGCTTCGCCGATTTGAGCTGTAAAAGAAGCTGCGCTGCTGCTGCCTCGGGCGAATCGGCCTCGAGAGCAGCTTTTGCTACGACGAAGCCGAGATCTTCGCCTTTGCGCTGCACATGAATCTTGTGCTCGATACGGAGTTTGTCCCTTGTCGCTCGCCCTGGCCAGTCGGCCGGGTCCCGTGCGAACTCGGTGATCTTGGCGTAATACTTCAGCGGCGGCCTCCCATTACGGGGGGCCCAGATGAGATGGTTCTTGGAACCGACGCTGCCCCGCTAAGCCCGCGCAAGTATTCCCTTCCGCCGCCTGGATGCGAACCGCAGGACGATCGGCTCGACCTGCTTCGACCGGCGGCCCTGAAGCCTCAGCTCAAGGCCGACGCCAAGCGCCGCCCAGGTCAACCGTGCGATCGTGTCCAGCGACGGCAGGATCTCCCCACGCTTGATCCTCGTGAGGTTTGGCTCCGGTACCCGCGCCATCGCCGCGATGCTTCGCTGCGTCTTCCCCGAAGCCTCTAGCAGCTGTTCGATGAAGCGGCCCGTCTCGACCTCGACTCGGTATTGCGCCACGCGCTCGGCCGCCCCATGACGGACCAGCACTTTCTCCTCCCACCCCGCGGTGCTCACAGCAGTTCGTCGCCTGGATGTCATGATGGCCGCTACCTCCCTTTGTCTGTCCGGTCTGATCGCACGAACTCCGCCAGCCGTTCCTCGACGATTCTCAGCTCCCCCCGCGGCGTCTCCTGGGTCGTCTTCCGGAACCCATGCAGGACCAGGATACGCTGCCCGCTCACCGCCGCATACAGAAGTCGGTACGCTCCGCTGCGCGCCTGGAAGCGTAACTCCCAAACCTTCTTGCGCAGGTGCTTCGCGTGGGGCATCCCCAGCCGCCCACCTTGATCCCGAAGGAGCTGCAATAGCGCGACGGCCCGTTCCTGGACCTCCTCGTCCTGCCCGTCGAGCCATTCCCCGACCGGCGCGCGACCGGAGGGGGCGACGTAGAAGACGGTGGACCAGGCTGGGAGTGATTCCACGGTCTAACCCATATTAGCATATATGCTAATTCTGTGCAAGACGAATAATGGGCAATATGGGCAATATCCGGAGAAGAGGTGAAAGGTCGGCGGGACGATTCTTACGCACTCCCTGATGACGGATCTGTCACCCGCGGTTTGGGGAGTCGGGCGTCATGTGCCTCTGGACGCCGGACGGCATGCCACCAGGATCCTTGGGCCGCCGCGCTTGACCCCATTGTGACGATGGTGCCGGCTCAGAGCCGCCAGGCGAACTTTGGCGAGTTGACGTCCGTGATAATGGCGTGCGCCTGGCTCCCTCCCTTTTTCATGAACGGGCCAATCTCACGACACCCGGTGCAGAGGGAAGCCCGATGGGCTGCTGCCCCGGCCGACCCGGCCCAGCCGGTGGCCGCGCCAGGCGACGCCGGCGCTGGAGCATGGCGTGGTGGCGTCCGCACTCCTGTGGCCCCCGCCTGGGCCAGCCCGGATCGCCGCCCAACTCCGGCCCGTGCGCTGGGGCGGCTGGCGGGTGAGCGCGTCGGGCGTGTACGGGATCTTGAAGCGGCATGGGCTGCAGACCCGCTGGGAACGCTTGACGCGGGTGGAGGCCCGGGCGGCGACCGTCGACGGGCGCCTGACCGAGCGCACCCGGCGTCGCCAGCTCCCGCGCCATGTGGACGCGCAGCGCCCGGGAGACCTCGGGTGCGTGGACGCCTGCTCCGTGGGGAAGCTCAAGGGCGTGGGCCGGGTCTGGCAGCTGACGGTCTGCGCTGCGGCGTGTTCCGACGCGCTGGCGACCCTCGTGCCGCGCGTCACCCAGGCCGCGACGATGGCCTTTGTGCGCGCGCGGCTGCTCCCCGCGTACCAGCGGGCCGGGCATCGGGTCCGCGCTATCCTGACCGATCGCGGCTCGGAATTTCCGCTCCGGTGCACGGCGATGTGCCGGGACGTGGGCATCGAGCACCGGCGGACCAAGCCGCGGCACGCCTGGACCAATGGGTTCGTCGAACGGCTGCAAGGGACGATTTTGACCGCACTGTGGCGGGTGGCCTTCCGGCGCACCTACTATACGAGCACGG
>DATEHM010000203.1:0-6116 GCA_035279545.1 bacterium | reverse complement strand
CGCTGGACCCTGTGTGTCGTTGACCTCTCCAGCTTGGTCGGAAGGGGAGATTCGATACTCTTGGGCTGTGCCGCTCGCCGGCGGCCCGCTCGGTGAATTTTGACACCGGGCTTGCCCGCCCGCTGCTGCCGGTCGAGCCCGCGTGAGTTTGGCCCTTCGGGTTTGGGGTAAATAGGCGTTGCAGTCTGGAAAAGGAGGTATGGCATGGGCATGAAATTGGCAGCGGTCGTTGCTGGCCTTTGCATCTTCTCAGCCATGGCCATTCCAGCCTACGCAGATGTGAACGTGAATGTCGGTGGCGGGGCCAACGTAGGTGCCGGAGGCTCCGCGAATGCTTCCAACGGGAGCGGGTCCGGCTCCGCGGGCGTCAATGGCGGGGTAAATGTGAACGCTTCCGCTGGTGGATCAGCGAGCAGTGGCGATTCTGCGGGTGGCGCGAACGGCGGAGCATCTGGCGGGGTCAATGGTGGGGGCAATATCTTCTTGAGCAACAGGTAGCCACCCCTCACCGAGGAACAGAGGGCTGACTCGATCTCGGGGTCAGCCCGCAACCTTTCGGGGCGTCAGACGCGCATCGCAGTGGGATCTTGGACCTCACCGCGCTGGATCTCGAGGAAGACGCATGAATCCGGGTGCGGACCACGCGGCTCCGAGCCGGAGTCGGTCTGGTCCTGGGGTTTGCGGGCTTGTCGGGGAGGGCCATGCGCACCACTCGCCGCTTGGCGAGTCCGTCGGGCGTCCTTGGGGTGAGCCGCTTGACCACCTGGCGGAGGGAGGGAGATTCGAACTCCCGAGGGGTTTCCCCCTAGCGGTTTTCAAGACCGCCGCAATCGCCCGCTCTGCCATCCCTCCGCGGCCAGTATAACATACGCGCCACGGCTGAACGGTGGCCATTCCGCCGGCGCACCGAGCGCTCAGGGGGTCTCCAGCGAGTTCCCCGCCTCCGGCATCCCCTTCAAAGCGATCAGCACAGCCGCGGCTCCGATCGGCAGGCAGAGGACAAACGGGCCCCACAGTCCAAAGAGCGACGCCACTCCACCGATGAGCGGGCCGACGAAGAACCCCAAGTCGCCGGAGCTATTGTAGATGCCCATTGCGGTCGTGTACTTGTCCTGCGGAACCAGCCGAGCGACGAGGGTGGTGAAAGCGACCGGGATCGTCCCGCCGGCCAAACCATACAACGCCCCCAGCGCAATGAAAGCAGCCGGCGCGTTGGGATGAAGGAGGGGCACGAAAAGGGCGATCACCGAGCGACCGATCACGCCGGGCATGATCAATCGCTGTGAGCCCCACCGATCCACCATCCGGCCGGTGGGAAGCTGGACGAGGGTATAGGTCAGTCCTTGGATCGTCAACACCCACCCCACGGTAACGACCGAAAGCCCCTGGCGGGCGATGTAGAGCGGGAGGAACGTTGTCCAGATTCCCGTCACGGCGTAGTAGAGATGGTTGACGAGGCACACTCTAAGGATCAGGGCGTTCTTGAGAACGTCGCTGACACTCCCGGCAGTCACCCGCGCCCGCGGACGCCCCGGGGTCGTGACGGCGATGACGATGGGGATGGCGACGAGACTCAGTGCGGCCCCAAGGTAGAACGCGGCCCGATCGCCGTAGTGGGCCGCGATCAGCCCGCCGATCACGGGCCCGGTGAGGAACGCGACGGACGTCCAGAACCAGAACACGCCGAATGCCTGTCCGCGTTTCTCCTCGGACGCGGTGTCGGCCACCGTCGCATGGAGGGGGGGCCAGAAGGCGGCTCGCGCCACGCCGACTGCGGCAAGCGCCGAACCCATCGCGCCAACCATTCGCGCGTGCGCCACCAGCACCATGCAGATCGTGTTCGCGAGCAGGCCGACGAGCAGCGTGTGGCGGCGTCCGAAAACCCCGACGATGCGTCCGACTTGCATCTCCACGAGGCCCATGGCCAGGCTGAGCACGCCGACGAGGGTGCCAACCTGGGCCGGGGTGTATCCGATCTTGGAGAGATGCAGGGGCAAGACTGGGACCACGACCTGCCATGACACCGCGACGAGAAAACCTCCCGCGCCAATCAGCAGGAGACGCGGCATAGGTCGCTTTGCCCGGCCGGGCTCCGTGGATTGCAGGACCGCTGGGGCAGCCTGGGGGGACGCCAGCGGCGTTGAACGGCTCACATTCATTCAAATAAGTGCTTTCGAGGACGGGGGCGAGAGTCCTGGACTCCCGGACGCCTGGCTCCCATTTTGATGGGGAACCCACTCGCCCGCAATCCGGCTACGCCCCTTCTCATGGCGTCGATGACGCTGTGACGCGCGTGACGCAACTTCCCGGTGTGATTGCCTCTTCTGGCCAAAGAGAATGAGGACCAAGTCGCGAACAACCGGGCCCCCCCACGGGGGAAGGAGGGGCGGGATTGGCCGTCTGGACAATATCCGCCTGCAACGCCTTCTTCGCGACGTCGTACGTGTTCCTCGCGTTTAATGAAGAGGAGCCAGTGCGGCGGCGCGCCGGGCGACTGCATCTTCTTATCCAAGGCATTGAGCCCGGCCGTGTACTGATTGTTCAGCCCGCACATGGGAGATGTCATTACAGGTCCATGCGGGCCAGTCGTCTCATTCCCTCCCGAACAGGCTTCGGGAGAA
The DNA here is from genome assembly GCA_035279545.1 of bacterium. GTDB lineage: Bacteria > Sysuimicrobiota > Sysuimicrobiia > Sysuimicrobiales > Segetimicrobiaceae > Segetimicrobium. Next base: position 3,495 of record DATEHM010000203.1, on the reverse strand, counting down.
GCGCTTCGAGACGGCCGGAGCCGTCGTGCCGAGGTGAACCCCGGCCGATCGCCTGAGTTTTCTACAAAGAATGTAGGTCGCACCCAGACGGCAAGTGCTCCGCGCAAGACCTCCCGTTAGGGGCACGGGGTGGGATCGTAAACGGGGGGCCGAGAACGGCAGGAAGTCGCCCCTGCGCAAACCGCAGGCAGGATAGCTCGGGCAGAAGACGTTTGCGACGGTAAGAGGGCGACCTCGACGTCGAGGATGATTCGGACCGGACGACGCGCGCACCCAGCGCCTGAGCATAAAGGTAGTCAGACCGGCCCCGATTTCGGCTGGGGTGACAGCGTCCCGTCTATGACCGCAATGGCCGGAAGGACGATCAAGGAGCGCAGGACCAACAGGGAGGGAGCACCAGGGTCACCCCCGGCGCTCCCTCCTTCGTTGCAGGCGCGCTTCCTCAACGTGCGACTGTCACTGACTCCCCGTTACTGGCCGACGACCTTTTCGTGCCAAAGGCGCTTGATGTCGGCGAAATATTTAGGATTGGGATAAGGAGAGAATCCTTTCGCTACGTCCTTGAACTGCGCACGCAGCGATGGCGGCATGTACTTCCAATCGATGCCCGGGTACCCCGCGATCCTATCGATGACCATCGTCTGGGCCTCCGGGGTCAAGAGCCAGTTGAGAAAAGCCATCGCACCTTCCCGATGCGCCCCGCCAGCCGGAAGCATCACTCTGGCGTCGTCCCCGATCAGGGGCGGGGTGATCTGAGTGAACTTCATGGTTTTCGGGAGCTGGCCGCGCTTGTAAAAGTCCAACCCCTGATCGGACCAGACCGACGCCATGTAGATGTTCTGCTGCGCCAGCAATTGCAGCACGGCTACGTTACCGTTCGGGTGGAACCCGTTATTGTACATCGCCGGCTGCAGGTCTTTCAGCAGCTTCCAGCCTGGTTCCCAGGCAGACTCCTCTTTGGGATCGTAGTCTTTCCCTGCGAACTTGGCCGCCCCTGTGTACCGGTAAATCGCCGCTGTCACGAACGCTTGGCCCGACCCGCCCGTGTTGGGATCACAATACGTGAACTTTCCCGGATTCGCCTTGATCCATGCCACGAGGCCATCGAATGTCCGGGGAGCGGTCTTGATGAACTGGCTGTTGTAGCCGATGACGACAGACGATCCTCTGTACGGCACCCCATAATAGTCCGCCGCTACCAAGATCGCTTTGGGAACCTTGGCGATATTCGGGAGGAGGCTCGGGCTCAGCTTGACCCAGAGGCCCTGGGGGATTCCCTGGTCGACATATCCTGGGTCAGCCTCCCACAGATCGACGTCCGTTGTGTGTCCCGCGCGCTTGGCGGCCAAGATCTTGTCGAAGATGCCGTCCGAGCCGTTGCCGTGCAACAGGCCTACGAAATTGACCTTGTAGCGCGGGTACTTCTTGGTGAAGGCAGGAATGAATCCCTTTTGAAAAAGATCGAAGACGTTTGTGTCCCCACTAATGTAAAGGTTGAGCGTGACTGTCTGCTGCGCCCCAACAATGCCCGGGGCACTGGCGCTCACCACCAACATCGCCAGCGCGATTACTGTTGATAGCAGGACACACCGTACTCGCCGACCCCGTCCCATCCCGACACCCCCTGATGTAATCTGCCCGTCTTTACCGATGTCATCCCGGACTGTCGCTATGGTTTCGCGAGCGGGATGCGCTGCCTTCCGTCCGAGCGAGTGCCAGTGCGCGAAGTTCTTCCCTTTGACGAAGCCTTCAACCAAGCCTAAACTGAGATTCCGCTGTAGTGGCTGCACTCCTTCTCACAGAGGTGCCCTGCTTAGTTTTTCGCTAGGCCGCTGGCCTGGGGTCCAGGCGAATGTGTGTTCGTGTCATTTTGAGCCCCCGATATTCGGCACGGTCGCGCGCAGCCGATTCAATTGGAAAAGGTTCGGAGCGTTGCCACCTCGCGACGCATCGTCGATCTCTTCTCTCCCATCTTCATTAACCGGCCCGCCCGACGCCCCAAGGCCACCGGTTGCGAGAGCATCATGGATTGCCATATCGTGTGGCAAATATCTCGCCAGAGAATCAGGAACTCCAAAGGGACTGGGTCGTTCTCGCAAGTGGAGTATCAAAAGATAGCGAGACCCCTCTTGACGTCTTGTTTGCGTCAATCAGACTGACCGCAATACCTCAGACCGTAACCGTCCAGTAGGCTCCCGGCCCATTGTAGATGGGCACAACTATGGCTTCAGGAGAATCAGCCCGATAAGCGGCAGCGCCGGTCTGTTTGGACTGTCGCCAAGTCAAGTCCGCGCCTGCTATTTCGTGGAGGTGAATCAAAACGCCGGAGTCTGGCGACAGCCCGCCCGCGATTGGAACGCCCCGGGGCCCGGCACAACCGGGGACCTGCCGCGTGCCGTCGTCAGTGCCAGGCGGCCAGCAATGCCCCGGTGATGAGCAGCGCGACCAGGTTGTGGCCGCTGGTAATCAGATAGAGCCTGGTCGGCCGACCGGTGAAGAGATACTCGCCCGCACGCGTCGTCGCGATAAACCCGAGCCACATCCAGAATCCGATCTTCGCACCCTGGAGGACCGTCCCCGACTGCGTCCAGACGATCACCTTGGCGAGCACGGACGACGTGATTAGGGCGACGATGAAGGCCCCCACGAGGAGACTTGGCGGCGGGGTTTTTCCCCGCATGTCTCCCATCTTCGCCCCGGCGAGCGCCATGAACTGTTTCCCGAAGAGGCCGGGCGAGTACCAGATCCCCCCCACGATAAAGGAAACGATCGCTGCGACCAGGACCGCGAGCCAATTGACGTTCATCCGTCACCTCCCAAGCGATGTGTGGAGCGCGTGCGGCAGAGCGTGCCGCTGTCCGCGGGGACTCGATCCGCGCGAGCGCGTCCCCGATGAATTATATAGCAGTCCTCCATGCCGCGGGGCGGCACCGCGCAGCATGAAAAACATAGAGAGGGCAAAAAGGAACCGGCGCGGCGGCGGGCGGGAGGTCAAATTACCTTTGGTCCCGAGAGCCCGTGGAACAGCTGACCCTGGCGGCCCGCACCGCTTATTGTCGCCACCTTCGGGTGAGCACGCGGGGGGAGTACCCTACCATACGGGTCGCCACGAGCCGCCACAAGGGAGCGTGATGTGGCATGGGCACGCAGGTGCTCTACACGCGGCGTGCGGGGTGTAAGGTCCACAAGAAGGTGGTCACGGTCCACGTCGTCGCCGGAAGGCGCCGAGACCTGGACGTATGGTACGACCACCACGGCATTGCTAGAGTTGGCTGGGGAATCTCACCCTCGGGCCCCCTCAGAACCTGGCGTGAACGTCTCCGTTCACCGTGCCCCCAACACCCCGCCAGTCGCCTGGCGTCGGCTCCTCCCGCTCTCGCGGTTGACCACCAACCGAGACTGAGTGACCCCACCCTCTTCGCTCCGCGGCAGCACGTTCCCTTCGCGGCGAGAACCAGCAAACGCTTCCGGAGGAGCCGCTTGTGGGGTCTCCTG
>DATEHM010000202.1:0-15858 GCA_035279545.1 bacterium | reverse complement strand
TGGTCAAGCCCCAGGTCTGGGACCGCCGCCGGCGTGGCTGAGGCCGCGCGCCGGCCGGGCGACGCGCGGGGGGGGGAAAGCGGCCCCGAGGAAAACAATCGCGCGGCGTGGTACTGAGTGACATGCCCACCCGACGGTCCCGCCCGCCGGCCCGACGTCCCCGCCGCCGATCGCGGTCGAGACGGCGACCCCGCCGCCCCGTGGCGGTCGAGCTGCGCGAGGTGCTGAGTGCCCAGCGAGAGACCGGCCAGCGTCTCCAGGACGTGAAGGTGCCGGCCGCCACCGAGCCGGCCGTGGTCTTCAGGGTCTGATCGGTGGACACGCCCCTCTACCTCACGATCGGCGAACTGGGCGACGGATTGCGGCGCCGTCAATTTTCATCGGTTGAGCTCACGCGCGCGGCGCTCGACCGTCTCGAATCGCTCGGCGGGCGCTACAACGCGGTCGCCTGCATCATGCACGAACGGGCGGTGCGCGAGGCACACGCGGCGGACCGGATGCTGCGGGACGGCCGGCACCGCGGATCGCTGCTCGGCATCCCCTACGGCGCGAAGGATCTCCTCGCCGCCGTGGGCGCGCCGACGACCTGGGGGGCTCCGCCCTTCGCCCGCCAGGCCTTCGCCTACGACGCGGCGGTGGTGGAGTCGTTGCGGCGCGCCGGCGCGGTGCTGGCGGCGAAGCTGGCGATGATCGAACTCGCGGGGGGCGGAGGGTACCGGTATCCCTCGGCGTCGCTGCAGGGGCCGTGCCGGAACCCCTGGAACCCGCAGTACTGGTCAGGGGGATCGTCGAGCGGGACGGGCGCCGCGGTCGCGGCGGGTTTGGTGCCGTTCGGCATCGGATCGGAAACCTCGGGGTCGATCCTCTCGCCGTCCGCGAACTGCGGGGTCACCGGACTCCGCCCCACCTACGGACTGGTCAGCCGTTACGGCGCGATGGCGCTGGCGTGGACGATGGACAAGATCGGCCCGATGTGCCGGAGCGCGGAGGACTGCGGCCTGGTGCTCGAGGCCATCGCCGCCCCCGATCCCCGCGACCCGGGGTCGGCGGGCCGGATCTTCCGGATGACCCGGAAGGCCCGGCAGCGGCTGTCCGCGCTGCGGGTCGGATACCTGGCCGGTGATTTCGAACAGAGCGTGCATCGCTCCGCCCGGGCGGTGATGCAGGAGGCGGTGGCGGCGGTGCGCAGCCTCGGCGTCCGCTGGAAGCGCATCGCGCTGCCGGATCTCCCGATCGATGCGGCGGCGCGGACGATCATCCGCGCCGAGGGGTCGACGGCGTTCCAGGGCCTGCTGCGAGGCCGCGGGCTGCCGGCGTTGGCCGACCGCCGGCAGGCGATCGGGCTGCGCGCGGGCCTCGAGGTCACCGCGGTCGATTATCTCAACGCGATGCGCATCCGCCGCCTGCTCCAGGATGCGTTTGCCCGGCTCTTTACCGAGGTCGATGTGATCATCGCGCCCACCCGGTTCGCGCCGGCGGGGCGGATCGATGAGCCGGTGGATCCCCTCTGGCGCTCCCGCGGCGGCGGGGGGAAGGGCGTGGCGCTCGTGCCCGCCGGTAACCTCGTCGGCATTCCCGCCCTGTCGCTGCCGTGCGGGTTCACCCCCGCGGGGCTGCCGGTGGCGATCCAGCTGGTGGGCCGCCCGTTTGAGGAGGGGACGTTGATCGATTTCGGGCGCGCGTTTCAGGGAATCACGGACTGGCACCGCCGCACCCCCCCCATTCCGTGGAAGCCTCCCCGACGCCCCTGATGCCCCGGTCGGCGGAGGTGGTGATCATCGGCGCCGGCGTGATGGGGGCGAGCGTCGCCTACCATCTGGCCCGGCGCGGGTGCCGGGACGTGGTCGTGCTGGAGCAGCATGAGGCCTCCGGGTTGGGAAGCACGGGCAAGGCCACAGGGGGATTCCGCTGCCAGTTCACCACCGAGGTCTACGTGCGCATCTCGCTGCTGGGGCGGGAGCGGCTGCGACACTTCCACGAGGAGACGGGGGTCGATCCCGGGTACCGGCCGGTGGGCTACCTCTTCATGGCCAAGACGGAGGCGCAGCTTCGGAGCCTGCGGGCGGCGATGGCCGTCCAGCGCGCGGCGGGCCTCACCAACGTGCGCGAGGTGACCCAGGCGGACATCCGCCGCCTCTCCCCGTCCGTGCGCGCGGACGATTTGATCGGCGGGACCTTTGGGCCCACCGACGGGTACATCGTGCCGCTTGAGATCATGCGCGGCTTCCTCGAATCGGCGCAGCGGCTGGGGGTGGCGTTCGAGTACGGGTGCGGGCCGGTGGCGTGTCTCACCGACGGCAGCCGCATCGTGGGAGTCCGCACCGGCCGGGGGGAGGTGGCGACGCGCCGCGTGGTCAACGCCGCGGGTGCCTGGGCCGGGCTGGTGGCGCGGACGGCCGGCGTGGAGATTCCGGTCAGCCCACTGCGGAGGCAGACCGCCGTGACCCAGCCATTTCCCCGGCTGCCGGATGAGACGCCGATGACCATCCACGTCGACGACGGGTTCCACTTCCGCGTCCGGGACGGCCGGGCCTGGTTGCTGTGGCCCCAGGATACCCCCACCGCCGATCCGTTTGATACGACCTTCGACCGGGGATGGCTGGACGGGCTGCTGCCCCGAGCTTACGACCGGGTGCCCTGCCTGCGCGGGGCGGAGATCGACCTAGGCCGGTGTTCGTGCGGCCTCTACGAGATGTCTCCGGACAAGCACGCGCTGGTCGGGCCCGCCCCGGGGATGGACGGGTTGTACTTGATCAACGGCTCCTCGGGGCACGGCGTGATGCACTCCGCCGTGCTCGGGCAGTTGCTGACCGAGATCATGCTCGATGGCCGCGCCCACACGCTGGACATCCGCGCGCTTCGTCCGACGCGCTTCGCCGAAGGCGAGCCCAACCCCGAGTCTGAGATCCTCTAGCGCGGCCGTGGAGGGCCATCCGCACCGCACACCCGTTCCTGCGCCTGCCGATCGCGCGCCGCGGTCGCTCGACGAGGCCGACGTCCACCCGGATCCGTTCGTCCAGTTCCGCCGCTGGCTGGACGAGGAGGTGCAGGCGGGGCTCCGGCTTCCCGCGGCAATGATGATCGCCACGTCTTCGCGGGACGGCGGCCCCTCGGTCCGGACGGTGCTGCTCAACGGGCTTGACGCGCGGGGGCTTGTCTTCTACACGAACTACGAGAGCCGCAAGGCCCGCGACCTGGCCGAGAACCCCGCGGGGGCGATCCTGTTCTATTGGCCGAGGGCCGGCCGGCAGGTTCGCGCCGAGGGTCCCGTCGCCAAGACCTTCGCCGACGAGTCGGACGCCTATTTCCGCGCGCGCCCGCGGGAGAGCCAGTTGAGCGCCTGGGCGTCGCACCAGAGCGACGTGGTCGCCAGCCGCGCGGTGCTCGAGGCGCGGGTGCGCGCGCTCGCCGAGGAGTACCGGGATCGCCAGGTCCCGCGGCCGCCGCACTGGGGCGGGTACCGGATCGCCCCCGCGGTGTTCGAGTTCTGGCAGGGTCGCCTCAACCGGCTGCACGACCGCCTCTGCTACCGCTTGGTCGAGGCCGGGCGCTGGCGGATCGAGCGGCTGTCCCCGTAGCGTCCGCGTGCGCCGGATCACGGTGAAGGGAGTCTCCGCGTGCCCGTCTTCGACGTCGTGATCCGCAACGGCCACCTGGCGGTCCCCTCGGGGGCGGCGCGCACCGATCTGGGGATCGAGGACGAACGGATCGCGCAGATCGGCGGCCGGATGTCGGGGGCGAATGAGATCGATGCCACCGGCCATCTGGTGCTGCCCGGAGGCATCGACGTCCACGTGCACCTCACCCCCGGCCTGCGCTCGCCCCGGGATGGGCCGGTGTGGATCGACGACATGACCAGCGGGTCCGCCGCCGCCCTGGCCGGGGGCATCACCACGCTCGGCAACATGACGTTCCTGCGCGATGGGGAGCTGCCCCTGGCGGGGCTCGACCGCGAGGCCGAGTTGGTGCGCGAGGGGGCGATCGCCGATTTCATCCTGCACCCCGTGCTGCGTGAGCCGACCCCCGAGGCGCTGGATCAGATCCCGGCCCTGCGTGATCGGGGGCATAGCAGCCTCAAGTTTTTCATGGTGACGCCGGGGTTCGACCGTCAGGTGGCCGGCTTCCTCGAGGCGACCGCGCGCGCCGGCGAAGCCGGGCTGATCACGATGGTACACTGCGAGGATCATGCGATCATCGCTCGGGCCACGGCACGCCTGATCGCCGAGGGCCGCGCCGGCCTTCGCCACTACGCCGAGAGCCGGCCGGCGGTATCGGAGATCGTGGCCACGGAACGGGCGGTCGGGTTCGCCGCGGCGACGGGGGCGCCCGTCTACGTCGTGCACCTCTCGGCCGCGGCCGCGCTCGACGTCTGCCGGCGCGCCCAGGCGCGGGGACTGCCGGTGTATGTGGAGACGCGCCCCCTCTACCTCCACCTGACCCAAGAGCGTTTCGGCGAGCCGGATGGGGCCAAGTATGTCGGGCAGCCGCCGCTGCGAGACGCCGCCGACGTCACCGCCCTTTGGGACGGCTTGGCGCAGGGGTCCGTGCACACCGTTTGCAGCGATCACGCACCGTGGAGCTTGGCGGCGAAGTTGGATCCCGCGCTGTCGGTCGCCGCGCTGCGCCCCGGTGTGGAGGGCCTGGAGACCCAGATGCCGCTGCTCTACTCCGAGGGCGTGCGCAGCGGGAGGCTCTCGCTCGAGCGTTTCATCGACGTGACCTCGACCAACGCGGCAAAGCTCTTCGGCCTCTACCCCACGAAGGGGTGCATCGCCGTCGGCAGCGACGCCGACGTGGTGGTCTTCGACCCGAACGAGACCCGGACGGTCGACACCCCGCGGTTCTCCCGGTGCGACTACTCGGTGTTCGCCGGGCGGTCCGTGACCGGGTGGCCCGTCCTGACCATTCGCCGCGGGGAAGTCGTTTTCGATCACGGGCGGGTCACGGGTGCGCCGGGGAGCGGGCGGCTGATCCGGCGTCGACCCACGCGCGGGCTATAGAGTCCGCGCCGCTTCCCGACCGATGGGGAGGCGTGCGAGGCGGTTTGCCGGCGCATCCCCTCGGCATCGCTGCGGCGTCCTGCGCCATTAGAGTCTATCGTCGGTGCTGCGGGCGCAGGTTTGGGGATCGAAGGGAAGAGGTCAGGTCATGCGCCTCGCGTCGAAAGGCAGACGAATGCGTGTTCGAACTGCAAGCTCGGCGGTCAGCGGGGGCGCACCCCCTCCACGGCCAGCAGATAGAGGGTCTGGGACTCGGCGTCGGAGCGGATCCAGGCCCGATCGTCACATTCCGCAGCGGACCGCTGTGCCTCGGTGATCGCCCCGTCCGCGACCATCTGGTGTCCGCGGGATGCGGCAACCTCGGCCCACATCCCGATCCTTTTGTCGAAGTCCGCTTCGCCGCGCCGCGTCGTCTCGGACTGGTCGGTCGTTACGATCTCGACGAACCCCGCGCGAGCGAACATCTCGGCCAGGTGGTCGGCGATGCCGTTGTCCATGCCGCACCCGCTGCGCCATCCGAGGTATGCGTCGTAAAACGCGCGCACGCTGGACGGCGGGTCGGGCGTCCACGCGGTCCGCTCGTGGTTGTAGTCGAGGACGATGACGCGCCCGCCCGACCGCGCCGCTCGGGCCATGGCCCCGAGCGCGGTGAGGGGGGAGGCGAGCCACTGCAGGACGCGCGCGGCCGTGACGAGGTCGAACGCGTCCGCGAACGGGAGACCGCACGCGTCGGCCACCGCGAACGTCAACCCGGGAATCCCGGCGTGGCTTCGCCGCGCCCCGGCGATGAACCCCGCGTTGAGGTCGACGCCCACGACGCGGCCGCCGGGCGCTACCGCCTCCGCGATCCCTCGTGTGATGGCCCCGGTGCCGCACCCGACGTCGAGAACGGCGTCCCCCGGCCGGAGGACCTCGGCGAGGCGCCGGTGCGCGGTGCGAAGCGACCGCGCGTTTAGGATCGCGGCGGTGCCCTCTGGCATCGCCGCGCGGCGGCGCGCGGTGTCATCGATCTTCGACATCGAATCCTCCTGATCGCCGGGGCGCGTTGGGATTCAGGATTCACGCCGAGAGGGCATCCGGCTGAACGACCAGCATCGGCCGGCACCGCCGACCGCTCCGGCGGGGCCCACCGGGGGGACGGGGCCGTCGGCATCGCGGCGCGCCGCTCCTCCCGGAGCGCCGTCGACTCCGGGGAGATGTCGGTGCCGCACGCGCGCTTCGCCCGGCGCGAGAGATGAAGAGAGTATTTCCCCCGGTGGCATCGAATTCCTAGGGGGATCCCCGCCGCGGCGAGGGGACCGTGAGCAGCCGTCAGGAGGCGATGCATGGAGTTTACCGTGATCGGCGCGGGGGCGATCGGCGGGACGGTGGGGGCCCACCTGGTTCGTGCCGGCCACCCCGTGCTCTTCGTGGACAGCGCGGCCGAGCACGTGCAGGCCATGGAGCGGTCGGGGCTCAGCATCGAAGGGCGCACCCCCTTCTCGGTCCGCGTCCGCGCGGTGACGATCGACGGGCTGGCCGGGGCGGCGGGTGGGCGACCGCTCGATGCCGTGTTCCTGGCGGTCAAGGCGATGCACACCGCTGCGGCGCTGGAGCCGATCGTCCCGTTGATGGGGGCGGAGAGCTTTGTGGTGTCGATGCAGAACGGGCTCAACGAGACGGTGATCGCGCGGCGGGTCGGCGAGAGGCGAACCGTGGGGGCGTTCGTGAACTTCGGCGCCGACTATGAGGGCCCCGGGCGAATCCTGTACGGCGGCAGCGGCGCGCTCTACCTCGGCGAACTGGACGGGCGGATGACCCCGCGATTGGAGCGCCTGGGCACGATTCTTCGCGCGGCGTTCCTCGAGCGCACGACCCTCACCGCCAACATCTGGGGGTACCTCTGGGGTAAGCTCGGGTACGCGGCGGTGCTGTTCGCCACGGCCGTGGTCGACGAGACGATGGCGGACGTTCTGGACGACCCGGCGACGCGGCCGCTGCTGGCCAACCTGGCGGCGGAGGTCGTCCGCACCGCCGACGCGGAGGGCGTGCGCAGCGAAGCGTTCGATGGGTACGACCCGGACGCGATGCGGTTTGCAGAGCCCCGCAACCGGGCCGCCATCGACGCGAGCTTCGACCGGCTCGCCGCGTTCAACCGCGGCTCGCTCAAGCAGAAGAGCGGGATTTGGCGCGACCTGGCGGTCCGACACCGCCGCACGGAGGTGGATCACCAACTGGGCCCGGTCGTGGACACCGCCCGCGCGCACGGGCTCGACGCCCCGTTGCTCTCGCGGGTGACGGAAATCATCCACGATCTCGAGGACGGTCGGCGTCGGATGGCCGCCGCCAACCTCGAGGAGTTGCGCCGGCTGAATGCGCAGGTGTACCCAGAGCCCCGCGCGGGGAGGGAGTCCGTTGCCGAGCAGCGTTCGCGCATCCGTTGACCGCCAGTTGGAGGCGTTCCTGACCGACCTGCGGGCGTTCGTGGAGGTGGAGTCGCCGACCGGCGACAAGGCCGCTGTCGACCGTGCCGCCCGACACCTCGCCGAGCGGTTTGCCGGCTACACCGGGGCGGAGATCACCTGGCACCCCCAGCCGCAGTGGGGCGACCATTTCGAGGCCCGGATCGGGACCGGCCGGCGGCGGATCCTGCTGCTCGGCCACGTCGACACGGTCTGGCCGATCGGGACGCTCTCTCGCCTCCCCTGCCGCGTGGAGGGGGATCGCTTCACCGGGCCGGGCAGCTTCGACATGAAGTACGGGGACATGCAGGCGGTGTGGGGGCTGCGGCTGGCGTTGGAGGCCGGCGCCCTGCGCGACAAGACCGTCGTCTTCTTCGCGAACACCGAAGAAGAGGTGGGGAGCCCTACCTCGCGGCCGATCATCGAGCGGTTGGCCCGGGAGTCCGAGTGCGTCTTCGTGCTCGAGCCGTCGGTGGGGGCGGAGGGGGCGATCAAGTTGTGGCGCAAGGGGGTGGGGATCTACCACCTCGACGTCGAGGGGGTGGCCAGCCACGCCGGGGCCGATCCGGAGAAGGGCCGCAGCGCGGTGCTCGAGCTGGGTCACCAGATCGTCGATCTGCACACGCTGAACGATGCGGCGAAGGAGACCACGGTCAACGTCGGCGTCGTCCGCGGCGGCACCAGGTCGAACGTCGTGGCCGCGCACGCCGAGGCGGAGATCGACCTGCGGGTCCGGACGGCCGAGGAGGCGCGTCGGGTGGACGAGCGGATCCTCCGCCGGCCCACCTTCGTCAGCGGGACGTCGGCGCGCGCGCGGGGCGGGCTGAACCGGCCCCCGATGGAGGAGACGCCGGCGTCGCGCCGCCTGTACGAGGTGGCGAGGCGGGTGGCGGCCGAAGAGGGATTTGATCTGCCGGCCGGCGGGACCGGGGGGGGCAGCGACGGGAACTTCACGGCGGCGGTGGGGATCCCGACGCTGGACGGCTTGGGGGCGGTGGGCGATGGCGGCCACGCCGATCACGAGCACGTGCGGGTCTCCACCATCGCCCCTCGGCTCACCTGGTTCACCCGGCTGCTGGCCGAGGTCTGAGCGGGCGTGCGGTGCGTGCAGACGCGGCGGGTTCGGACGTTCTTCCGGATCGTGGCGGGGACCGAGCGATCGCAGGCGGCCACCATGGTCCTGCAACCGGGGGAGCGCACCGGCGGCGCGGACAACGTGCACGCGGCCTCGGACCAGTGGCTGTACGTGGTGTCGGGGCGGGGAACCGCCACCGTCGATGGGCGCGCGGTCGGCTTGGAGCCCGGGGCGCTCCTCCTGATCGAGGCGGGGGAGACTCACGAGATCGCCGCTCGGGGGGAAGAGGCTTTCGTCACCGTGAACGTCTACGCCCCCACGGCCTACTGACGAGGCGACGGCAGGGAGCGGGATCGGCCTCCCTGCCTCCGCGACGCGATGGAGGAGCATCCCCATGGCAGGACCCGATACCTGGCTCGACCTCCCCCCCAACCTCCCGGTGCCGAAGGACGACGGGGGGTGCGACCACCTCGCCGGCATGCCGCTTCCCGCGATGCCGCTTCGGTCGACGGCGGGGGGGACGGTGGATTTGGCCGCGCTGGCGGGGACCACGGTCGTCTACGCCTATCCCCGGACCGGCCGCCCCGGCGTACCGTCCCCCGCCGGGTGGGATGCGATCCCCGGGGCGCGGGGGTGCACGCCGCAGTCGTGCGCGTTCCGGGACCACCACGGGGAGTTCGCCGCGGTGGGCGCCCGCGTGTTTGGCTTGAGCGCGCAGACGACCGAGGATCAACGGGAGGCGGCCGAGCGCCTGCACCTGCCGATGCCGCTGCTCAGCGACGCCGACCTGGCGTTCGCGCGGGCGCTGCGCCCCCCCGTTTGCGGTGGAATCGATGGTGCTGATCAAGCGGCTCACGCTGGTGGTCCGCGACGGCCGGATCGCCACGGTGTTCTATCCGGTCTTTCCCCCCAACAAGAACGCGGAAGAGGTGCTGGCGTGGCTCCGGCGCCACCCGTCCCCCGCCTAGCCGTGAGCGCTTCCGGCAGAAGGAGGGTGCGGGGGCGCCCCCGACGTCGGGAGGTCAAGGATCATGCACGGCGCGCGTAGCGTCATGGCGCCGGGAGGGATCGTGACCTCCCCCCACGCGCTGGCGACGGCGGCCGGGCTGCGGGTCCTGCAGCGGGGCGGCAACGCCGTCGAGGCGGCGATCGCCTCGGCGGCGACGATCGCGGTCGTGTACCCGCACATGAACTCGCTCGGGGGGGACAATTTCTGGCTGATCTACAACGCCCGCGAGCGGCGGGTTCGGGCGCTGCTCGCCTGCGGGACGGCCGGGGCGGCCTGCACCATCGACGCCTACCGCGCGCGGGGGCACGCGGAGATCCCTCGCCGGGGTCCGCTGGCCGCCAACACGGTGCCCGGGGCGGTCGACGGTTGGTGGGAGGCGCACGGGTACGCCCGGCTGTCCCTCGACGGACGTGAGCCCTTCGGGGCGCTGCTCGCCGATGCGGTGCACTACGCCGCGTCCGGATTCCCCGTCACCCCCAGCCAGGAAACCTGGACCCGAAAGAATATCGGCCCCCACTCCGGCCGGTTCGGCCACCTCGAGGCCCTGGACGGATTTGCGCGCACCTTTCTCCGGCCGGACGGGAGCGCCTACGCGCGGGGGGATCGGTTCGCGCTGCCGGAGTTGGCCCGGACGCTCGGGGAGGTTGCCCGGGACGGGCGGGACGCGTTTTACCGCGGGCCTCTCGCCGGGAGGATCTGCGCGGCCCTGCGGCGCGGCGGGGGCCTGCTTTCGGAAGGCGATTTCGCCGGGTACCGCAGCCGGTGGGCGGAGCCGCTCTCGATCGTCTACCGCGGCTGGACGGTGTGCAACACCCCTCCGCCCACGCAGGGGCTCACCTCGCTGCAGATCTTGAACATCATCGAGCGGTACCCCATCGCGGAGTGGGGCGATCAATCCGCGGCCTACTACCACCTCATGGTCGAGGCGGCGAAGCAGGCCTTCGTCGACCGGGACGCGTGGATCGCCGACCCGGAGTTCCACCGGGTGCCGGTCGACGATCTGCTCTCCAAGTCCCGCGCGCGAGTCCAGGCCGCGGCGATCGATCCCGACCGGGCGCGGGCGCAGGCCGCGCCGCGGCCGGCCGGGGGGGACACCGTCTGGCTCGGCGCCGTCGATGCGGCGGGGAATGCGGTGTCGCTGATCCAGAGCATCTACTTCGATTTCGGCTCGGCGGTCGTCGCAGACGGCGTGGTGCTGCAGAACCGCGGCTCCGCCTTCTCGCTCGATCCGGCGCACCCCAACGCCCTCGCCCCGGGCAAGCGCCCCTTCCACACGCTCAACCCTGCGATGGCGCTGCGCGACCAGGTCCCGGAACTGGTCTACGGGACGATGGGGGGGGAGGGGCAGCCCCAGACCCAGGCGGCGGTGCTGACCAGGGTGCTCGATATGGGCATGGACGTCCAGGCGGCGATCGACGCGCCGCGCTGGCTGTACGGGCGCACCTGGGGGGATCCCACCGCCAAGCTCTCGCTGGAGTCCCGCGTGCCGTCACGCATCATCGACGACCTGGGCCGACGGCAGCACGACGTGCAGGTGGTCGGCGCCTGGGACGACCGGATGGGCCACGCCCAGGCGATCTGGATCGACCCGCGGACGGGGATCCGCCACGGCGGCGCTGATCCGCGCGGGGACGGCCTCGCCGCCGGGCATTGAGAGTTGGGTTTCGTGGGGCGGGCTCAGCGCAGCGTCGTCGTCGGCATGTTCGCCGCGATCGCCTTCATCCTGATGGTCGTGGTGCAACTTCCGCTGCTGCCGAGCGCGCCGTACCTCACCTACGATCCGAGCGACACGGTGGCGCTCCTCGCCGGGATACGCTACGGACCGGCCGCGGGGGTCCTCGTCGTCCTGATCAAAGACCTGCTGTTCCTGTTGTTCCGAGCCAAAGGGCCGTTCGGCCCAGCGGCGGACTTGATCGCCGCCGCCACGTTTGTCGCGGTGACCGCGTGGGTCTACGGGCACGGCGCGGGGCGGTTCATCCCGCGGCTCCTGCTTGCCGCCCTGGTCGGGACGGCGGCCCGTGTGCTGGTGATGATCCCGGCCAACTTCTTCATCCTCGCCCTACAGTTCGGGATGCCGCCCGCCAAGGTCGCCCGGCTGCTCTGGCCGGCGATCATCCCGTTCAACGCCCTGAAGGCGGCGATCAACGCCGCGATCGCCCTCGCCCTTGCCGAGCCCGTCGCGCGGGTCGCGGGTTCGCGGCTGGACTCCGCTCCCGCCGACCGGCGCTAGCGATCGCCAGCGGCTACAGACCCATCGCGGTCACCCGTTCCACCTCGATGTGGATGCTGACCCGCTTCTTGGGGTTGTCGGTGGGCGGGTACTGATACGGCCGCCCGTGGTAGCGCTGCGAGAGGCGGTCGATGTCTTTGGCGCCGTTCTCCCTGTCGAACTTCACCACCGAGCCCCGAATCTGGACGTAGCGATAGGGGTTCTCGCGGTCGACGATCGCCAGCGCCACCTGGGGGTGGGCCTGCATGTTCCGGAGCTTCGCCCGCCCGGCGCTGGTGTTGATCAGGATGTGCCCATCTTCGTGCAGGAACCACATCGGCGTCGCCTGCAGCGCGCCCGATGGCGCCTGCGTGGCGAGAACCGCGAAGTTGACTTTTTCCAGAAATGCCTTCAGGGGGGCGGGGATCTGCGCGGCCATGGGCGGGTCCCCTCCTCAATAGAAGTGCGGCGCACGAACGGTCATGGAGCCACCGGATATCCTTCCGCCCCCAGGATCTCTTTCATCCGCTCCGTCCCGACCACGTGCGCATCGTAGGTGATGCGCACCTGCTTCGCCGGGATGTCCACGTCGAGCTCATGGATGCCCTCGACCGGGGCGAGCGCCTGGCGGATCGTCCGCGCGCAATGCTCGCACGAGATATCCGGAACGGTGAGCAGTACGGTCGTCATGGCGACCTCCTCGTTGGGGAGCTGAGGTTCAATGTCCTTGGTGGGCGGCGAATCCCAGGGAGAGCGCGCCGACGGCGAGGGCCCCGAGCGCGATCCCGACGAGGTAGGCGTAGTCGCCCAGCCGGGTGCGCAGGGGAGGGTGGAGCAGGGCCTGCGCGTCCGCCGGCGGACGGAACCCGCGCAGCCGCAGGGCGTTCGTCACGACGCTCACGCTGCTCATCGCCATCGCCGCCGCGGCCAGCACGGGACTGAGCAGCACGTGGACGAGCGGGTAGAGGACCCCCATGGCGACGGGGATGAGCAGCAGGTTGTAGGCGAAGGCCCACCCCAGTCCCTGCCGGATCACGCCGACCGTCTTCCGGCAGAGCACGATCGCGGTGGCGATGGCGCGTACGTCTCCGCCGATCAGGGTGATGTCAGAGGCGGCCATGGCCACGTCGGTACCGGTGCCGATGGCCACGCCGAGATCGGCCTGCGCCAGCGCCGGGGCGTCGTTGATCCCGTCGCCGACCATCGCGACGATGCGGCCCCCCGCTTGCAGGGTCCGGATCGTCGCCGCTTTGTCCGAGGGCAGCACCTGGGCCAGGGTGTGCTGCGGCGCGATCCCCACCGCCGCGGCGACCGCGGCGGCGGCGGCACGGGTGTCTCCGCTCAGCATCCGCACCTCGAGCCCCAGGGCGCGGAGGGCGCGGACCGCGTCCGGGGATTCCGCCTTGAGCGTGTCGGCCACCGCGATGAGGCCGGCGGGCCTGCCGTCCACCGCGACGTACATCGCAGTGGCCCCCTGGCGGGCCAGCGCGTCCGCCCGCGCCTCCAGGCCGTCGAGGGCGATCCCCAGGTCCTGCATCAGCGCCCGGTTGCCGATCGCCACGCCCCGCTCGCCGACCCGTGCGCGCACGCCCTTGCCCGCCCTCGACTCGAACCCCTCGGCCGGTGCCGGCGAGAGGCCGAGCGCGCCGGCGCGGGCGGCGATCGCGCGGCCGATCGGATGCTCGGATCCCACCTCGACGGCGGCGGCCAGGCCCAGCACCGCCCGCTCGTCCAGGCCGGTGTCGGCGATCACCTGCGTCACCCGCAGTCGGCCCTCGGTGAGGGTTCCGGTCTTGTCCAGGACGATCGTGTCGATCCGTCGGGCCCGCTCCAGCGCCTCCCCGCCGCGAATCAGGATGCCGAGCTCGGCGGCCCTCCCCGTGCCCGCCATGATCGCGGTCGGCGTGGCCAGCCCGAGCGCGCAGGGACAGGCGATGATCAGGACGGCGATCGCCGCTTGGAGCGCCAGGGGAAGCCGCCCGTCCGGCCCGAAGATCAGCCACCCCCCAAACGTCAGGGCGGCGAGCGCCAAGATCGCGGGGACGAAGTAGCTGGAGATGGTGTCGGCCAGGCGCTGCAGCGGCGCCTTCGAGCCTTGGGCTTCCTCGACCAACCGAACGATCTGTGCGAGCGTGCTCTCGCCCCCCACCTTGGTGGCCCGGAACACAAACGTGCCGGTGGTGTTGAGCGTCGCGCCGATGACGGAATCGCCCGGACCCTTCTCCGCGGGCAGGCTCTCCCCGGTGAGCAGGCTCTCGTCGACCGCGGACGCGCCCGCCTCGATGATGCCGTCGGCGGGGATCTTCTCCCCCGGCCGGACCCGCACCCGGTCGCCGGCCGCCACGGCGTCGATCGGCACGTCCGCCTCGACCCCGTCGCGGATCACCCGGGCCGTCCTGGCCTGCAGCGCGGTGAGGGCCTTGATCGCGGCGCCGGTCTGCGTGATCGCCCGCGCCTCCAACCAGCGGCCGAGGAGGACGAGGGCGATGATGATGACCGCGGTCTCATAGTAGAGGTGGAGCGGCAACCCCCAGCGCTCGGCGAGCGACGGCCAGAGGGTCACGAACGCGCTGTACCCGTACGCCACGCTCGTGCCGACGGCGACCAGGGTGTTCATGTTGGTGGTGCCGTGCCTGAGGGCGTCCCAGGCGCCCGCATAGAACGCCCGTCCGGCCCAGACCTGGACGATCGTGCCCGCGATCAACAGGACGGGGGCCAAGAGGGCCGTGTCGATCCGGAGCGGGAGGGCCATCAGCGCCATCATCCCCAGCCCGACCGCCAGGCTGGCAAGCCACTTGCGCCGGAGATCGTCGAGCTCCCGCCTCCCCTCCACCTCGCGGACGTCGGGGGAGGGGGTGGGCCCGGGGGCCCGCGGGAACGCGCCCATCTTGTAGCCGGCGTGCTCCACCGCGGCGGCGAGGCGGGCGATCGTGGCCACCCGGGGGTCGAAGACCACCCGCGCCTGCTGCGTCGCCAGATTGACGGTCGCGACGGCGACGCCGTCGACGCGGGACAGCGCCCGCTCGACCCGCCGGACGCACGAGGCGCAGGTCATTCCGGCGATCGGCAGGGCGACCTCCTCGGGCGACGTGCCGGGGGCGGGATCGTGACGGGTTGACACCGGGCTATCTCCTCGACAGTTCGAATAGCTCCGCGAGCTCGGCGACCATCTCCCGGTCGCGGCCGCGTTTGAACCCCTCCACCACACACCCGTGCAGGTGGCCGTCGACGAGCACCGATTCAAATTTCTGCAGCGCCCGCTCGACGGCGTAGGTCTGCTTGAGGATGTCCACGCAGTACTGGTCGTCCTCGACCATCTTGCGGATGCCCTTGAGGTGTCCATCGATGCTGGCGAGCCGCTTGAGCACGTCGGCCTTGTTGGCCTGCATGGCATCCGCTCCCTGGAGCAGGTCTGTCCCCTCCCGGGTGGGGGGGGGATAGCTCCAATGTACCCCGATGCCCCCCGGGCCGTCAACGGCGTCCTCGCCGTCCTGCCTGTCCGAACGGCCAGCCACGACCCGTTCGGCCGCCGCTGGCGGGAGCGCGGGGCGGCGTGGTAGTACCTACGGTAAGGGGGATCGCTGGCGGCGAGGGCCAGCCCCCCGGAAGGAGGATGCGTCATGGCTCACCCCAGTGGCACGTTCGTGCGGGCCGCCCGCGTCGCCGACCTGCGGGCCGGTGCGTGCCTGCCCGTCCAGGTGGACGGGCACACGCTGGCGCTCTTCCGGCAGGGGGACCGGATCTACGCGGTCGACAATCGCTGTCCGCACATGGGGTTTCCGCTCGACCGCGGCACCGTTCGGGACGGCATCCTCACCTGCCACTGGCATCACGCGCGGTTCGACCTGGCCAGCGGAGGGACGTTCGACCAGTTTGCGGGGGACGTCCGGGTCTTCGCGGTGGAGGTGCGGGACGGCGAGGTCTGGGTGGACGTGGCGGCGCGAGGGCATCCGCGCGAGGCGCATCGGGCGAGACTTGAAGACGGGTTGGAGCGCGACATCCCACTCGTTCTGGCCAAGGCGGTGATCGGGCTGTTGGACGACGGCGCCGGCCCGGAAGAGCCGTTTGGCGTCGGGCTGGCGTTCGGGGCGCGGTACCGGCGGGCGGGGTGGGGGCCGGGGCTG
>DATEHM010000201.1:0-11434 GCA_035279545.1 bacterium | reverse complement strand
GCCGGCCGGCCGCGGTCCGCTGGGGGACGCGGGCGCCGCGGGCTGGGCGGACGCCCCCGAGGGCTGGGGGGGATTCGGGAGGGGACCTGGGACGGGCGTGCCGAAGATGCGGCCCAGCGCGGCCTCCAGCGTCGGCTCCATCGCGATCCGCGTCCCGTAGGCGACGATCACGCGCTTCAGTTCGGGGAGCGCGCTGCCCGAGGCCTGGAGGTACAGCGGCTCGATGTACAGGAGCGCGTCGGCCACCGGCACGACGAGCAGGTTCCCGCGAATGACCTGGGAGCCCATCTGGTTCCAGAGGGTCAACTGGCTGCTGATCACCGGATCCTGGTTGATCCGCGCCTCAATCTGCATCGGCCCAAACACCGTACGGTCCTTGGGGAACCGGTAGACGAGCAGCCGGCCGTAGTGGGGCATGTCGCTCCGGCCGGCCATCCACGCCACCATGTTATCCTTGCCTGCGGGGGTGAATGGCAGGATGAGCGCAAACTCCTCGCCCTGCGCCGGGTCCAGCCTCAGGTTGACATAGTACGGCTCCAGGGGTTGCGCCGCCCCGGAGAACAACTCGTTGGGAAACACCCAGAGGTCCTCCCGGTTGTAGAAGACCCGCGGATCCTTCATGTGGAACGTCGAGTAGACCTGGGCCTGGATCGCGAATAGATCCTCGGGGTACCGCAGGTGGGCGGCGAGCTCCGGCGGGAGCTCGGCGATCGGGCGGAAGAGACCGGGGAAGATCCGCCCCCAGGCTTTGACCAAGGGGTCCTGCGGGTCCACCATGTAGAACCGGGTCGTGCCGTTGTAGGCGTCGACCACGACCTTCACGGAGTTGCGAATGTAATTGAGGCCGCCGGCCGGATGCGCGTACGGGTACCCGGCGCTCGTTGTGTAGGCGTCCACGATCCAGTACAGGCGCGCGTCGGCGAGCACAAGGTACGGATCGTGATCGAAGGTCAGCATCGGCGCGATGTGGGCCACCCGCTCTCGCACCTCGCGGTGGAACATCACCCGGCTCTCCGCCGTCACGTCGTTGGTGAGCATGAGTTGCGAGGCCCCGAACCGGCTCGCAAACGCCAGCTTCGCCAGGGGGGCGGCGAGGGACACCCCGCCGGCCCCGTCGTAGGACGCGTACACGTTCTGGTCGCCCTGCGGGTAGTCGAGCTCCTTGGTGCGAGTCTTGACGATGACGTATTGGTCGGCGAGCAGGCCGTAGTAGAGCTCCGGGCGAGCCACCCGAAGCCCGATGGTGCTCTGGGGCGGGATGTCCTTGATGTAGAACTCGGGAAGACCCTCCGCGGAGATTCGATTCACCGGCGTCATGACCAGCCCGTAGCCGTGGGTGAAGACCAGGTGATCGTTGACCCAGGTCCGCGCCTCGGGGGTGAGCCGGGCAAGATCGAGTTCCCGCGCGGAGAGCATCACCTGCTGCTCGCGTCCGCCGATGTGGTACCGGTCGACGCCGACGTTCGTGAACGTATAGTACAGGCGCAGCCCCTGCAGCTGCGCGTACGTGCGCAGGAGCGGCCGGTAGTCCCACAACCGGACGTTGTCGAGGACCGAGCGGTTCGCCTGCACGGTGGCCGGGGTCAGGGACTCGGTGGCGGGGAAGAGCTGCTCCTGCACCCGGTCGAGGTTGAAGGCGTGGAGGGTTGCCTCGATGCTGTTTCGGATGTACGGCGCCTCACGGTTCAGCTCGTTGGGCGACACCTCAAACTGTTGAACGATGGCGGGGTACACGCTGGTGCCCGCGACCCACACGACGATCATTACGGCGAGCGATCCGACCGCGGCGCGGAGCGTCGACAGCCACACTGAGGACAGCATCAACACCCCGGTGGCCGTCGCCAGCACCATCAGGATCCGCAGGGCGGGCAGCGTCGTGTGCAGATCGGTGTACCCGGCGCCGAAGACCGCCCCCCGGGGAGAGAAGAGCAACCCGTACGCGTCCAGCCAGAACCCTGCCGCGCGCAGGAGCAACAGGACGCCGGCAAGGACGGCCAAATGGACCCGGGCGCCCCGCGGGATCGCCCAGACCCCCCGGAGCATCAGCGGCGCGAGGTCGAGGTAGTAGCCGGCCGCAACGATCAGCAACGCGATGAACGTCCACGAGAACAGCCAATCGTACACCGCGGTGTAGAGCGGGAGGGTGAAGACATAGAACCCGACGTCCCGGTGGAACACCGGGTCCGCGATGCCGAACGGGACGCGGTGGAGCCACAGCTGCACTGTCTGCCACGCCCCCCCGGCGGCCTGTCCGGCGAGCAGGCTGACGATCCCGGCGCCCACCGCGAGCAGGGTGGCGGGGCGTAACCGCACGAGGACCTGCCCGTGGCCGCGGCCGCCCGACGGCTGGAGATCGATAACCCGGGGAATCGGGCGGAGGCGGAGGAGGGGCCGGACGTTCACCCACAGGATCACGAACACCGAGAGCGCCGCGGCGAACGCCACCGCCGTCCCCGAGACGATGGGGACCCAAAACACCGCGCGGTAGCCGACCTCGCCAAACCACAGCCACTCCGTGTACATGCGGGCGAGGCCCGGCAGCAGCACGAGCAGGGCCACCAGCAGGGCGAGGAGCGTGCGGCGGAGCCGTGCGGTCATGATACAATACCTCTGGACGCCACGATGAGGAGATGCCGGCGATGGTCACCCGAGATCAGGTCATCGAGGTTCTGAAAACCTGCTACGACCCGGAGATCCCGGTGAACATCTGGGATCTGGGGCTGATCTACGACATCACGACCGCCGGCGACGCCGTGAACATCAAGATGACGCTGACGGCGGTGGGGTGCTCGCTGGGTCCCCAGCTGGTCGGCGAGGTGGAGACCAAGCTCCTCTGCGTCGACGGCGTCGAGGATTGCAAGGTCGAAATGGTCTGGAGCCCGCCGTGGACGCCCGAACGGCTCAGCGACGACGGCCGGCTGTCGCTCCAGGCGATGGGCTTCCCGCTGTGAGATGAGCGCCGGGCTCGCGGTCGTCGTCGCCGGCGACGACCTCCTCTTCTCCACCCGGATCGCGGAGGCCCTGGCCCGATACGGCCACCGGCCGGTCCGCGCGGCCTCCCTTCCCGCCCTCGAGGAGGCGCTTCGGGCCGGACCGGACGCCGTCATCCTCAACCTCGCCTCGTGGACGCTCGATGCCACCGCGGCGATCCAGCGGGCGAAGGCCACCCCGGGGCTCCGGCCCGTCCCGCTCCTCGGCTTCTGCGGGCACGCCGACACCCGGCGCCGGGAGGCGGCCCGGGCGGCGGGGTGCGACCTCGTGGCGACCAACGGCGAAGTGACCAGTAACCTCCAGCGGCTCCTCACTGCGCTCCTTCCCGCATCCGCGGCGTCCGGCGGGTAGCCGCCGGCGCGCGCCGGGCGGTCCCGACCCTCCGGTCCTCCTATCAGGATACCCTGTCTGGGTCTCCTCCACCTTTGCCTTCGAGGGGGTGCGACATGTGGCATAACCTGTTCGTCCCGGACCTCTCGGTTGCCGAGAAGATCCTGCGCCCGGTCCTGGTCTACATGTTTCTGGTGATCGCCGTGCGCCTGGCGGGCCGGCGCGAACTGGCACAGCTCAACTCGTTCGACCTGGTCGTGCTGATGATGCTGGCCAACACGGTGCAGAACGCGACCATCGGCAACGACAACTCGATGATCGGGGGCCTGATCGGGGTGAGCGCCCTGCTGCTCATCAATTATCTCGTCGTCCACCTGCTCTACCGGTATCCCAGGATCGACCGGCTCGTGGAAGGGAGCCCCACCGAGCTCATCCAGGAGGGGCGCGTGCTCTCCCAGGCCCTCGCCAACGAGGCGATCACGGAAGAAGAGTTGATGGAGGCGATCCGCAAACAGGGGCTGGGCTCCGTCGCCGAAGTCGACCGGGCCGTCCTGGAAACGGGTGGGGCCATCAGCATCGTCGCCCACAAGCCCACGCCGGTCGAGGAGCGGCTTCGCTTCGTTGAGCGCACGCTCGACGCGATCCGGGAAGAGCTCGCGCAGGTGCACCGCCTCCTTCAATCGGGCGGCCGGGCAACGTCGTGACCGCCCGACGTCCCCCTACCGGGGCTGCCCTTGGGGAGCGGCCGTGTAGCGGTGCGTGTACTGCAGGGCGCAGGCCGTGCGCAACGCCTCCTCGGAGTCGAACGCCGTCCCGAACCGGGTGATCGAGAACGCGTCGAGGAACAGCGACGGCAGGCCGGTGTGGACGAGCTCGGCGAGCATCTCGCCGACGGCCGGACAGATCGACAACCCGCCCACGCAGCAGCCGCTGGCCACGAAGAACCCATCGATGCTGGGCACGGCGCCCACGATCGGGCGCCCGTCCGGGGTCATCGTGGGCAGCCCGCCACGGTGCTCGCGAATCGGGGGCAGGGCGTCGATGTGGAGTTGCATGCGGACCGACTGGACGAGCCGTTCCAGCACGCTCATGTCGAGCGGAAGATCGCCGATGGCGAAGTCGGGCGACAGCGCCTGCATGTCGTGAAACTGCGGATCGGATTCGTAGCCGCCGAACATCAGGCCGCCCTGGTGGGAGCGCATGTAGACGCCCGCGTCGTAGATCCGGCAGATGGCGTGGCTCGCCTCGACCCCAGGGATGCGCTCGGTGATGCAGAGCTGATGGCGCACGGGCACGAGGGGGACCCGCAGACCGGCCTGCTCCGCCACCAGCCGGGTCCAGGCCCCCGCGGCGTCGACGACGATCGGCGTCCGGATCTCCCCCCCCGTGGTGGTGACCTTGGCGACCCGGCCCCCCTCGAGGCCGATCCCGGTGACCCGCGTGTTGGGGAGGAGGGTCGCGCCCCGTTGCTCGGCGGCCCGAGCGTACCCCAGCGGCAGCTGGCCGGGCTCCTCGAGATATAGGTCCGAGGGAACGTAGGCGATGATGCGGACATCGCGCGGCCGGATCAGCGGGGCGAGTAGCGACATCTCATCGAGGGAGATCGAGTAGGCCTCCAGGCCCAACGCCTGTCCGGCCACGATCTCCGCCTTGATCACCGCCTCGTCCAGCTCGCCCCGGGCGATGCTGACGCTGCCGGACTGCACGACCGTCAGGGGCTGCCCCGTCTCCTCGGAAAAGCCCATGATCTTCTTCCCGCTCAACGTCGCCAGGCGCGACATATCCGGATCGAGCCGGATCTGCTTGACCAGCCCGGCGGCCCTCGGGGACGTCTGCGAGGCGATCTCGTGCGCATCCGTCAAGACGATCCCCTCGTGCCCCAGCGCCGCGAGGTGGTAGGCGGTGCTGGAGCCGAACGCGCCCGCCCCAATGATCACGACCTCGGCCCCATCGATCACGGACATGCTCCGATCACGCCGAAGGCCCGACGCGCATGGCGGCCCACCCGGCCCTACTGCACCGTCACGTGAAACGTCGCGCGCTCGCCATTGACCACGGCCGCGACGGTGTAGGACCCCGCCGGCATCTGCACGTTGCTGCCGTAGTGCCAGTCCGCGGGCCCCGCCGCGGCCCCGTACATCGTTCCCACCGGGACCGCGCTCGTCTTCCCGGCGCTCACCGCCGTGGCGTGGCCCGTCACGGTGATGCTGCATCGGGCGTCGGTGACGACCCGTCCGGTGGCCCGCGAGAGGACGTGCAGCTCAAGGTGCCGTGTGTCCATCGACATCCCGGCCATGGGCATCGCGGCCATCGCGCCGCCGACCATCACCTCGCCGGAGGCCGGATGGAGCTTGGCCGCCTCGGCTTTCGAGTACATCTTTTCCTCAGGGCCGATCTGCAGAACGAGGATGTAGTGGGCGGTCTGGGACTTCTGCGTGATCACCCCGGGCGGTCCAGCCCATGCCTGCATCGGGGCGCCCAGCACCCCCCAGACCAAGAGCCACACCGCCCACCAGGCCCCACGGTCAACCATCCGCGTTCCTCCTTCACCATCGTCTCCGCACAACTTCCACGCGTGTGGTCCCGTCCCCCCTCCTTCCCCCGAGGCGTGTCCGGACCGTGAGTATGCCCGGGCCCTGAAATCAACCTAAGCGCAAGCGACGGTAAGCTAACCGTCCACGTTGCCATTTCCAAGGCGCGTACGGCCCCTGACTGAGATCGTCCAGCGATGATCCTCATTGATACAAACATATGTTCGGTATTATACTAAATCCACCGAAAGGTGGTGCGCCGATGGCTGTATCCCGCCTGCCCATTCCTCTCCCCCAACCGCTGAGCGGTCTCGTCCTCTTCACCGGGGACGAGAGCGTCCTCCCCCTCAGCCAGCTGCTGTGCCTCCAGTATCTCGGGCGCGACGAACCCGTCGTCCTGGTGGACGGGGCAAACGCCTTCAACCCTTACCTCCTCTCCGATGCCGCCCGGGCGCAGGGGCTCGACCACCTGGGGGTCCTGGATGCCGTGCACCTCTCGCGGGTGTACACCTGCCATCAGTTGGAGGCGTTGCTAACGGAGCGCCTGCAGCTGGCCATCGCCGCCTTTCGCCCCGGGGCGGTGCTCTGCCTCGGCCTGCTCGACCCGCTGCACGATGAAGACGTACCGGCTACTGAGGCGACCCGCATTTTCCGACGTCTCGCCGCCGCCATCGCCGAGACGGCTCCCCGCCTCCCCATCCTGGCCGCCTGCCCCGATCCGGTGCCCCCCCACCGCGACCCGCAGGATCTCCGCAGGACATTTGGCGACAGGCTGCGCCGGCTCGCCCGCTGGCACTTCACCGCCCGACCGGAGGACGGGCGTGTCTGGATCTCCCGCGAGTGGCCGGACCCCGCCCAGTGGGAGTGGGCGTTGCGCCTGCCCCCGGCCCGCACCTTTCGAAGGAGCGTGTAGATGGGCCGCACCGTCCCGACGATGACGCAGGTCATTCAGGGTGAAGAAGAGAGCTGGGCACCGTTCCGCCGCGCGCTCCGAGCGCAGGACCGGGCCGCGTTCGACCGGCTTTTTGCCGCCGCCCGCCACTACGCTGCCGGTGCCAGCTACGCCGCCCGTCCTGTCCCGTTCGAGGCGATCCTGCTGTCGATGCTCCTCGCAGCGATGAAAGCCATTCAAGATCTGGAGGTCGAGGTCGAAACGTTTCGTGCCGACCCGCCCGCTCTCCGCCCACCTGTTTGACGTCTACCCCACGGCAGAGGGGATGGCCATCTGGCTCCTCGCGGACGACGGCGCCCGCCTGCGGTGCCTGCACCCGTGGATGCCTCGCCTGTACTATGCCGGCAACCGCACCGCCCTGGAGCAAGCCCGGGCGCTGCTCGGGCGCCTCCGTGAGGCCACCACGATCCGCCACACGATGCGGCGCGACCTGCTGCGGGGCGAGCTCGACGTCACCGAGGTCACCATCGCCGACCCCATGGCGTTCCCACGCGTCGTCGCCCGCCTCGCCCGGCTCGACGGCCTCACCTTCTATAACTGCGACATCCCGCTGCCGCAGATGTACCTGTACGAGCATCGGCTGTTTCCGCTCGGCCGGTGCGCGGTCGAGGCGACCTCCCAGGGATTGATCCAGACGATCGCGCCACTGGAGTCGCCCTGGGAGCGGGAGTACACGGTACCGCCGCTCACCGTCCTCCGCCTGCGCCTCGACGGCGACCCTGCAAATCCCAACCACGGGCGGCCGGCGGCCCTCCACGTGGGGGTGGACGGCGAGGAGAGCACGCTGCTGGGGGAGACTCCGGCGGACCTGCTGCAGGGCCTGGACCGATGGCTGCGCCGGTACGATCCGGACATCATCCTCACCGAGTGGGGCGACTCGTTTCTTTTCCCGCAGCTCAGGCGATTGATGCAGGTGTGCGGCCGCCCCCTCCCGCTCAACCGCGATCGGGGAGTGGGGATGCGGACGCGCCGGCCGCGCTCGTACATGACCTACGGTCAGGTCGTCTATACCGCGGGGGGTTCGTACCTCCAGGGCCGGTGGCACCTGGACACCGCCAACTCCTTCACCTACGAGGAAGCGGAAATGCCGGGGCTGCTGGAACTGGCGCGCCTCGCGCGGATGCCGGTCCAGCACACGGCCCGAACGAGCGTGGGGACCGCGATCACCTCGATGCAGCTCGACCACGCGTACCAGAACGGCATCCTCATCCCCTGGCGAAAAGCGCGCCCCGAGGCGTTCAAGACCGGCAGCGAGTTGCTCGTCACCGACCGGGGCGGGCTCACTTACACGCCTCTTGTCGGCGCGTACGATCAGGTCGGCGAGTTGGACTTCGCGGCGATGTACCCGGCGATGATGAGCCGATTCAATATTTCACAGGAAACGGTCAACTGCGCCTGCTGCCGGGACGACCCGGCCGCCCGCGTGCCGGGAAGCCCCCACCATCTCTGCCGGAAGCGGCGGGGACTCACCCCCCAGGTCTTGGAGCGGGTGCTCGAGCGACGCGCCTACTACAAGCTCCGCCGGGCCGCCACGGCCGGGGCGGAACGGCACCGGTACAACATGCGCCAGACGGCGCTCAAGTGGATCGGCGTGGTCTGTTTGGACGGCAACACGCGGGTCCTCCACAGATCCGAGGATCGGTGGCGCGTCGCTCCGATCCGGGAGCTCGTCACCGCCCTGCTCCCCGGCGATACGGTCGGCATCAAGCCGGTTGACGACCTGACGGTCATCGGGATCGACCGTCATCTTTGCCCCTGCATGATGCCGGTGCGGAACGTCATCAAAATGCCGGCCCCTTCCGCCATGATCCGAGTCAGGCTGGACCGGGGTCGCGAACTGCTGATGACCCCCGATCACCTCTGTTACGTGCTGGGCGATGGCCGCCTCCAAATCAAACGAGCCGACCGGCTCACGGGCGACGATTGGATCCCGACGGCCACGCCCGGGGAAGGACCCGCGGGCGCCCGAGCGGTCCGCGTTCCCCGCATCGACAGGGCGGAAGTGATCCCGCGCCAGCTGGTATCCCTGGCACGTGGTCGGAGCACGAGGAGGTTACCTCGATTCGGGGCGTGGCTGCCGGAGCCCCCGCCATCCATCCTCCGCAGCGCCCTCGGGTATGCACGGGTTGGGCTCGTCGAACGCATCGCCTATGCGGAACCGTTCGTCTATTGCTTTGAGGTTGGTGGCGATCCCCCGGCCTTCTTCATCGAAGGCGATGTGCTCACCCACAATTGCTTCGGGTATCAAGGATACAAAAATGCGCGGTTCGGCCAGATTGAGGCCCACGAGTGCACGACCGCGCTCGGCCGGGAGACGCTCCTGCGCGCGAAGGACGTCGCGGAATCCCAGGGGTACACGATGCTACACGCGCTCGTGGACTCGGTCTGGCTCCGGCGGCCCGGGGCCACACGCGCGGACTACGAGGCGCTTGCCCACGCCATCGTCGACGCCACCGGCCTGCCGATCGCGGTGGAAGGCGTGTACCGGTGGATCGCATTCGTCCCATCCCGCACCCACCCACTGGTCGGCGTGCCCAACCGCTACTTCGGGGTGTTCGAGGGTGGCGCGGAGAAGGTACGGGGTCTCGAACTGCGGCGCGGCGACACGCCGCCGATCGTCGCGGCGATGCAGCGTCGGATGTTGGACCTCCTCTTCCAGGCGAAGACGCTGGACGAGGCGCGCGCCCGCCTCCCGGAGATCGCCGCGATGCTCGAGGAGCAATGCATCCGGCTGCGCCAGCACGAGGTCCGCGCGGAGGAGCTGGTGATTCGCACCGTGCTCTCCCAGGAGCCCCGCGAGTATGAGCGGGGCATCCCCCAGGCGGTCGCCGCCCACCACCTCCTCCAGGCCGGCGTCCCGCTTCACCCGGGGGAGGCCATCGAGTACATCATCACGCACGCCGCCGCCAAGATCCCCGGCGATCGCGCGGTCCCCTACGCGCGCCTCCCCGCGGACTGGGGCTACGACGTGGAGCGGTACGCGCAGATGCTGCGCCGGGCCATGGAGACGCTGCTCGCGCCCTTTCGCCGCGGCGGGGCCGCTCCACACAATCCGCGCCAACCCGTCCGCGGGTGAGCGGTGTCGCGCGCCGTCAAACGTTCAAGGCGTCCCAGCAGGTCCGGCACAACCGGGCGATGTGCCGCTCCGCGGCGGCCTTGCCGGGGGTGCCATCGGCGAGCGCCCACGGCACCTGCTGCGTGTACGCGGCCAGGATAAACAACGGAGGGGTCCCCGCGAACACGATCCCGGCGTCGTTGATCACTCCCGGCCCCGTGCCCGTCTTGTGCGCGACTTTCGTCCCCGTGGGCAACAACGCCGGCAACCGCGAGTTCAGCTTTTGCCAGCTCAGGATCTCCACCGCCACCCGGCAGAGCTCCGGAGTACATCCCAGACGCGCCGCCGCCGCGGGATCCCGGACGCCCTGAAGAATCAGCTCGAGCAGCAGGGCGACGTCGTGCGGCGTGGTGGCGTTCATCCCGCTGACGTCGGACGGGCCCTCCAGATACCGCACCCCACGGGGGTCCGTGTTCGGCGGAATGCCCTGGCGGTGGGTCGTCCCGGTCATGCCCACCGAGCGACAAAACCCGTTGAGTTCGTCCAATCCCAGCATGTCCACCACCGTCCCGGTACAGGTGTTGTCGCTGACGATGATCATCATCGTCAGGACATCGTGGAGGGTGACCGCAAACCCGGGACGGAAGTGCTGAAAGCACCCGCTGTGGCTGATCTGATACTTGGCCTGGATCGTGACGGTCTGGCCGAGCGAGAGCCGGCCGGCGTGCACCGCGCGGAGGGCGGCCATTAGGATGGAGATCTTCCGGGTGCTCGCCGATGGGACGACGACCGCGCCGCGACGGTGAGCGGTTTCGCCGCGGCGCGGGTCCTTGAGACACCATCCCGTCTCAAATGGTTGCTCCGCGCAGAGCTCGTCGAGCCGGCGTACGAGTGCGTCCAGGGTGCTGATCACGACCGTCCCCTTTCCTCCCCGCGGTCAGTTTCCAGCGCTCAGTGAAACACCATTCCCCCGCTCACGTTGATCGCCTGCCCCGTCATGTAACCCGCATCGGGGGAGCAGAGAAACGCCACCACCCCCGCCACGTCCTTGGGCTCCGCAAGCCGGCCGAGCGGCGTGCTCGCCAGCCGCAGCTTCGTAAACGACCCGGGGGCAAATCCCAGGTGGGGAGCCTCCTCGTAGTCGATCTGGCGCCACATCGGCGTGTCGACCGGCGCGGGGCAGACGCAGTTGACATGGATGCGGTCCGAGGCATAGGCAACCGCGAGGCTTCGCGTCAACGCGATCACCCCCGCTTTGCTGACCCCGTACGGCGCCCACCAGGGGGTGGCTAGCTTGCCGGCGATCGAGGCCAGGTTGACGATGTGACCGCCCCCAGCCGCCGCCAGATGCGGTCGGGCCGCGACGCAGGTAAAGAACACCGCCTTGCAGTTGACGTTCATGATCGTGTCCCACTCCACCTCGGTCACCGCCTCGGGCCGGTGGACGCGGGCGATCCCGGCGTTGTTGATCAGGATGTCCAGCCGACCGAACGCGTCGATCGCCGCGCCGATGAATCGCGCGCGGTCCTCGGCGGCGGCCACATCGGCCCGCACCGCCAAGCTGCGCCGCCCGCT
>DATEHM010000200.1:0-13879 GCA_035279545.1 bacterium | reverse complement strand
GATCGCTGCCGGGCCGCCGCTGACGAGCGCTAGCATCGTCGCCGGCGCGGCGCCGTCCTTGCCCCAGGCGGCGCGAAGGTCGACCACCGTGTCGTCGCGATGGACCCCCACGCGGGCCTCACCGCGGTGTTCAAAGGTGACCAGTCGCATCCGTCTCTCCCCCCCTGTGCGCGAGCGTCTAGCGCTGCCGCCGGGTGGTGTACACTCGATCGATCTTCGCGGCCATCACAAAGTCGCTCTCGGTGAGGCCGTCGATCTTGTGGGTCCAGAGGTAGGCGCGAACCTCCCCCCACCGGACGTAGAGATCCGGGTGATGTTGTTCCTCCTCGGCGACCGCGGTGACCGCGTTCACGAAATCAACCGCCTGCACGAAGTTCTGAAACTTAAACGACTTCACAAGCTTCTTGTGGTCCTCGACCTGCCAGCCGTCGAGCTGCGCCAGCAGCGGCGCGATCTCCGCCGCCGTCAGGGGCGGGACGCCCCCCAGGCAGGGGACACACTTCTTATCGGCGAGCGGGCTTGTCGCCATGGTGACTTCCCTCCAATCTCTCCGCGGATGCCGGTCCGCGCCCGTCCATCGTGCGTGTGTGGAGGACGCCCGGTGCTGTGCGGCCAGGTGGACCCGCCGGCGGATCCGGCGGGCTCGGGTATCTGCTCATTCGCCTCGGGGCGCGACGGCGCCTCTCCGCGCCGCCCGCGCCGGAGCGGATCGGGCCGCCCGGGGGTCTACGCCGATCGGTTCGTGCGTTCCTGGTCCCTGTACTGCAGTTGGTAGAGTTTGGCGTAGATCCCCTCACGGGCGAGCAGTTCGCGGTGCGTGCCCTCCTCGGCGATCCGTCCCTTGTGCAGCACGATGATCCGGTCGGCGTGCTGGATCGTCGACAGCCGGTGGGCGATGATGATCGAGGTCCGCCCGCGCAGCAGCGTGGCCATCGCCTGCTGGATCAGCTCCTCGCTGTTCGCGTCCACGCTGCTCGTCGCCTCGTCGAGCACGAGCACGATCTCCGGGTTTTGGGCGATCGCCCGGGCAAACGCGATCAGCTGCTTCTGCCCGACGGAAAGGCGGGCGCCGCGCTCCTGCACCTCCGTTTGGTAACCCTGCGGCAGCCCGTCGATGAACCGGTCGGCCCCGACGTACCGGGAGGCTTCGCAAATCTGCTCATCGCTGATCCCGGTGTTGCCCAGCCGGATGTTGTCCGCGATCGTGCCGGAAAAGAGGAACACGTCCTGCAGCACCAGGCCGATGTGTCGGCGGAGGTCGCGCTGGCGCACCCGCCGCACATCGACGTCGTCGATGCGCACCTGTCCCCGCTGCGGATCGTGGAAACGCATCAGCAGGTTGATGATCGACGTTTTCCCGGCCCCGGTGTGCCCGACGACGGCGATGGTCTGCCCGGGCTCGATGGCGAAGGACACCCCCCGCAGGACCCAGCCTTCGTCCTCTTCGTAGGCGAACCAGACGTCCCGGAATTCGATCCGTCCCTCCACCCGAGGAAGCGCCATGGGGTCCGGGGGGTCCTGCAGGGTGATGGGTTCGTCGATCAGCCGGAAGATGCGTTCGGAGGATGCCATCGCCGCCTGGAAGATGTTGAATTTGTCTGAGATGTCCCGGATCGGTTCGAAGAAGCGGTCGGCATACTGGAGCGCGGCGACGAGGACCCCCAGCGTCACGGCATGCCGGACGGCCTGCCCTCCCCCATACCAGAGGAGCAGCGCGACGGCGACCGTCCCCACCACCTGGATCGCCGGGTAGAACTGCGAGAAGTTGCGCGTCGCGGAGAGGCTCGCGTCCAGGTAGTGGTCGTTCAGGGTCTCGAACGTGCGCAGGCTCTCGCGCTCGTGCGTGAACAGCTGAACGACCGTCACCCCCATGAACTGCTCGTTGAGGTACGCGTTGATCCGCGCGAGGCGGGTGCGCACGGCTCGGTAGGCGTCCCGCGCGCGCCGGCGGAACTGGTCGGTGACCACGTAGACCAGCGGGAGCACGGAGAAGACCACGAGCGCCAGCCGCCAGTCCATCCACAACATCACCGCCATGATCCCGAACAGCGTCGCGACATCGCCGAAGATCGCCACGACCCCCGACGTGATCAGTTCGTTCAGGGCGTCGACGTCGTTCGTCACCCGGGTGAGCAGCCGGCCCACCGGCGTCCGGGCGAAGAACCCGATCGGCAGCTCCTGCACGTGCCGGAAGATGTGCATCCGCAGGTCGTACATCGCCCGCTGCCCGACGAACTGCATCAGGTAGCTCTGCAGCCACCGGGCGACGAACCCGACCCCGAGGATGGCCAGGTAGAGGACGGCGACCTCCGCCACGCCGCGCAGATCCCCCGCCGTGGGTCCACCTTCCGCCCCCGGCACGATGTACCGATCGATCGCGACCCTGTACAGGTAGGGGCCCACCAGATCGGTGACCGCCGCCAGGAGGAGGAGGGCCACGGCCAGCCCCGTCACCCCGCGATACGGGCGCACGTATCCCAGCAACCGCCCGATCAGCCTCGCGTCGTAGGTCTTTCCGAGGATGTCGTCTTCTTGGAAATGGAGGCTCATCTCGTCGGGTCCTCCACCAGATCCTCCGCCTCCAGGGCGTCCCGGATCAGCTGTTTCTCGACCAGCTTGGCGTAGAGCCCTCCCTGCGCGAGCAGCGAGGCGTGCCTGCCCTGTTCGACGATGCGCCCCTCGTCGAGGACCACGATCAGGTCGGCGTCCTGGATCGTGGAGATTCTGTGCGAGATGACGATCACCGTCCGCGACGCTTTGATCCGTCGGAGGCCGGTGAGGATCACCTCCTCGGTATGTGTGTCCACGCTGCTGAGGGCGTCATCCAAGATGAGGATCCTCGGATCGCGGAGGAGCGCCCGGGCGATCGCGGTCCGCTGCTTCTGGCCGCCGGACAGGGTCACCCCTCGCTCGCCCACGACCGTGGCGTACTTGTGAGGAAACTCCTCCACATCCCCGGCGATCCCGGCGACGGCCGCGGCGTCGGCAATCTCGGCCTCGGTGGCCCCCGCGTCGCCGAGGGCGATGTTCTGGGACAGCGTGTCGGAAAACAGGAAGGTTTCCTGCGGGACGATGCCGATCGCCTGCCTGAGCGACGGGAGGGCGATCTCGCGGACGTCGTGGCCGTCGAGGAGCACCTGTCCGTCGGTCACGTCGAAGAGGCGCGGGATCAGGTTGACGAGCGTGCTCTTCCCGGCCCCGGTGGGGCCCACGATCGCAACACTGCTCCCCGCGGGGATGGAGAGGGTAATGTGGTGCAGCACCGGCGTCGTGCCGTAGGCAAAGCTCACGTCGCGAAACTCGATCCGGCCCTGCGGGGCGTCGAGCACGACGGCGTTCGGGGCGTCCGCGATCTGTGGAGACCGCATGAAGATTTCGTCCAGCCGCTCCATCGATGCCCGCCCCTGCTGCCAGAGGTTCGTCACCCATCCCAACGCGATCATGGGGAAGCTGAGCCGGGCCAGGTAATAGGAGAACTGCACCATCTGGCCGAGCGTGATCCGCCTCCGGATGACGTCGCTTCCTCCCTGCCACAGCAGCAGGACGGCCGCGATGCCCAGGATAAGCCCGATCGACGGCCAGAGCGCTCCTTGAATCCTCGCCAGCATCAGGTTGGTGCCCACGATCTTTTCGTTCTCGACGCGGAAGCTGGCGGTTTCGGCCTCTTCCTGGGCGAAGGCCTTGACGACGCGAATGCCGCTGAAGTTTTCCTGCGCCCGCGTGGAGAGCGCGCTGAACTGTGCCTGCACGCGGTCGAACCGCTGGTGAATCTCCCGCCCGAGGGCCACGAAGAGCACGGTGACCATGGGGAGGACCGTCATGGTCCACACCGTCAGTCGGCCGTCGATCGAGAACATAAACGCCACGGAGACGACCAGCATGACGGTGGTATGGCAGGACCGCATCAAGCCGACCCCGGCGAACCGTTGGACCGCCCGGATGTCGTTGACCGCTCGAGCCATCAGGTCTCCGGTTTTCGCCGTCTGAAAGAACCCCAGGTGCATCCGCTGCAGGTGCGCGAAGTAGTCCCGCCGCAGCTCCGCCTCCATCCGGTACGCCGCACCCAGGATCTGGATGCGCATCGCATAGTTGCAGGCCCCCTCAAGCAACGCGAGGAGCACCAGGACGCCCGCGTAGGTGAGCAGCCGCGCGCTCGACACGTCTTGACGGATGCCGTCGATCGCGAGCTTGAGCGCCCAGGGGGACAACTGGGCCATGAGGATCGATGCGAGCACCGCCGCGTACCCCCACAGGTATGCGCGGCGGTGCCGGCGGATGTACTCCCAGAATCGTTGGCTGAGCATGAGGCTCCTACGGGTCAGTGACCGGGGACGTTACCGGCGATTATACCACTCCGCGCCCGGCCGGTCGTCGTCCCCCCCCGCTGCGCGCGGTCCCCGCGCGGGTTCGGCGGGCGTGGCAGAACCGTTGCAAGGAAGAGGAACCATGACAGGGAAGCGGACGGCACGCAGGGAAAGGACTCCTGGTGCGGAGGGTCGCCGATGAGCTGGAAAAGAGCCGTGGCACTCGCAGTCTTCGTGAGCGCGGTCACCCTGTCGGGAGAGCCCGGGGGCGCCGCCACCGGCGTCAAAACGGTGGGGGTCGTGGACTTCTACGCTCCCACCCCGCTGGGGATGTTTGTCGGCGTCATCCCCGAGCGCTTTGCGGCCGACGATCTTTCCGTGCTGCTCTCGCGCGCGGCGGACGGCCGGTTTACCATGATCCCTCGCGGGACGATCGAACGAGCGGAGGGGGCGCTGCGGTGGCAGGAGGTGGACGTCCTCCACTACGATCGGCTGGGCGCGCTGGCGCGCGCGGTGGGGGCCGATGCGTTGATCCTGGGGTGGATCCCGCTGCTGGCCGTGGACGCTGCGGGCGGCGGCATGGCGATCCCTCCCGACGGGGAGGGCCCCCCGACCGCCGAGGCCAACCTCGTCATCCAGGTCTTTGACGCGGCACAGGGACGCCGCGTGGCGGAGACCCGGCAGGCGGCGTCCGGCCTCGGCACCTCCCGCTCCCTCCTCACCCAGCGAGTCCTGCACGACGCCCTGGTGCCGGCCGTCTTGCCGGTCGTCAACGTCCTCACCGCACCTTCTCCGTAACGCCCGCGGACACGGCCGCCGGCTCCCCCTTCCACCTGGGGGTTCGCCGGTGGGGCGCCGCCCCTCCGGCGGGCCGGGAGGGGTTCTCGGTGAAACTCACAAGAGCACAGCGATGGTTGTGGCGGTCTCGCCTTGACCTGAGCCCTTCCCCGGATGTGCGCAGGGGTCTGCTCACGCGCCGGACCTTGCGCGCCTTTCACTAACACCCCGTCGGCGCCGGCACCCGCGAGGCGATTCTCGATGCGGCGCGATGGGCGCCGGCCGCGGGCGACCGCTACCCCGTGCGGTTCATCGTCTTGGACGACCCCGCGCTCAAGCGGAAGCTCCAGCGGCTGACCCGCGAGTCGAAGGACATCTCCAATCACTGGGAGGGGCTGTTCAAGCCGTCGGGGCTTCGCGGGTACGTGCAGACCTGGTACTCGACGCCCCTTTGCATCGCTGTCTGCGCGAACGCCGCCCTGGGGGTCCGCCACATCCACAACACCTGGAACCACCAGATCGCGATGGCCGCGGCCACCGAGAACCTGGCGCCGGTCGCGCGGTGCTACGGGATGGCCCTCGTGATGTACACGCACTTCTCACAGGAGAAGCTGAAGCAGCTGCTGGACATTCCGTTTGAGTGGGACACCATCGGGGTGATGGGGGTGGGCTCTCCCGATCTCAAGCGCATCAACCCGAAAATCCTGGAGATCTCCCTGCCCCGATTGCCGCTGGGCGATCTCGTCTCATCGGAGCGCCACGGCGCTGCGGCGCCGCCTGAGCTCCTGATTGAGCGTGAGGCGGCGGTGCCGCTCCCCACCCTGGAGGCGACGATGACCGGGCTGTGCCGGAGCACCCGGTTCGTCGAGCACCCCGTTCCGGCGGAGTGCCTCTTCGAGGTGCTGCGGGCGGCGCCCTGGGCGCCTTCCGCGGGCGACTTTCAACCGGTTCGCTACGTGGTCCTGCGCGACCGCGCACATTTGGCTCGCCTGCAGGACCTGGCCGACGAATCCGTGGATCTCCGGTCACTGGTTCCCGGAGTACCGGCGCGGACGCGGAGAGCCCCCCGAGTGGAGTCGGGTGCCGGCCGCGATCGCGCTCATCGCCGATCCGGCCAAGGGCGGGCCGCACATCCACGGCGAGGCGACGCACGTGCTGGCGGGGGGGTTGGCCGCCCAGAACATGTGGCTGATGGCCGAGGGACTGGGACTCGGGACCACCCTGATCACGCACTGGATCGAGGAGAAGGTGAAAGTGCTCATCGACTGCCCGCGCCCGTGGGATCTGGTTGGGGTGATGCCGTTCGGGGTTCCCGCCGAACGCGTTCCCTGGAGCCGCGATCCGATCGAAGCGCTGGTGTACCGGGACTACTTCGGCCGGCCGTGGAGCCGGACCCCCGAAGATTCGCTCCCCCCGTTCGGCGCCGTCGGACGGGAGGGTCGCCGGTCTTGATTGGCATGGTCTAGAGGGCGCACCTGAGGGGGGCCGGACCTCCAGGAGGGAGACAGCGATGGGGATCAAGACCTTTGGCCTGCAGACCCGTGGACTGGGAGGAGCGGGTGAACTTCGAGCGGCTCCGCACCGAGCGGCTGGTGCGGGTCAAGCGGCTGCTCAAGGCCTCGGAGTTGGGCGCCCTCCTCTGCTTCGACATGAACAACATCCGGTACATCACCGCCACCCACATCGGGACCTGGGCGATGGATAAACTGGTCCGCTTCGCGCTGTTGCCCCAAGACGACGAGCCGATTCTCTGGGACTTCGGTTCGGCGGCCCGCCATCATCAGCTCTACTGTCCCTGGCTCGGCGAGCGATCGCGGGCCGGGATCTCCACGTCGCGCGGCGCCTATCCGGAGCGGGCCGCGGACCTCGCCCGCAAGATCCGCATCGAGCTCGAGGCGCGGGGCCTGGCGCGTGAGCCGCTGGGGGTCGACGTGATCGAGCCGCTCGTGCTCTTCGCGCTGCAGCGGGAGGGGATCACCGTTGTCGATGGTCAGCTCCTCATGCAGGAAGCGCGTAAGATCAAGACGCAGGACGAGATCACCCTGACCACCACGGCGGTGATGATGGTGGATGCCGCCTACGAGGAGCTCTTCCGCGCCATCCGCCCGGGCATGCGCGAGAATGAGTGCGTCGGTCTGGTGAGCAAGGTCCGCTACGATCTGGGATCGGAACACGTCGAGGGGGTGAACGCGATTTCCGGCGAACGCTGCAACCCCCACCCCCACGTGTACACCGACCGCGTGCTGCGTCCCGGAGATCCGGCGTACTTCGACATCCTGCACAGCTACAACGGCTACCGGACCTGCTACTACCGAACCTTCTGCGTCGGCAGCGCCTCCCCGGCGATGGTGGACGCCTACAAGCGGTGCCGGGACTACCTTGACACCGCATTGAGCCTGATCCGCCCCGGGGTCACCACGGCCGATGTCGTCGGCGTCTGGCCCAAGGCAGAGGAGTTCGGGTTCGCCGACGAGGAGGCCGCGTTCGCGCTGCAGTACGGCCACGGGGTCGGGCTCTCCATCTGGGAGAAGCCGATCTTCAGCCGGCTGGTCTCGCTGGATCACCCTGAGGTGATCGAGGAGGGCATGGTCTTCGCGCTGGAGACGTTCTGGCCCGCCTCGGACGGCTGGTCCGCGGCGCGGATCGAGGAACAGCTGGTCGTGACCAAAGACGGATGCGAGGTCATTACCCGTTTCCCGGCGGAGCGGCTCCTCGTCGCGGGGACCCGCTACTGGACCGTCGATGGACCGCTTCCGACCATCCGGGAGGCTCAGTCCAACCTGAACCGTCCGGCGGGGACCCCTAAGGACCGGGTGACCGCCGGCGCCCGGCACGAAGGCAGCGGCGCGGGCGGGCGTCGGTAGGGCAGATCCGCCTCACACTCTCATACCGGCTACAGCCCGCGCGCCGCCCGGTCGCCTGCCGCCTGCACCAGGTCCACCAGGGCATCGAGGTCCTCCGGGGAGGCACGCGGATTGATGATGCAGGCCCGAAGCACGAACCGACCGCCCAGCGTGGTGCCGGAGAGGAAGGCCTCACCGCCCAACTGGATCTCCTCCAACACCGCTTTGTTTACGGCATCGAGTCGGTGATCGTCCCCCCGTAGAGGGGCGGGGGCGTACCGGAAGCAGACGACGCTGAGGCCTCGTGGGGCCGCCACCTCCAGGGTGGGGGTCGCCTCCACCTGGGCGGCGAGATGGTCGGCCAGGGCGATGTCTCGGTCGATCGCCTCGGCGTAGCCCCTGACCCCGTGGTGTTTGAGGGCCATCCAGACCTTAAGGGCCCGGAACCCCCGGGTCTGCTGAAAACCGAACTCACTGAACCATGGCAGGCCTCCCACACCGGCGGGACTGCCGTCGGTGCGGAGGTAGGGCGGGACCAGGCTGAAGGCGTCGCGCATCACGGCGGCGTTCCGCACGAGCACGAGCCCGGCTTCTACCGGCACGTACATCCATTTGTGGGGGTCCACGGCGACGCTGTCCGCCAGGGCGATTGGCGCGAGCGCCTCGCGATACCGGTCGGTGAGGATGGCCGGTGCGCCGTACGCCCCGTCCACGTGCAGCCACAAGCCGTACCGCCGGCACACCGCGGCGATGGCATCAAGTGGGTCGATCGCCCCGCTGTTGACCGTGCCGGCGCTGGCGACCACGGCGATGGGCTGGGCGTGGTTGCGGAGATCGCGCTCGATCGCGGCCTCGAGGTCCGGGACCCGCATGCGGAAGCGCGCGTCCGACGGAATGGTGCGCAGGTAGTCGCTTCCGATCCCCAACAGTTCGACCGCCTTGCGCACGCAGTTGTGTCCTTCGTCTCCGGCGTAGACCGTCAGGGGGGAGGTACGACCCTGGACGCCCCGCGCCCGGACGTTCGCACCGGCTTTGGCGTGGCGGGCCACCGCCAAGGCTGTCAGCGTGGCCATCGAGCCCCCGCTGACCAGCAGGCCCATGCTCTCCTGCGGGAAGCCCAGCATCGACTTGAACCAATTCAGCACGAGTCGTTCCACGTAGACGGCCGCGTGGTTCCCACCGGCGCAGCTGGGATTCATCGCCGCCGCTAGGGCCTCGGCGAAGATCCCGATCACGGCCGGGGGCGAGTTGACCCAACCGTAGAAGCGCGGGTGTCCGTTGCCGAATGGATACGGCTCGATCCGTGCGGCAAACTCGTCGAGGATCGCCATGGGCTCTGTGCCCACCAGCGGGACGCCTTCCGCGAACCAGTTCCCGGCGAGATCCTCGGGAAGCGGTCGGAACACCGGGCGTTGCGGCAGGGTGCTTAAGTGCTCGACGATGAGCTCCACCACCCGGTGGCCAACGCGCCTGATCTCCTCCGGAGACCATTCCCAACGCGAGTTCGTCTCAGATCGGAAGAGGAGTCGGGACGAGTCCCTCTCCCCACATCCTGATGATGGCGACCGATCGTGCGCCCCCACGGATCTCCTCCTCTCACGGATCTGCGGGCGGCGGCCTCGCGGGCCCCGCCGCCTGTAGCGTATCGCCCCGCGCCGGGCGGCACCAGTCGCTCAGGCAGCGATCAGGGGGATGGCGATCAGGACGGCCGCCATCCCGGTCGCCTGTGATCGGGTGATGCGCTCCTTGAGAATCCCACGCGCCAGGAGGAGCGTGGTGGCCGGGTAGAGCGAGGAGAGGATGGCGGATACATCGAGGCGCCCGGTCTGGGAGGCCAGGACGAAAAAGACGTTGCCGCCGACGTCCAACCCCCCCGCCAAGGCCAACAGGGGGATCAGCGAGATCGTCGGGACCCACGGGCGACGGCCGAGCAGTGCGGTGGTGGACATCAGGGCAACCGGGGTGATCTTGGCCGCGGCCAGCGGCCAGAAAACGGCGGGCGCGCCGACCTGATGGATGAGGATATAAAACCCCCCGAAGCCAACGCCGGCCAGCATCGCCGGGCCGATCCCATCAGGTCGCTCCGTCCGCTCGCTCCCCCGGGAGATCCGCCAAATTCCCGCGATCGCCAAGGCGAATCCCACGAGTCGGGGGGTGTCGGGGATCCCCGCGGACAGGCTCCCGTAGAGCACCGGGAGGGCTGCGGCCACCACCGCCGTGATGGGAGCCGCAACCCCCATCTGGCCGACCGCCAGGGCCCGATAGAGGGCGGTCAGCCCCACGCCGCCCGAAAGCCCGGCCGCGCCCGCCCAGCTCAGGGTGGCAATGGCTGGGAGTGGTTCGGCGCGAACGAGCGCCAGGGCGATCAGGAACAGCACGCCCGCGCACTGCGAGACCACCACCACCCCCAGCACATGTGCCCGCCGGGCGGTCAGCCCTCCCACGAAGTCGCCGGCCCC
Organism: bacterium; assembly: GCA_035279545.1. Classification (GTDB taxonomy): domain Bacteria; phylum Sysuimicrobiota; class Sysuimicrobiia; order Sysuimicrobiales; family Segetimicrobiaceae; genus Segetimicrobium. Next base: position 3,496 of record DATEHM010000200.1, on the reverse strand, counting down.
CCACGACGCAGCGGAGGCCAGGCCCAGGATGGAAGCGAGTAGGTCGCGGCCGATCGGCACGATTCCCCACGGATGCAGCGGATGTCCCAGCGCCTCCGCAAACGGAAGCTCCCGCCTCCCAATTCCCTGGAGGGACGGGTCGACCGCGCCGCCCCGCTACGCCGCCGAGATCTTCCGTAACCGGTGCCAAGGGGGCGTGGGTGGGCGATCTTGATATTCAGATATCTTGACATCTTAACATCACCGTGATACGCTGAGCCCATCGTGGTCGATGGCGAACCTGTCGCGGGCCATTGGCGGCGGCGGGCGGGAGCGGGGCGGCCCTTCGTGGAGCCCCAAACGCGCAGGGCAGGGACGGGCAGCGGACTTGAAACACAAACCATCACGGAGGTGACACCGATGTTGAACCGCATTCACCTGATCGGACGGCTGACACGAGATCCGGAACTGCGGTATGTGACCAATGGGCATCCGATGGCGCAGTTTACTCTTGCCGTCGACCGGGATTTTAGAAACTCGGCGGGGGATCGGGACGCCGACTTCATTCACTGCGTCGCCTGGCGGAAGCTGGCCGAGCAGGTCGGGCAGTACTGCGCCCGCGGCCGGCTCGTGGCGGTGGAGGGCCGTCTCCAGACTCGTGCGTACGAGACTCAGGACGGTTCTCGGCGGCGCGTCACCGAGGTCGTGGGTGATCGCGTCTGGTTTCTCGACAGCCCGCGCGAGGGCGAACACGCCGTCGAGGGGGCGACGGTAGAAGGTTCGACCGATGCTCCGGGCGATGGTCAGCCCGACGTCATGGAGGATGTTGAGGTCGCCACGGGAGACGCCTAACCCCGATTTCCTGCCGGTCCGCGCGGACGGGGCACCCTGCGTGGTGGACGCTTCACCCCTCGGAAGCGTCGGGTGTGCCGCACCTCCTCGTCCGTGCGGGTGGCCGTCGCGCGACTGTGGCTGCCGGCCTGCGCCGGCGTGGAGTTCGGTCGTAGTCCGCGACACCCTCTGCGCTTCTAGTGCCTCGCACCGATTTGGCCCTTCGCTAGTCTGTCCGTTCTAGGTTCACCCGAAGACATCACTTCCAGCTGGGATCACCCTCGGCCGAATCTCGGCCGGGGCATTTGATGTTGGAGAAAGGGGATGATGGAGATGGCCGTCATGCCTGCCGCCGCAATCATGCGGTTGACCCCGCGCGACCGTGCGCTGCTGGAGATCCTGAACGAGCTGCGCTACCTGACCGCGGCGCAAATCCGCGAGGTGTGCTACCCTTCGATATCCGTGCGCAGCACCTCCCGCCGGCTGTCGCTGCTGGGCCGGCGCGGGCTGCTGACCTGCCTCAGCCACAGGGCATTCGACGATCGGCGGGCGTTCTGGAGCCTCGGCCCCCTCGGCCGCGCCGCCGCGGGAGCGCTGGCGGAGGCCCCGGTGGATCGGGCCCGCGCGTGGGCCGTGGCCGCCTTGCAGATCGACCACCTCATCGCGACCAACCAGGTCTTCTGCGACCTGTGTGCCCTGCATCGGGCCGGGAGGCTGAGAGCCTTTCGGTGGATCGGCGCCCAGCACGCCCAGGTGGACCTGGGGGTCACCCATCTCGTTTCCGATGCGGTGATCCTGGTCCCCTCCCCGGGCGGCTGCGAGTGGATGTACTGCCTCGAACTCGACCGGGGGACGATGTCACCGCTGGCCCTCCGGGCCAAATTCGCCCGGTACCGGCTCTTTCACCAAATGGCGGACCACCGCCGCGACGATCCGCTCTGGGACGTTCGTGCGACGAGCTGGGTGCTGTTTGCCTGCAGCGACGCTGCGCGCGCCGTCCAGGCGGCGCGGCTGGCCGGCGAGTGCGGCGTGGAACGGTTCTGGGCGGGCGCCGCGGCGGAGGTCGCCGTGGGCCTCGCCACGTCGGTCGGGGGGGAGGCTGCCGCCCCGCCTGGCGATCCGCCCTCTGGTCTGGCAGGGGGGATCTTCCCGCCCCCCCAGGGCGTCCGCGCGCCGGCGGAACGAGAGGGGGGACTCCGATGACGCGGAGAGGCCTCGGGATCGCTACTCTCACCGCGACGCTCCTCGTCGCTTGGATGGGGCTGCTCCGCTCCGCCCCGATGCTGTGGGTGAGCCTCGCCAGCGCGGCGGTGCTGGTGGGACTGCTCCGCCCCACCGGGGCGCCCGGCGGCAGACCATGCCCGCTTGCCGCGGGGCGGTGGGCGGACCGGACGGAGGCCGGGGCGTTGATGACCCCCGGCCCCTTTCTTCTCGGCCTGTGGGGGGAACTGCGGGAGCCGCTCTACCTGACCGAAGAGCGGCAATCCGGACACGTGCTCGTTGTAGGCCCGTCCAGGAGCGGGAAGACCGCTGGCGTGATCGCACCCAACCTGCTCCTGCGAGATCCCGGCCGCGAGAGCATCGTGGTGCTGGACGTCAAAGCCGGCCCCCGGTCGCTCTGGAACGTCACCGCGGGGCGGTACGGGACGAGGGCGTACCTGTTCTGCCCGCTCTTCGAGGGATCCGTCGGGTACAACCCGCTCGCCCGCGTCGAGTCGGTCGGGACGGCCCAACGGAAGGCCGCGCTGCTCGTGCAGAATACGACGCCGCGCGGTCTCTCCGGGGACGCGCGCGTCTATGCCGCGGCGACCGCCGATCTTGCGGCGCTACTGTTCCTCCACGTGCAGCAGGACCGCGCCTGCCGGGGGAACACCGTCGGGGAGGTGTACCGCCTGGCGATGGGGGGCCCGGTTCTTCTGCGGGAGATCCTCCGGGCCAGCCGCATCGCCGAAGTCCGCGACCGCCACGGGATCTTCTCCGCCCGCGAGCGTCGCGTCCAGGAGGCCGCGGTGACCGGCCTGCTCGAGCGCCTTGCACCGTGGGCGGATCCGCTCGTGGTGGAGGCGACGGGGCACGACTTCGATCTCGGGCGAATCGGACAAGAGCCTTCCGCGCTGTACATTCTGATGCCGGAGACGGATGGATCACGCCTGCAGCCGATCGTCGCGTGGCTGATCGCCGATCTCCTGGACGACCTGGTGGAGCAGTCGGAACGCGTCGGGCTGCGGTGCCCGGTTCGATTCTACCTCGATGAATTTCGGCAGTTTGGTTACCTCCCGGGGCTCAGCGAGGCCCTTCCCACCTTACGCGAGCGCGGCATCAGCATGCTGCTGGGTGTCCAGGTCCTGAGCCAGATCGAGGAGGTCTACGGACGGGTCGAGGCGCGCACCCTGGTGGGCAACACCGAGACGAAGCTCCTGTTTCGGGCGGGCGATCTGGAGACCGCGCGCACGATCAGTGCCTGGATGGGGCAGACGACGGTGCCGGCCGTCTCGCTGACGACCAGGGGACGCGGGGACCGGAGCGCAACGATCTCTCCCCGTGTTCGCCCGCTCATGCCGCCGGAGGATCTCACGCGGATGCCCGACGGGGCGGTGATCGCCCTGGCGGGATCGTCTCCTCCGCTGCCCCTGTGGCAGGCCCGCTACTTTGCGATCCCCGGGTTCACCGTGTCGGCCCCGCCGTT
>DATEHM010000199.1:0-7207 GCA_035279545.1 bacterium | reverse complement strand
CGTTCCCCGTACCGCAGCTGGATCCGGAGCACCTGGGGATGGTCCTTGTCCCGCTGGAAATCCGCGATGAACCCTTCCGCCTTCAGGATCTTCGCAATCTCCAACTTCATCCTGGAGGTGGGGACCATCACCTGCGCGTGCCGCGCCACGAGCCCGTTCCGGATCCGGGTCAGCATGTCTGCGATGGGATCTGTGATCACACCCACTGCGTCACCTCACCAACTCGCTTTCACCACACCGGGGATCTCCCCGCGATGCGCCATGGTGCGCAGGCAGATCCGGCACAGCCCAAACTTCCGAAACACCGCCCGGGGGCGGCCACAGGACCGGCACCGGCTGTACTGGCGCACCTTGAACTTCGGCGGCCGCCGCCATTTGAGGAGCAGGGACTTCTTCGGCATGCTAACTCGCCCCCTCGCGGACCGGCAGGCCGAGGGTCCGGAGCAGCGCTCTGGCCTCCTCGTCCGTCCGCGCCGTCGTCACGATTGAGATGTCCATTCCGCGAATCTTGTCCACTTTGTCGTATTCGATCTCCGGGAAAATCAACTGCTCCCGGATCCCGATGTTCATGCCCCCCCGCCCGTCGAACGACCGGGTGGGGAGCCCCTTGAAGTCCTTGATCCGGGGCAGGCTGATGTTGAACAGCTTATCCAGGAACTCGTACATCCGCTCGCCGCGGAGCGTGACCTTGCAGCCGATGGGGTTCCCGGCGCGCAGCTTGAACGCGGCGATCGACCGGCGGGCGCGGGTGATCACCGGCCGCTGGCCGCTGATCAGCGTCAGCTCCTCCACCGCCTTGTCCAGGTGGCGCTGATCCTGCAGCGCATCCGCGACGCGCATGTTGATGACCACCTTCTCCACCCGGGGTACCTGCATGACGTTGGTGTAGTTCAGGCGCTTCTGCAGGTCGGCGACCATCTCGTTTTTGTACCGCTCACGCAACCGTGCCATCTCCCGCTCCCTAGGCCTTGTCGATGATTTCGCCGCAGTGCCGGCAGACGCGGACCCTGGACCCATCGTCCATCTCCCGGTGCCCGAACCGAACCGCGCGTCCGCACCGGGTGCACACCAACATGGCCTTGCCGGCGACGAACGGCATCTCCTTTTCCACAATCCCGCCCGAGGGCATCTTCTCGTTGGGCTTCATGTGGCGCTTCGCCACCATGATCCCCTCCACGATGATCCGGCCGTCCTTGGGAATGACGCGCAGGACCTTGCCGCGCTTCCCCCTGTACTTGCCGGTGATGACCTCGACCGTATCGCCCCGTCGCACGTGCACGCCCGTCCGCATCTACAGAACCTCCGGCGCGAGGGAGATGATCTTCATGAACGCCTTGTCCCGCAGCTCCCGCGCCACCGGTCCGAAGATCCGGGTGCCGCGGGGGTTCTGCTGATCGGTGATCAGCACGGCGGCGTTGTCGTCGAAACGGATGTACGACCCATCCGGTCTGCGCGTCGGGTGGGTCGTGCGGACCACCACCGCGCGGACGACCTCCCCCTTCTTGACCGCGCTGTTGGGGATCGCCTGCTTGACCGTCGCCACGATGACGTCGCCGATCCCGGCGTACCGCCGTCGAGACCCCCCAAACACGCGGATGCACATGATTTCCCGGGCTCCCGTGTTGTCCGCCACCCGGAGCCGGGTGTAGTTCTGGATCATCCGTGCCCCTCCGTCTCGACGCGCTCGCCGCGGTCCACTAGCGTGCCCGCTCCAGCACCTGCGCCACCCGCCACCGCTTGTCCTTGCTCAAGGGCCGCGTCTCGGCGATCAGCACCTTGTCGCCGAGATGCGCCTGGCCCGCCTCATCGTGCGCTTTGAACCGCCGGCTGTGCCGGACGATCTTCTTATAGAGCGGGTGGCGGCCGGCACGCTCGACCTCGACCACGACCGTCTTCTGCATCTTGTCGGCAACGACGGTGCCGACCCGGGTCTTTCGGGACGCCCGCGCGCCCTCAGGCTGCGCCATCACGATCTCCCTCCCGCCGGACGCTCCCCGCCGGGTGCGGACCGCTCGCCCATCACCGTGAGGAGCCGGGCCACGGTTCGACGCACCAGGACCACCCGCGCCGGGTTCAGCAGCTTGCCGGACGCCCGCTGCAGCCCCAGGGTCCACAGCTCCTGTCGGGCCTCCTGCAGGCGCTTGTTGAGCTCGGCCTCGCTCAGTTCTCGCAACCCCTCGGCGCTCATACCTGCCCCTCGACGCGGTGGACGAATTTGGTCTTGATCGGGAGCTTGTGACCGGCGAGCGTCATCGCCTCCCGGGCCACGTCCTCGCTGACCCCCGCCAGTTCGAACATCACCCGACCGGGCCGCACCACCGCCACCCACAGCTCGGGCGTGCCCTTCCCGCTGCCCATCCGGGTTTCCGCCGGCTTCTTCGTCACCGGTTTGTCCGGGAACACGCGGATCCAGAGCTTGCCGCCGCGTTTGATGAAGCGCGTCACCGCGCGGCGGGACGCCTCGATCTGCTGCGCGGTGATCCACCCCCGGTCCAACGCCTGGAGCCCAAACTCGCCGAAGGCCACGGACGCGCCGCTGTGTGCCTCGCCGCGCATCCGCCCGCGGTGGGTCTTACGAAACTTTACCCTCTTGGGCATCAACATGCGTGTCTGGCCTCCTCTGCACCATCACCCGCGGCGCACGGGACGGGAGCACGACGGTTTCCCCCGCACGGCCCCGCAGCTCTCCCGGCCGGCGCCGCTCGGGGAGCACGTCTCCGCGGTAGATCCACACCTTCACCCCGATCCGGCCGTAGGTGGTCAGCGCCTCCGCCACCCCGAAGTCGATATCGGCGCGGAGCGTCTGAAGGGGCACCCGCCCGTCCCGGTACCACTCGTACCGGGCGATCTCGGCGCCCGCCAACCGCCCGGCACAGGAGATCCGAATCCCCTTCGCCCCGCTGCGCAGGCTGCGGGCGACCGCCTGCTTCATCGCCCGCCGGTAGGCCACCCGCCGCTCCAGCTGACCGGCGACGTTCTGCGCGACCAGCGCCGCCTCGAGCTCGGCACGCCGGATCTCCTGGACGTTGAGCTGGATCTGCTTGCCGGTCAGCGCATCGAGCTCCTTTTTCAGCGCGTCGATCCCGGTGCCGCCCCGACCGATGATGATCCCCGGCCTGGCGGAGTGGATGGTGATCCGGACCCGGTTGTCGGTTCGCTCGATCTCCACCCGCGAGATGCCGGCGCGCCCGAGCTTTCGCTTGATGTGGCGGCGGAGCGCCTGATCCTCTTGAATGAGATCGGGAAAGTTCTTCTCAGCGTACCACTTGGATTCCCAGTCCTTGATGATCCCGAGCCGCAACCCGATCGGATGGATCTTCTGCCCCACCGGCCGCCTCCCTACTCGCCCTGCACCACGACAGTGATGTGGCTGCTCCGCTTCTTGATGACGTCCGCCCGGCCGCGCGCCCGCGCCTGCATCCGGCGCGTGCTCGGGCCGCTGTCGACGTACGCCCGCGACACGAGCAACGTGTCCCGAGCCAGCTCAAGGTTGTTTTCGGCATTGGCCGCCGCCGACTTGACCACCTTCGCTACCGCCCGCGACGCCCGGTTGGGCGAGAATCGCAGGACCGCCAGCGCCTCATCGACCGCCTTCCCCTTGATCAGATCCATGACGGGCCTGACCTTTCGGGGGGAGATGCGCACGTATCGGGCGACGGCCTTCACTTCCATGAGCTCCCCTCCCTCACGACGCCGGCGCCGGCGTCGCCGGTGCCGCGGATGGACCCGGGCCCGCCGGCTTGACCGAGGTCGTTTTCTCCACCCGCGCCCCATGGCTCTTGAACGTGCGGGTGGGCGAGAACTCCCCCAGCTTGTGCCCGACCATGTTCTCGGTCAGGTAGACCGGCACGTGTTTGCGCCCGTCGTAGACGGCGATGGTGTGCCCCACCATCTCCGGCACGATCGTCGAGCGCCTGGACCACGTCCGGATCACGCGCTTCTCGCGCGACCTGTTGAGCACGCGGACCTTCTCCAGCAGATGCCCGTCGACAAACGGTCCCTTCTTCACCGACCGGCCCATCTACGAGCGCCTCCTCGTGCAATCCCGCCGCCGGCACGCCGCGCTCATGCCTGGCTCCGGCGCCGGACCACAAACTTCGTGCTCGGCTTCGCCTTCTTCCGCGTGCGGTAGCCCAACGTCGGCTTCCCCCACGGGCTCACCGGCCCGGGCATCCCGATCGGGGACTTGCCCTCGCCGCCCCCGTGCGGGTGGCTCGACGGATCCATCACCACGCCGCGCACGGACGGGCGCACGCCCAACCACCGCGACCGCCCGGCCTTCCCGATCGTCACCGCCTCGTGGTCGAGGTTGCCCACCTGGCCCACGGTCGCCCGGCAGTCCAGGTGGATCATCCGGACCTCGCCCGAGGGCAGTCGCACCTGGGCGTAGTTCCCCTCCTTCGCCATCACCTGGGCGGCCGTACCGGCGCTGCGCACCACCTGTCCGCCCCGTCCCGCCTGCAGCTCCAGGTTGTGCACCGTGGTCCCGAGCGGGATGGCCCGCAGCGGGAGGGTGTTGCCCGGCTTGATCTCGGCCTGCGGGCCGGACGCGACGACGTCGCCCACGCCCAATCCAACGGGGGCGAGGATGTACCGCTTCTCCCCGTCCCGGTAGTGGAGCAGCGCGATCCGGGCGGATCGGTTCGGGTCGTATTCGATGCTGGCGACCCTCGCCGCGATCCCGTCCTTTTCCCGCTTGAAATCGATCAACCGGTAGCGACGCTTGTGCCCGCCCCCCTGGTGTCGCATCGTCAGCTTGCCTTGAGCGTTCCGGCCGCCGTGGGACGTCAGCGGTCGGATCAGCCCCCGTTCCGGCTCTGTGGACGTGATGTCCTCGAAGGTGGAAACGGTCATGAACCGCCGCCCGGGGGTGATCGGCTTGAACTTCTTCACGCCCATACGATCAGGCCTCCGTTCCATCCGGCATCGAGCTGGTGCAGGATCACGAGATCGGCCAGGGGTCCTCGCCGCCACCAAGGCGTCCGCTTCGCCGGGGACCCCGATGCGGTCCGGAGCGGCCCGCCCCCCGACGCTGCCATCGTGACGGTTCGCCGATCGTCCATCACCCGAGCTTCTCCAGGTCGATCTTGTCGCCCTCGGCCAGGGTCACGATCGCCTTGCGGTACGCCGCCTCTTGGTAGTAGTGCTGCCCGCGCCGGCGCTCCCGCCCGGGGATGGTGATCACGTTCACCTTGGTGACCTTGACCCGAAAGAGGCGCTGGACGGCATCCCGGATCACCGGCTTGGACGATGCCCGATCGACTTCGAACGTGTACTTGTTCATCGTCGTCCCGCGCATGCTCTTCTCCGTCACGATGGGACGGCGGATCACCGTCCGGGGGTCGATCATCGCTCAAACGCCTCCGTGATCCGTTCGAGCGCCTCTCGGGTGACCAAGAGGTGCTGGCAGGCGAGGATGTCGTGAACGTTCAGCGCCGTGGCGGGGAGCACGCGGAGCCCCGGCAGGTTGGCGGCCGAGCGCCGCACCACCTGATCGGGCCCGGCCATGATCAGCAGCACGCCGCCCCGCCGGCCCGCGGGCGCCTCCCAGCCCAGCCCCCGCACCAACCCGGCCAGAACCTTGGTCTTGGGCCCCTGCAGGTCCAACCGGTCGAGCACGGCGAGGTGCCCCGCCGCCACCTTGGCCGACAACGCCGACCGGAGCGCCAGCCGCCGGACGCGCTTCGGCAGCGGGTAGCTGTAGTCCCGCGGGTGCGGCCCGAAGGCGATCCCGCCGCCGACGAAGATCGGCGCTCCCCGGCCGCCGTGTCGGGCGCGGCCGGTCCCCTTCTGGCGGTACAGCTTCCGGGTGGAGCGGGCCACCATTCCGCGGGTCAGGGTCGCGTGCGTCCCGCGGCGGCGCCCGGCGAGCTGCCAGACGACGGCTTCGTGGAGCACCGCGGTGTGGGGCTTGCCCGCGAACGCCTCGGGCACGGCCACCTCCCCGACCTGCTTGCCCTCGATGTCGTAGACCGCCACCATGCTCATGCGCGCGCGACTCCCGCCTTTCGGACGAGCAGGAGGCTGCCGCGGGGACCGGGCAGCGCGCCGCGGATCAGGAGCACGTTGCGGTCGAGGTCGACCGAGATCACGCGAAGGCCGCGAACCGTGGCGCGCGTCCCCCCCAGTCGTCCGGGCATGCGCTTGCCCTTGAACACCCGGGCGATGTTGCTCGACCCGATGCTGCCGACCGCTCGGTGCATCAGGCTGACCCCGTGCGAGTCCCGCTGTCCGCCGAAGTTGTGCCGCTTCATCGTCCCCGAATACCCCTTGCCTTTGCTCACGCCGACGACGTCCACGCGATCGCCTTTGGCGAACACGTCGGCCTTGATCGCCTGGCCGACCTCGAACTGCTCGCCCTGCGCGACCGGGATCTCACGAATCACCCGGTGTGGCTTGAGCCCCCGCTTCGCAAAGACGCCCCGGCGGGGCTTGCTGATCTTGGCCTCCGCCACCTCGCCGAACCCCAACTGCACCGCGGTGTACCCCTCGCGGGCGGGGGTGCGGAGGCCAACGACCAGGCACGGGCCGGCCTCCACCACGGTCACGGGCACGACGTTGCCCGCCTCGTCGAAGATCTGGGTCATCCCGAGCTTTCGACCTAGCAATGCGGGCATGGGGTCACTCCGCCCCGGCCAGGACTTTGATCTTGATGTCCACGCCGGCGGGCAGATCCAGGTGCATCAGGGCGTCCACGGTCTTGGACGTCGGCTCGAGGATATCGATCAGGCGCTTGTGGGTGCGGAGTTCGAAGTGCTCCATCGATTCCTTATCGATGTGCGGTGAGCGGATGACGCAGTAGACGTTGCGATCGATCGGCAGGGGGACCGGTCCGGAGATGCGGGCGCCGGTGCGCTTGACCGTGTCCACGATCTTCTCCGCGGACTGGTCAAGGACCTTATGGTCGTAGGCTTTGAGTTTGATCCGGATCTTCTGTGCCATCCCCCGCTCCTCCCATCCCCTCGCGCATCGCCCACGCATGGGCGATGGGCGAGGGGCCTACTCGATGATCTTGGCGACCACCCCGGCCCCCACCGTCCGCCCGCCTTCCCGCACCGCAAACCGCTGCCCTTCCTCCAACGCGATCGGCGTGATCAGCACCGCCTCCAACGTCACGTTGTCCCCCGGCATCACCATCTCCACCCCGTCCGCCAGCTTGATGTCCCCCGTCACGTCCGTCGTCCGAAAGTAGAACTGCGGCCGGTAC
>DATEHM010000198.1:0-4962 GCA_035279545.1 bacterium | reverse complement strand
TCGTAGAACGCCCGGACGCGGGCGCCCATGACGATCTCGTGGTGCGTCAGGCGCGTCGTGACGGTCTGGAGGGTCTGGGTGGCCCTGGCCACCGCGTGCTCGGTGCCGGTGAGCGCCGCGGCGGTCTGATTCAGGTGGGCGCTCGCCCGCTCCAGCCGCTCCTGAGCCCCCGAGAGCTGGGCCAGAGCCCATCGCTCCTGCCGGACGACCTCCGCCAGGCGCCGCCGCCGCCAGACGAGCTGCGTTTGGACCCGGTCCAACATGGACGCGGGCGAGGATGCGAGTACCGATCGGGAGGTGGGCGCGGCCGCCCCAAGTCGATGCGGGGCGCTGGAAGCGGGCCTGGGCAATCGAGGGGCGGACCCCATCACGGGAAGGGCGGTGACCAACACCACCGTGGCGGCGATCGCGCCGCGCCAAAAAGACCGGGTTCGCTCCCGCATCCCATGCCCCGACAGCTGCTGTGACGTGCCGATCGACAACGAGTTTTTTATAGAAGCGCGATGAGGCGGCGGGGCGCCGACATCCCGTTACACGGGTGACGCGTATTCGCCGGGCCGCCGGAAACTCCTCCCCACCGGAAGCGCCGCCGCGCCGGGCGGAGGGGCAATTCCTCGGGCTCGTCGACGAAGTCCACAAGGAATACTATCGACCCCGTCGAAGGAACGCCCCGAACATCCTCAGCGGAACGAAATCCTTTCTTGGGCGGAAAAGGGGAGGTCAACGAATGGCTCGGAAAGCAACCCGACGCAAGGCCGGGACCAAAAAGGCGGGGTCCCGGAAGCGTGTGACGCGCGCCCGGAGCCGGGCTGCCAGCCGCTCCAAGCGCACGGTCCGCCGCGCGAAGCCCAGGCGGGCGGCCGTCAAGGCCCGGGCAAAGGCCAAGCGGCCGGCCCGGAAGCGAGCCGTCGCCCGCCCCAAGCCGAAGCCCGTGACACCTACGCTGGGGCAGATGCCCTTGGGAGGGTACACCCCTCCCGCGCCGATCTCCCCGATCGAGCCGATGCATTCGGATCCCTGGGGGCGGCCCGCACCGGAATCGCACGATGAGTCGGGCATGGAAGACGACGAGGACGAGGAGCCGATGTAGGGCAGTCGCCTGCAGCGACAGAGCGGGCCGGCCCTCTCGGGGACCGGCCCGATCCGTCGCAGCGGGTACGCCGGCAACGCCCTCTATCCCGGGGCGGCGACGGCGAACATGGGGTCGCCCGGATTCGTCGCCGGCGTGATCACGGTGAAGAGGACGACCCCGGCGCCAGGGGCGATGATCGTCCCGAGCGCCCGTCCGAAATAATCCCGGGTCTCCCCCACCACCTGCCCCTCCGTCACCTGATCGCCCGGCGCGATTGTCGGATAGAACAGCCCCCGGTGCTCCGAGGTCACCCAGTGAAACTTGGACAAGACCACCGGCGGCGCCACAGGGTCGCAGGCCCCCTCAACGATCCCGAGGTGCCGCAGCACGTTGCGGAGCCCGCGGAGATGGACGTGGAGGGGCTCCTCGTCCAGCCGCCCCTGGCCCCCCGCCTCCGTGAGGATCGCCGGGATCTTGCGCTGCGCGGCCGCGCCGTAGGTACCTCCCGACACCCTGCCGCGGACGATGTAGCGGATCCCGTACACGCGGGCCAGCGCAAGGGTCTGCGCATCCACCGCCGGGTCCCCCGTGTCGGCGATGATCGTGAAGGGCACCAGCGCCTCATTGATGTCCCCGCCGTGCAGATCCACGAAGACGTCGGCGCGGGAGATGACCTGCGTGAAGAGCGTGTGCGCCAGACGCTCGCTGGCCGTCCCCTCGGGGTTGCCCGGGAAGACCCGGTTGGGATTCTTGCCGTCGAGCGGGCAGATGTAGATGTTCCGGCCCTGAAACGCCGGCACGTCGACGATGTGCACGACGATCACCGACCCGCGGAGCGTCGCCGGCTCAAACGCGCCCGCGGTTCTGATCGCGGCCTCGATCCCAGGATACTCGCCCCCGTGGACGCCCGCCGTGATGCTGAGCAGCGGCCCCGGCTCGGTCCCGCACGCCAGCGTGGCCGGCATCTGGATCGGCGTCCCCGGAACCTCGAGCCATCCGGTCACCTTGGTCCCGGGCTCCGCCCGCAGCGAACCCACCTGAAGCGTCTTCACCGCGGCCCCCCTCGCTGGCGAATCTCCCTCTAGGTTCGTGCCGGTGCGGGCCCGCTCCCCTCTCCCCGCCCGGACCGAGCGGCCTCGCCCACCCTCGACCGAATCGACTCGACCGGGATCGGCGCAAACTCCATCGCCAGCGCCGCGCCGAGCGCGCGGACGACCGCCGGGGCCACTTCCTCCACCGACACCGGCCGTCCGAGCAGACGGGCCATGCTGCTCACCGGCTTTCCCAGCCCGCACGGATTGATCAGGGCAAAGTGGTCCAGGTGTGGGGCGACGTTCAGGGCAAACCCGTGCATCGTCACCTTGCGCTTGACGGCCACCCCGATCGCCGCGATCTTCGCCTCCCCCACCCACACGCCCGGATACCCCCGCAGGCGCTGCGCGATGATGCCGTAGGTCCCGAGCGTGTCGATCAACGCGGCCTCCAGCAGGCGGACGTAGCGGACGACGTCCTCGTCGAGCGCGCGCAAGTTCAGGATGGGGTACCCGACCAGTTGGCCGGGGCCGTGGTAGGTGACGTCCCCGCCCCGCTCGGTCTCGTAGACGTCGATCCCCCGCGCGGCCAGCAGCGAGCGCGAGACGAGAATGTTGGCCGGCCGGCCCGCCCGCCCGATCGTGATCACCGGCGGATGCTCGACGAGCAGCAGCGTATCCTCGATTCGATCCGCCTGGCGCGCGGCCACGAGCGCGCGCTGGAGCGCCCACGCCTCCCCGTACGGCAGGCGACCGCAGGCGACCAGCCACCCGGTGCGCACGCGGGATCGCCTCAGCGCTTCCCCGGCCACGCCTGCGCGGCCAGCAGCCCCACCCCGCCGACGAGGACGATGAGCTCCAACGCCGCGTAGAGGGCGTGCAGCCGGCCGATCGAGGCGTACCGCGGATCGACGGTGCGGTTGACGAAATCGAGCCCGGCGGCGAGGCGGGTGATTGCCGGCGCGAGGAGCGCGCCCTGCACGGAGACGATGGCCAGCATCAGCGCGACGAGTCCGGTCGCCCAGCGGGGCGCGGCCGCAACCAGGGACGCGATCAGCGCGATCGCGCCGACGATCCACTCGGCCCAGACCCACCGGGTAATGACCAGTTGTCCCAGCGCCACCGCCTGGTTTCGGGTAATGACCCCGCTGCCAAACCGCAGCGGCGCCTCGATGAAGTCCAAAGACACCATTCCCCCGATCCAGACCGCCAGCGCCAAAACCCGGATCACCGCCGCCCAGCGGGCCATGCACCGCATCTCCGGTCAGACCTTGGGCTGGGCCGGAGCGTCCGCCGCCCGCCGCACGCCGTCCGTCCCCGGCCTGCCCGCCGGGGCCGCCGTCGGCCGGAGGAAGGACCAGCCCACCGCTGCAAGGTAGGCGAGGTACAGCGCCACCTGCAGCAGCGACGGCGCGCTGATGTATCCGAACACCGCCTGGAGCAGGTTCCCCAGCGCCGACGTCTCGGGGATCGCCGCGTGCGTATCCCACAGGTGGGCGACGAGCGGGGGCAGGATCGCCGCCTCTTGGAACTCCCCGACCCCGCGGGCGAGGAGGCCGGCCCCAACGAGCAGCAGCAGCACGCTGGTCACGTTGAAGAAGGTGCGGAGGCGGAGCCGGTGGCTCCCGCGGTAGATGAGCGCCCCCAGCACCACCGCGCAGGCCAGCCCGAGGATCGCCCCGCTCAGCGCCAGGATCGGAGACGAGGCGCGGACCGCCGCGAACAGGAACAGCGCCGTCTCAATGCCCTCCCGGCCGACCGACACGACGGTGAGCGCCACGAGCGCCCCCCGCGATCCCGCCCGGAGCGCATCGCCGAGGCGCGACTGGAGCTCGCTGCGGATCGCCGACGCCTGCCGCTGCATCCAGAACACCATGAACGTGAGCACGCCCACGGCGGTGACCATGGCCGCGCCCTCGAACAGCTGCTCCGCACGACCGCGGAATTCCCCGGCCGTCGCGAGAATGACCGCGCCGGTGAGGAGGCTGAGCGCCACCGCCCCCGCCACGCCGGCCCAGATCGCGCCGAACTCCCGCCGCTTCCCCGTCCGCGCAAGGTAGGCGAAGATGATGCCCACGATCAGCGACATCTCCAGCCCCTCACGCAGCGTTATCAGAAACGCGCTGAACACCGACGTTCGGCCTCCCCTAGGTCGAACACATTGTTAAGCGGTCCCATCAACAATCTCTACACGGGTTAGGGTAGCCTAACCTGTGAGGGGTGTCAAGAACGGCTCGAAGATTCGGCGGCCCCTCCGCGCGTCGCACGAATGCACGGCGGCGCTTGGGGCTCGCACCGAGGCCCCGCCCCCCCATGGAGCGTCGGCGGAGGCCGATATGTTTCCCGTCCCGGGGGGGGAGGAGGGACCGTTTCCATGCGTAGGTAACTCCCCAGGGGAGGAGCATCGCCGATGACGACCCACGACATCGCCAAAATCGAACGGACGGAGATGTATCTGAAGAGCGTGCTCGTCATCGCTCACCACGGGCATCGGGTCACCACCTCGCGGGTGGCCGAGGCGATGGCGGTGTCCGCCCCGTCGGCGTCCGAGATGCTGAAGCGGCTCGAGCATCTTGGCTATCTCGAGTCGGGGGTGGAGGGAGTGCAACTGTCGAATGCGGGGATGCACATCGCCACGCAGGTCGTCCGCCGGCTGCGGCTGGCCGAACGGCTGCTCACCGATGTGCTGCGGATGCCCCTCGAGCGCGTGTACGACGAGGCCTGCAAGATGGAACACGTGATCAGCGAAGAGGTGGAAGCCCGGCTCGACGATGTGCTGAAGCACCCGGCGACCTGTCCCCACGGGCACGCGATTCCGGCGACGGACGGGACGTTGCCCTCGCTGGGCGGCCAGACGCT
>DATEHM010000197.1:0-4580 GCA_035279545.1 bacterium | reverse complement strand
CTCCAGCTTGATCACACGGGCGTCCGGGTAGTCCCGCTCGAACCCGAGGATGTTGCGGACGTCCGCTCCCCGCCACCGGTAGATCGCCTGGTCGTCGTCCCCGACGACGCAGACGTTCCGGTGCGACCGCGCCAGCAGGGTCAAGAACAGGTACTGGGCGTGGTTGGTGTCCTGATACTCATCGACCAGGATGTGGCGAAAGCGCCCCTGGTACTCCGCCAGCGCCGCCTGGTGCTCGCGCAGGAGCTGCACGGTGCGGACGAGGAGATCGTCGAAGTCGAGCGCGTGACACTCGTCGAGCCGCCGTTGGTAGGCGGCGTAGAGTTTGCCCAGCACCTCGTCGCGAAAGGTCTCCGCCCGCCGGGCGAAGGCGACGTGGTCGACGAGCTCGTTCTTGGCGCGGCTCACCGCCGCCAGCACGGCGGCCGGCGGGAACTGGCGGTCGTCGACATCGAGCGTGCGGACCACCTCGCGCATCAGCGCCCGCTGGTCGTCGCTGTCGTAGATCGTAAACCGAGGGTCCACCCCCACGGGCGCCCCCGACCGACGGAGGATCCGGCTGCAGATCGCATGAAACGTCCCCATCCACACCGCGCGGGCAATGGGCGGGCCGACCAGGCGCTCCACCCGTTCGCGCATTTCGCCGGCGGCCTTGTTCGTGAACGTGACCGCCAGGATCCGCTGCGGCGGGACGCCCCGGTCCCGGATCAGCGCGGCGATGCGGTAGGTCAGGACGCGGGTCTTCCCGGAGCCGGCCCCGGCCAGGATGAGCAGCGGCCCGTCGCCGTGCCGGACGGCTTCGCGCTGCGCGGGGTTGAGCAGAGCGTCAACGTCGGGAGCGGGCCCCGTGATCGAATCCACGGCCCCTCCTCTCGGGGTTATTCCCACTCTATTGTAGCAGGCGGCTTGCTGCTGATGTCGTAGACGACGCGGCTACACCCTCGAACCTCTCCGGTGATGCGGCTGCTGATCGTCTCCAGCAGGTCCGCGGGCAGCCGGGCCCAGTCCGCCGTCATCCCATCCTGGCTGGTCACCGCCCGGACCGCGACGACGTGCCCGTACGTCCGGGCGTCCCCGGCGACGCCCACGGAATGGACGGGCAGGAGCACGGCAAAGGCCTGCCAGAGCTCCCGCCCCAACCCGCTGCGACCGATCTCCTCGGTGACGATCGCGTCCGCCTCCCGCAGGATCGCCAGCCGGTCCTCGGTGACCTCGCCGAGCACCCGGATGGCGAGCCCCGGCCCCGGGAACGGGTGACGCCACACCATCTCTTCTGGCAGCCCCAGCGAGCGGGCGACCAGGCGCACTTCGTCCTTGAACAGGGTGCGCAGCGGTTCGACCAGCTGGAACGGCATCTCGGCCGGCAGGCCGCCGACGTTGTGGTGGGTCTTGATCCGGGCGGCGGTGCGGGTGCCGCTCTCGATCACATCGGGGTACAGCGTCCCCTGCACGAGAAACTCCGGCCGCCCCATCCGGACGGCCTCTTCGGCAAACACCGTGATGAACTCGTTGCCGATGAGGGTGCGCTTCCGCTCCGGGTCCGCGACGTCCCGCAGCCGCTCCAGGAAGCGCGCACGCGCGTCCACGTGGAGGAGCTGGACGCCGAAGTGGTCGCGGAAGACCTCGACCACCTGCGCCGCCTCCCCCCGGCGCAGCAGGCCGTGGTCGACGAAGACGCAGGTCAGGCGGTCGCCGATGGCGCGGAACGCCAGCCCGGCGGCCGCGGCCGAATCCACCCCACCGGAGAGCGCGCAGATCGCGCGCCCGGTCGTGATCCGGTCGCGAATCTCCTCCACGGCGCGCTCGGTGAACGAGGCCATCGACCACGACGCGGCGCACCCGCAGACGTCGTAGAGGAAGTTCCGCAGCACGTCCGTGCCCCAGGGGGTGTGGGAGACTTCCGGGTGAAACTGCAGGCCGTACAGCCGGCGGACGCGATCGGCGATCGCGGCGTGGGGGCTGTGGTCCGAGTGGGCGAGGGTCTCGAACCCCGCCGGGAGCGCGTGGACCGTGTCCCCGTGGCTCATCCAGCAGAGCAGGCGCCGCTCCAGGCCGTGAAAGAGCCGGTCCGAGCCCTCCGACTCGTCCACAAACAACCGGGTGCGCCCGTACTCCCGCCGGCCCGCTGCCGGCCCCGTGCGCCCTCCCAGGCTGTGCGCCATCAGCTGCATGCCGTAGCAGATCCCGAGGGTGGGGATCCCGGCGGCGAACACGGCGGGATCGCAGCGCGGGGCGCCTGGGTCGTAGACGCTGGCCGGCCCGCCGGACAGGATGATCCCCCGGGGACGCAGCGCCTTGAGCTCCGCGATGGGGGTGTCGAACGGCAGGAGGAGGCTGTACACGTGCAGCTCGCGGACCCGGCGGGCGATCAGCTGGCTGTACTGCGCCCCGAAGTCGAGGACGACGACGAGATCCTGCACCGATCGGGGGATCTGCGCCGCGCCGGACTCGCGGCGCCCGCCGGCGGGCCGTCCTTCCTCGAGCGTCCGGCTCATCCCGCTAGCGTCCCTGGCCTACGCGCTGGGCGATCTGCAGCGTCTTGCCCTCGGTCGACAGCGCCGGGGCGATGATGATCTCCGCCTGCTGCATCTGACGGAGCGTGCGGGCGCCGCACATGCCCATCGCCGTGCGCAGCGCCTCCACGAGGTTCTGCGAACCGTCGTCGACGCGCGCCGGGCCGAAGAGGATGTCGCGCAGGGTCCCCGTCGTTCCCACCCGGATGCGCGTGCCGCGCGGCAACGCCGCGTGGGGCGTCGCCATGCCCCAGTGGAACCCGCGCCCGGGGGCCTCCTCGGCCCGGGCCAAGAGGCTCCCCAGCATCACCGCGTCCGCGCCGCAGGCGACCGCCTTCGCCACGTCCCCCCCCACCGCGATCCCGCCGTCGGCGACGATGGGCACGTGCCGACCCGTCCTGCGCTCGAACTCGGCGCGCGCCGCGGCCACATCGACCACCGCCGTGGCCTGCGGCACGCCGACCCCCAAGACCTTCCGGCTGGTGCAGGCCGCGCCCGGCCCCACCCCGACGAACAGGGCGGCGACCCCGGCCTCGAGCAGCTGCAGCGCCGCCTCGTAGGAAACGCAGTTGCCCGCCATCACGGGGATGTCGATGGACGCGGTCAGCTCGCGGAGCGAGAGTGCGCCCCCGCGGTCGCTGCGGTGCTGCTCGGTGATCACGGTGGACTGCACGAGCAAAACGGCGGCGCCCGCCTCCGCCGCCAGCGGCCCCAGCCGGCCCGCCTGGACGGGGGTGGTGGAGACGACCGCGACTCCCCCGCCGTCTCGGATCTCCTCGATGCGGTGGGCGACCAGGTCGTCTTGGATCGGCTGGCGGTAGACCTCCTGCATCAGGCCGATGACCTTGTCGGCCGGGGACGCGGCCAATCGGTCGAGCACGTCCCCCGGATCGGCGTACCGGGTCTGCACCCCTTCCAGGTTCAGGACGGCCATGCCGCCGAGGCGCGAGAGGGCGGCGGCGAGCGGGACGTCCACGACGCTGTCCATCGCCGAGGCCACGATCGGGAGCGGGAAGGTCCGGTCCGCGACCCGCCAAGACACGTCGATGTCGCTCGGGTCCACCGTCGCCGACGCCGGGACCAGGGCGATCTCGTCAAACCCGTAGGTGCGCCGCGCCGCCCGACCCTTGCCGATGAACTCCATCCTCGCTCACCTCCCTACTGTCGCGTCGCGCGGGTCCGCCAAGCGTACGCCCTGGCCATCAGGTGTACGCTTCCGGTTTCAGCACGCAGATGAACGGCAGGTTCCGGTAGATGCCCCCGTAGTCCAGGCCGTAGCCGACGACGAATTTGTCGGGGATCTCAAACCCGCGATAGTCGATGGGGACGTGGCGGCGCCGCCGGCTGACCTTGTCCAGCAGCGCGCAGATCCGGAGGCTCGCCGGGTACCGGGCCCGCAGCGTCTCCCGCAGGTAGTCCATCGTGAACCCGGTGTCGATGATGTCGTCGACGATGAGCACGTGCCGGCCCTCGATCGTCTGATCCAAATCCTTGAGGATCCGCACGATCCCGGAGCTCTCGGTGCCCCCGTCGTACGAGCTCGTCGCCATGAAGTCCATCAGGCAGGGAATCGTGACCTGCCGGATCAAGTCGGAGAGGAAGATCGAAGCGCCTTTCAGGATGCCGACGAGGAGCGGTGTCTTGCTGTCGTAGTCCTTGCTGATCTGTCGACCGAGATCCGCGACGCGAGCCCGAAGCTCGTCCTCGCGGATCAACACTTCGGAAACGTCGTCCAGCAACCCCACCCGATGTGGGCCCTCCAGATGTGCCCGGCGCCAGATGCGCTCCAGGTAATTGAACGCATTATAGTACCGGCTCCCGCGGGTGTCAACGCGCCTCCGCGGGATCGGCGATCTCCCGCACCACCGCCTCCACCGCGCCGCGCGGATCGATGGCCCGGGTGATCGGCCGGCCGACGACGAGCATGTCGGCGCCGGCGCGGATCGCCTCGCGCGGGGTGAGCACACGGCGTTGATCGTCGGGAGTGGTTCCCGTCGGGCGGATCCCCGGACAGACGATGAGGAAGTCCGACCCGCACGCCGCTCGAATCGCCGCGGCGTCCCGGGG
>DATEHM010000196.1:0-9361 GCA_035279545.1 bacterium | reverse complement strand
GGGATGATAGGGGCGATATTCTTTATCCGGCATGAAAAGAAATTCCACTTTAGCACGCTAAAGTCCTGTTCGAATGTCATTTCTCGGACACACACCTAGCCGGTGAAGCCGGGGCGCGAGGGTTTTGCGGTCCAGGAGGCGGTGGCCTCGCCGCCGTATAGGACTGGGTGATGGACCCCGTGACCCTGCTCGTCCGTGTCGATAAGAGCCACCTCGTCACCATCGGGGAGCGCCTGTACGCGGAGAGCGTGGAGCTGATCCGCGAACTCGTCAACAACGCGTACGATGCCGACGCCAGCGAGGTCCACGTCTCGATCACGGACGAGGCGATCCGCGTGCAGGACAACGGCCTGGGGATGGACTTCGACGGGTTGCGCGAGTACTTTACCATCGGTACCTCGGACAAGCGCGTCCACCCCAAGTCCCCCCGGTTTGGACGCCCCCGCATCGGCCAGTTCGGCATCGGGAAGTTTGCCACGCTCTCGGCCTGCGGCAGGTTCACGGTGGCGACGCAGCAGGGGAGTTTTGCCGCGGAGGTGATCTTCGACAAGAACGACTGGGAGCGCGCCGGGGATCGCTGGGATCTGCCGCTGCAGATGCTTCCCCCCGATCCGGCCCGCGGCCCCGGCACGACCGTGACCCTGTCGCAGCTGTTCCGGCGCTTTGATCCCGCCGAGGTGGAGCGGCGGCTGGTTGAGAGCGTGCCGCTCCGGGCCCCCGACTTCGCCGTCTTCCTGAACGGGCGCCGGGTGTCCGCGCAACGTTTGCCGGGACACCGCATCCCGTTCCTCGAGGGGACGGCCTTCGGGCCCGTCCACGGCGAGGTCGTGATCGTGCCCGCGCACCTGGCCTCCACGTCGGATCCGGGGATCGAGATCAAGGTCAAGCAGGTGACGGTGCGCAGGGACCTCTTTGGCATGCCGGGGTGGGGGAGCGAGGCGGCCCGCATCAAGGGCGAGGTGCACGCGGACTTCCTGCCCGTCACCGCCGATCGATCAGGGTTCCTCAAGGATCGCGATGAATACCGCGCGTTCCTGGAGGTGATGGACCGCGTGCTCGTCGAGGTGCGGCGGGCCCTCGGTCATCTGTCCGACCGGAAGGAGAGGCAGAGGACGCGTCAGGCGGTCCGCGAAGCGTTCCGCCGGATCCAGCTCGCCCTGGCCAAGAACCCCGACCTCTCGCCCTTCGGCCCCGTCCCCTATGCGCGCGCCACGGGGGCGTTGGGCGGCACGGGGGTCCTGTCCGAGCAGCGGACGGAGCATGCGGCGCCGGAGGAGGCGGCCGTCGAGGAGGTGCCCCCGGCCTCCCCCGATGCCGCGGCCACCGGGGGACCGGGAGCCGGGCCGCCGCCTGCGCCTCCCCGCCGCAAGCGGGCCCCGCGGGTCCGCCGGTTGACCCCCAACGCGGTAGTGCAGCGGGTGAGGTTGGGCGAGGCGGGGGTCACCTGCTGCCTTGATCACTTCGGCGTCGACGGGAGGGAGGCGTTCTCCGAAGGCAGCACGATCTACATCAATCGCGACCACCCCCTGTACATCCGCAACAGCCGGCGGCGCGAGACCCACACCCTGCACGTCGCCAGACTGCTGGCGCAGGAGGTCAGCATGATGAAGGACTCGCGCAGCCCCCGCCAGGCCTTCGAGCGGCAGAGCAAGCTGCTCCGCGACGCCTTCATCGAGGACGACCCCGCGCTTTGACTTTCCCCGGCTTGCCACGTACAGTATTGCCATGCGCGATGCGACGGTCGGTCGGCCAAGGATCGGGATTACCGGCAAGGATCCCGCCCAACTGCAAAACTACGTCGACGCGGTGGAGGCCGCCGGGGGGAAGGCGGTGCCGCTCCTCCCGGGTGAGGGGCGATCCCCCGACGCGGTCCTGGACATGCTGGACGGACTCCTGCTCAGCGGCGGGCGGGACATCGACCCCGCGGCCTACGGGCAGCGGCTCCAAGACGGACTGGGGGTCGACGTCGACCATCCGCGGGACGCCCTGGAGATCCCGCTGGCCCGCCGAGCGCTGGAGCGCGATCTGCCCATCCTCGGCATCTGCCGGGGAACTCAGGTCATGAACGTGGCCGGGGGCGGCACGCTCTACCAGGATATCGTGCAGGTCGGCATCGCGCGCGGCAGCCACAACCAGCGGGAGGCGGTCCCTCAGCCGGCGGATGATGCCGCGGTTCACGAGGTGGGGATCGTGCCCGGCAGCCGGCTCGCGGAGATCGTCGGTGCGGACCGGCTGGGGGTCAATACCTTCCACCACCAGGTGGTCGATCGCCCCGCGCCCCGATTTGCCGTCGTCGCCCGCTCGGCCGAAGCTCGCGGCGATGGCCTGATCGAGGCGGTCGAGGTCCAGGGCCGTACGTTCGCCATCGGCGTGCAGTGGCATCCGGAGCGGATGTGGCGGCGGATCGGGGCTTGCGGCAAACTGTTCAGCGCGTTGGTCGAGGCGGCGTCCAGGAAGCGGGTTGGATAGTCCCCCGCTCGTCGAGGTCCGCCGCGGGCACCACCTGGAGAGCCTCCACCGGGGCGCGGTCGCGGTCGCGGACCGCACCGGACGACTCCTCTACGCGGCCGGCCCCACCGACCTGGCCACGTTCCTGCGATCGTCCGCCAAGCCGTTTCAGGCGCTGCCGCTGATCGAGTCGGGTGGGGCCGACGCCCTGGGGCTGACCGACCAGGAGGTCGCGGTGACCTGCGGGTCCCACTCCGGCGAGCCCATTCACGTGGAAACCGTCCGCGCGATCCTGGCGAAGGCCGGCTCCGACGAACAGGCCCTGCGGTGCGGCGCGCACCTCCCGATCGACCCGGCCAGCGCCGACGCGCTCGTGCGGGACGGACGGCCGCCGACGGCGATCCACAACAACTGCTCGGGCAAGCACGCGGGCATGCTGGCCGCCTGCCGCCACCGGGAGTGGCCGGTGGAGTTTTACCTCCGATCCGACCACCCGCTTCAGCGCGAGATCGCAGCCATCCTGGGCGAGTGCTGCGGGCTCCCCGCCGGGGCGATTCCGCTCGGGGTCGACGGCTGCGGGGTCCCGACGTTCTACCTGACGCTCCGCGAGATCGCCCGGGCGTTTGCGGTGTTGGCGGATCCCGCCGACCTGCCCGCTCCCAGGGCGGCGGCGGCCCGGCGAGTCACCGGGGCCATGCGGAGCTACCCCCGCCTGGTCGGGGGGACGGGCCGGATGAACACCGAGATCCTCTCGGCGCTGGGAGACCGGCTCTTCTGCAAGACTGGCGCCGAGGGGGTGTTCGGGATCGGCCTGGTGGGACGGGGCCTCGGAGTGGCGGTGAAGGTCGAAGACGGCAACGCGCGGGGCCTGGGGGCGGTCGCCGTCGAGGCGCTGGCCCAGCTGGGGGTGATCGCCGCCGGCGAGGCGGAGCCCCTGAACGCGATCCACCATCCGGTGATCCGCAACCACCATGGGCGGGAGGTCGGCGAGATGCGGCCGGTTTTCACCCTGGAGAAGGTATCCTGACGCCCAGGCGCGTAATCGTCCCGGGTCCATGACGGTCCCACCAGGGGGGGCTACATGAAGGTTTTCATCTCCGCGGACATGGAAGGCACGGCGGGCGTGACGGATCGGGACCAGGTCACGGTCGATAAGCCCGACTACGCCCGGTTTCGAAGGCTGATGACCGAGGAGGTGAACGCCGCTATTCTCGGCGCCCTCGAGGCGGGAGCCAAGGAGATCGTCGTCAACGACTCCCACGGGACGATGCGCAACCTCCTCATCGAGGAGCTCCACCCGCAGGCGCAACTGATCAGCGGGCGACCGAAGCCGCACGGGATGATGCAGGGGATCGATACCTCCTTCGACGCGGTGTTCTTCACGGGCTACCACGCCTCGGCGGGGACCCAAAACGCCATCCTCGACCACACCTACCGGAGCACGACGGTGCGTCAGATCAAGCTGGGGAACCTCGTGGTCGGCGAGGCCGGCCTCAACGCCGCGCTCGCCGGATACTACAAAGTCCCGGTGGCCCTCGTCACCGGAGATTCCACCGCGGTGGCGCAGGCGAAGCGGCTGCTGTCCCAGGTGGAGGCGGTGGCGGTGAAGGAGCCGATCGGTCGGGTGGCCGCCAAGTCCTTCCAGCCGGTCGAGGCCCGCCGGAAGATCAAGGAAGGCGCGACCCGGGGGCTGAAGCGAGCGAGGGACCTGAAGCTGCTCACGCTTCCCCGCCCCCTCGTCGTCGAGCTCGATTGGGTGACCACGGCGATGGCCGACCAGTGCATGCTGATTCCCGGCATGACCAGGGTGAACGCGCGCGCCACCGCCTACAAAGCTCGCGATGGCGAGCAGGCGTACACCGTGACGATGGCGTGCCTCACGCTGGCAGGGTCCACCCTCTAGGGCGTCCTTCCCGGAGGGCTCGAACCCGAAGATACCGCCCCGCAGCGGCACGCCGCGCGGGGCGGGCCTGCGTGATCCCTCGATGACCTCCTCCGCCTTCTCCGCGCTCGCGGCGACCCTGGAGGACGTGCTGGGGATCTCGGCCACCCTGGGGAAGATCGAGCGGCTGGCCGCCTACCTCGCCACCCTGGACGACGGCGACCTCAGGCGCGCCTGCCCCTTCGTCACCGGCGCGGTGTTCCCCGCGGGCGATCCGCGCCGGCTCCAGGTGGGATGGGCGCTGATCGCCGACGTCCTGACCGAGCTCACGGGAGCGAGCGAGGACGAGCTTCGCCGCACCTATCTGGTCCACGGCGATCTCGGCGACACCGCGAGCGCGCTGGTGTCGCGCCGTCCCCCGGCGCCCTCGTTGTTCCCCCGGCCGCTTACGCTCGCCGCGGCGGCCGAGGCGTTCGCCGCCATCGCCGCGGCGCAGGGCCCCGCGTCCCGCCGGATCAAGCATGAGGCGCTGCGCGCGCTCTTCCGAGACGCGATCCCGCTCGAGGTGAAGTTCCTGGTGAAGATCCTCACCGCCGACCTGCGGGTCGGGCTGCGGGGAGGGCTGCTCCTGCCCGCGATCGCCCGCGCCTTCGGCCGCACGCCGGAGGCGGTGCGGCAGGCCGCGCTGCTGATCGCCGACCCGGGGGAGGTGGCCGTCCGGGCCCGCGCGGATACCCTGGGCCGCGTCACGCTGGTGCCGGGGTCTCCGTTTCGCTTCATGCTCGCGGGATCGATCGCCGCGATCGACGACGCGTTCGTCCCCGGAGCGCCGCCGCTCCTCGTGGAGGACAAGTACGATGGCATCCGGGTGCAGATCCACCGGACCTCCGAGCGGCTGGTCGTCTACTCGCGGACGCTCGACGACGTGACCGGCGCCTACCCGGAGCTCCACCCGGCGCTGTCGGCCCTCGCCGCCACCTACCTCCTCGACGGCGAGATCGTCGCCTGGCAGAGGGACCGGCCGCTGCCCTTCGCCCGGCTCCAACGCCGGCTGGGGCGGCAGAGCCCGGGGGTGCTGACGCAAGAGATCCCCGTCGTCCTGATGGCGTTCGACCTGCTCCACCTCGATGGCCGCGATCTGCTGCGCGACCCGCTGGAGGGACGGCGGGAGGCGATGGCCGACCTGGGGTGGGGCGGCGTCGTGCGGATGAGCCGGGCCACCCTGGCCTTCACCCCCGCGGAGGCGGAGGCGCGCTTCCGCCAGGCGCGGGAGGCGGGGCACGAAGGGATCGTCCTGAAGCGGCCCGACGCATCCTACCAGCCCGGCCGGCGGGGGCGCTGGTGGCTGAAGTGGAAGCCGGGGCTGGCCACCCTCGACGTGGTCGTCGTGGCGGCCGAGTACGGTCACGGCAAGCGGGCGCGGGTGCTGTCCGATTACACCTTTGCCGTGCGCGCGGGGGACCACCTGGCCACGATCGGCAAGGCGTACTCGGGGTTGACCGACGCCGAGATCGCCCGCCTGACGCAGTGGTTCCTCGCGCATACGGTGAAAGATCTTGGCCGCGTCCGACTGGTCGAGCCGCGGATCGTGCTCGAGGTAGCGTTCGACAAGATCATGGAAAGCGCGCGCCACACGTCGGGCTTCGCCCTCCGCTTTCCGCGGATCGTCCGCGTCCGAGACGACAAGCCCCCCGAGGAGATCAACACGCTTGACGATGTCCGTGACCTCCACCGCCGGAGCGGGGGCGGGGACGCCGGGCGGGGGTCGCCATAGCCCCCGGCGGGCCGATCCACTCGCTGGGTGGCCGGCCGGTCACATCCGATCCACCGGCGCGTCGGGGGGAAAGGAGCGTCGTTCCGAGGTGTAGAACAGCACCGCATGTCGCGGCTCGCCCGGATGGGCGCCGGCCTCCAGATCTTCACCATCGTGGTCCCGGTTGTGCTGCTGGTCTGGGCCGCCTCCGCTGCCCCGGGGGTGGGGAGCCCGCCGGCCCCCCCGGCCGAGCCGATCGTGGACGTGGTCCACCTGGACGGCGTCGTCGCGCCCGCAACCGCCCGGTACGTCATCCGCGGCATCCGGGAGGCGGAGCAGACCGGCGCCCAGGCCCTGCTCATCGAGATGGATACCCCGGGGGGTCTCCTCAAGTCCATGGACGACATGACCCGGGCGATGCTCAACACCGATGTCCCGACGGTGGTCTATGTCTACCCCAGCGGGTCCCGCGCCGCCTCCGCCGGCGTCTTCATCAGCTATGCGGCCACGATCGCCGCGATGGCGCCGACCACCCATCTGGGCGCGGCGCACCCCGTGGGGGTCGGCAACGGGGGGACGAGCCCCGAGGGGAAGACGCTCATCGCCAAGGTGACCAACGATGCGGTGGCGCAGATTCGGGGGTTCGCCGCCCGGCGCGGCCGCAACGCGGATTGGGCGGAGAAGGCGGTCCGCGAGAGCGTGTCGATCACCGAGACCCAGGCGCTCCACCTGCACGTCATCGATCTCATCGCCGACACTCCGCGAGACCTCCTCGCCAAACTCGATGGGCGGGAGGTCGAGACCGCCTCGGGCAAGCGCCGCCTCCACATCCGGGGGGCGCGCCTGGTCGAGATGCCGATGGACGTGACCGAGCAGTTTCTCGGGCTGCTGAGCGATCCGAACATCGGGTTCATCCTGATGACGATGGCGATTTACGGGATCATCTTCGAGCTCAGCAATCCGGGGTCGGTGTTCCCGGGCGTGATCGGCGGGCTCGCCCTCATCCTCGCCCTGGCGTCGTTCGCGGTGCTCGAGGTGAACGTGGCGGGCCTGTTCCTGATCGGGTTCGCGCTGATCTTGTTCATCGCCGACATCAAGGTGCCGACCCACGGCATCCTCACCGCCGGGGGCCTGGTGTCGTTTGTGCTGGGATCGCTGCTCCTCACCGAGCGCCAGGCACCGTTTCTCAGGATCAGCCTGACGCTGATCCTGTCGATGGCCGCGGTCACGGGCGGGTTCTTCGCCTTCGCGGTCGGCGCCGGGATTCGGGCGCAGGCCCGCAGGGTGCAGACCGGCCGGGAGGGGCTGATCGGCGCGGTCGGCGTGGTGCGCAGCGACCTCGGCCCGGCCGGGATCGTGTTCGTGCAGGGGGAGCTGTGGAGCGCCGAGAGCCTCGATGGGACCATCCCCGCGGGCGGCCGGGTGCGCGTGGCCCGCGTCGACGGGCTGCGCCTGCAGGTGAAACGGGAGGAGGCGTCCGCGCCATGACCGTCCTCGGGTTCGTCGGTCCGGTGATCATCATCCTCGTGATCGCCTTCTTCTCCCTCCTCTCCTCCGTGGTCAAGATCGCGCGGGAGTACGAGCGAGGGATCATCTTCCGGCTCGGCCGGCTGCTCCAGGCCAAGGGGCCGGGCGTGATTCTCCTGATCCCGATCGTCGACCGCATGATCAAGATCGACCTGCGCGTGGTGACGCTGGACGTGCCGCGGCAGGAGATGATGACCAGGGACAACGTCCCGGTCACCGTGGATGCGGTCGTCTACTTCCGCGTGGTGAACCCAGAGGACGCGGTGGTGAAGGTGGAAAACTTCTCCAAGGCCACGTACCTGGTGGCCCAGACCACCCTGCGCAGCGTTCTCGGGCAGCACGAGCTCGACGAGCTGCTCAGCCAGCGCGACCGGATCAACCTGCAGCTGCAGCAGGTGATCGACGTGCAGACCGAGCCCTGGGGGATCAAGGTCGCCCTCGTCGAGGTGCGGGACGTGATCCTCCCCGATTCGATGAAGCGGGCGATGGCGAAGCAGGCGGAGACGGAGCGGGAGCGCCGCGCCAAGATCATCAACGCCGAGGGTGAATTTCAGGCCGCGGAGCGGCTCGTGCAGGCGGCCGAGAAGATCGCGACCCAGCCGGTGGCCCTCCAGCTCCGCTTCCTCCAGGCGCTCACCGAGGTCGCGGCCGAGCACAACTCGACGATCATCTTCCCCGTCCCGATCGACCTGATCACCCCATTTCTCAAGAAAGCCCAGGACGACCGGCGCACGTAGCCGGGCCCGAGGCGCGGATGGGAGGAGCCCGGGCCGAAGGCGCGCCGGCCCCCGACGCTGCGTTGGTGAACTGCACGCACACCGCTGAGGAGACCCGGCGCGCCGGCGAGGCCCTGGGGGTGGCGCTGCGGCAGGCCGCGGAGAGGGACGCAGCCGTCCTGGCGCTCGCCGGCCCGCTGGGAGCGGGAAAGACCTGCCTCGTGCAGGGTCTCGCCCGCGGGCTCGGGGTCTCGGGCGCCGTCCGCAGCCCCACGTTTACGCTGATCCACGAGCACCGCGGGGCGATCCCGCTCGTGCACGTCGACCTCTACCGGCTCGACGCGCCCGACCTGGAGGGACTGGGCCTGGAGGAGATCCTCGACCGCCCCGGCGTCGTCGCCATCGAGTGGGCGGAGCGGGCGGCCGGCGTGCTCCCGCCGGCGCACCTGCTAATCGAGCTGCGCTTCGGTCGCGGGGACTCCGATCGGTGCCTGCGCCTGATCCCCCGTGGCGGGCGCTACGAACGGCTGGTGGCGGCGGTGCGTGGATGCGGCTCCTGGCGATAGAGACCGCCACCCCGGTGGCGAGCGTTGCCGTCGTCGACGATTCCGGGGTGCTCGCCGAGGCGGTGCTGCGCGCGCCGATGCGCCACCTGGAATGGCTCCTCCCGGTCGTCGGCCAGCTCCTGGACCAGCTCGACCTCGGGCCGGCGGCGATTCAGGGGCTCGCGGTCAGTTGCGGCCCCGGGGGATTCACCGGGCTGCGGATCGGGATCGCCACGGCGGCGGCCTGGGCGAAGGCCGGCCGGGTGCCGCTCCTCGGCGTGGGGACCCTCGAGGCGCTCGCCTGCGTCCCCGGCGTTCCGGGGGCGGTCCTCCCGGTGCTCGACGCGCATCGCGGTGAGGTCGCCGGCGCGCTCTATCGTCTGGAGCGGGACGGCCGCCCGGTGTGTCTCCTGCCCCCGGTGGTGGCGTCGCCCGAGGCGCTCGCGGCCGAGGTTGCCCCGCACACCGGCCCGCTGCTGCTGGTGGGGGA
>DATEHM010000195.1:0-2997 GCA_035279545.1 bacterium | reverse complement strand
AGACCAGGCGCGGCCTGGAGGGAGCCGTCCTCCGCGGCCTCAGCGCCGGCGGCCGTGCTTTCGGCTATCGGTCGGAGCCGGTGAAAGACGACACCGGACGCGTCATCGGCCATCGCCGTGTGATCGACCCCGCAGAGGCGGAGGTTGTGCGGTATATCTATCAACTCTATGCCAGTGGACTCATCCCGAGAGCCATCGCGCAACGTCTCAATCAGGAGCGTGTTCCCGCGCCGCGAACCGCCCGTGGCCGACGCACAGGATCTTGGATGCCTTCGACGATCCACGGTTCCTCAAAGAAAGGGTTCGGGATTCTCAACAACCCGATCTATCGCGGTGAGGTCGTGTGGAACCGCAGCGCCAAGGTTCGTGACCCGGAGACCGGCAGGCGCATCATGCGCGTTCGTCCGAGAAGCGAGTGGACGGTTGCGCATGCACCGGATCTCCGCATTGTGCCGCAGGACCTGTGGGAACGTGTGCAGGCGCGGCGCGAGCAGCGCGCGTGGACCCAGGAGTTGGCGACGCACGGCAGCAGACCCAGGCACCTGCTCTCCGGCCTCATGCTGTGTGCGGAGTGCGGCGGCCGTTTTGTCATCAAACACCATCACCGCGGCGTGCGGCACTACGGCTGTGCGGTCCATGCCGATCGGGGCTCCGCCGTCTGTCAGAACAACCGCGTCGCGCGACAGGAGGTGATCGTGCAAAAAATCCTCGCCCACATCTTCGGCGGCCTATTTGCCCCGCACCGGGTCGCCTACCTGGAACGCGCTGTAAACGCCGCGCTGTCGCGGGCGCTCCAGCACTCAGCGGATACAGTCGCGCAACGTGAGGCCGCGCTCCGGCAGGCGCGGCAGGAGCTCGAGAACATCGCTGCAGCCATCCGAGCTGGCATCATCACCCCGACGACGAAGACCATGCTTGAAGACGCGGAGCGCCGCGTGACCGCACTCGAGCACGCGATGACTGAGACCAGACGGCGTCCAGCTGCCGTCGTATCAGTGCGCTCCGCGGTGGAACGTTATCTACGCGACCTGCAAACGACGCTGGGGACGAACCTCGATGAGGCGCGGCGGCTCCTCTCCATGGCGGTGGATAAGATCGTAATTCGTCGCGAAGGCAAACACCTAATCGCCCAGGTGGTGAGGAATTTCGCGGGAATGTTCGCCCTGGAGCCCGATCTGTGTGCTAGCGTTGGTGCCGGGAGGGGGATTTGAACCCCCACGGGTTACCCCACACGCCCCTCAAACGTGCGCGTCTGCCAGGTTCCGCCATCCCGGCACGCGATGCCGTCGCGCAACTAGCGCCACGGCATCCCGGTGCGACCCCATTATACGGACCGCCCGAGAAGAGTGTCAATCGTGGAGTCGGTGGGCCAGATTGAGCCGCTCTGGGC
The DNA here is from genome assembly GCA_035279545.1 of bacterium. Taxonomy (GTDB): domain Bacteria; phylum Sysuimicrobiota; class Sysuimicrobiia; order Sysuimicrobiales; family Segetimicrobiaceae; genus Segetimicrobium. The sequence continues at coordinate 1,607 of DATEHM010000195.1, read as the reverse complement.
GGGACATGGTGTGCCAACCGGCTGGTGGTGGCGATTGTGTGACGGCACCTAGGGGCGCAATCTCGCGCTCGGCGTCCGCCCCGGAGTTCGGCCGCGCTTCGCAAGCGGCCTGCCATTCACCTCGCGCAGGTCCATCGTCATGTCGATCGGGGGGGCCGCGCTAACGTGGCTGCCTACGCCGAAGGCATCGGCTCCCGCCTCGGCCAGCGCGCGAATGCGCTCGAGTGTGAGCCCTCCCGAGACAAAGATCTGGACGTGCTTGTACCCAGCAAGGTCGAGGCGGCTTCGCACCTCCCGAACCAGGTCGGGGGTGACACTCCCCCGCTCCCGGGGGGTATCCAACCGGATCGCACTGAGATCCGGTCCGAGCGCCTCCGCGACCCGGAGCGCTTCAACCGCTTCGTCGGTGAACGTATCGACGAGGACGAGACGGGGAACGCGCTCGGGCATCTGCTCGTGATACGCGGTCGCCGCCCGCACCGTGTCGCCGACGATGAGGATGAAGGCATGCGGCATGGTCCCGACCGGCTGCTGGCCCGCGAGCTTGGCGCCAAGGATGCAGGCCGCTCCCCGCATGCCTCCGATCAACGCCGCACGCTCCATCACCGGCGCCACGGCGGGGTGGACGTGGCGTGCGCCGAAGACATACGTGGGTTTCCCCGCAGCCGCCGTGACGATCTCCTGCGCCGCCGTCGCCCACCCGCTTGGCTGGGCGAGCATGCCGAGGAGCACCGTCTCGAACATGCCGAACTGCGCATACGGCCCTTCGATTCGCATGACAATCTCCCGGGCAAAAAACCGCTCCCCCTCGGCGAGGCTGTAGATGTTTACCCCACGGTCGCGGAGGAGGTATCGGATCTCCTCGACCCCCACGCAGAGCCCGTCCTGGCTGGGGAACACCTCCGCGACAACAGGGGTCTCGGCCAGCCCGAGGGATCGAAGGATCTCCATGGTCCGGACGAAATAGATGTCGGTGGTCAGGCCGGCGAGGATCTCCCGGTGAGTCGCACTGTGCAGGCGTTGTGTCCCGTCAACGATATAGCGGTGGACGTCCTCGATTGAGGACAGCGGTGGAAGCTCGCGGGTCACAGAGCGCTAGCGAAACAAACGGCCGTAGTGGGTCAAGACTAGATACAGGGACGTCGCACCAAAGAGCACCGCCAGCGACGATGTCACCCGGAGGAGCAGTGTCTCTCGGGGCTTCGGCCCGTGAAAGAGTCTGGCCCCCCCGCCCCCGATTGAGCCGAGACCCTCGCCTTTGGGCCCCTGGAGCACGATCACGCCGATGACCGCGACGGCAAACATGAAATGCAGGATGAGGACCACGTTCGTCACCAGCACACCTCCACCATTCGCCCATTAACAGTACCATAAGCGGCAGCGGCCGGGCAAGGCGCGGGGAACCGTTACCCCGCCGCCGCCCGGGCGATGGCGGCGAATGCTTGGCTGTCCAAGCTGGCTCCGCCGACGAGGGCACCGTCGATATCGGGCTGTCCGAGCAACTCGCGAATGTTGTCGGGTTTGACGCTCCCGCCGTAGAGGATCCGAACCGCCCCCGCGGCGGCGGCCGCGCCCGCGGAGGCCGCCGGAACGTTCATCAGCTCGCC
>DATEHM010000194.1:0-10678 GCA_035279545.1 bacterium | reverse complement strand
TGCCCATACCCCGAAGAAAACGATGGAAAATGAAAGGCAACTGGTGGCCGAAGCCGTCGGGTCTCAGAAAAGGAAACCCTGCCAGTCGCATGATTAGTATACCCTCCTGAGCCGCCCTTAGTCAATTAGAAAAGCGAACATATGTACTCTATTAACGGTATACCCCCGATCAGATAGTGATCCCCCTACTTCGAGTCGTTGTCTTCGGAGGTGCTACCCTCATTTGGCTTGGAATCCTTGAACGCCCTCTCGACTAGTCCCAGGTAGTCTTTGAGCATCTCTACATCCTCACGCCTTAGGTCTTGTCCATAGATTCTCAGCTTGGTGGGTAAAAACCGCGTCAGAGTAGCAAATTAGGACCCTACCCCGATGACGGCGGGCGGAGCGAAAGGATGAACCGCGGAACGCGGCGAGCCCTGGGGCGGAGGGGACCGGCGCGGTTAGGTGCGCGACCCGCGGCCTTCCCATTCTTCCCCCGTGGCCGCGATCTCCCGCTGCCGCTCGGTCGCAATGTCCACCAGCCACTGCGGGTCCTCGTAGACATAGTCCTTGCGAAGCGGGTGGCCCTTCCAGTCCGCGCTCATCATGATCCGGCGGAGGTTGGGGTGGCCGTCGAACACGATACCGAAGAGATCGTACGCCTCGCGCTCGTGCCAGTCGGCGCCCCGCCACAGCCCCGTGACCGACGGGATCCGCGGATCGTTCCTCGGGATCGCCACCTTGAGCACCGCGGCATGGCCGCGCACCAGCGAGGCCAGGCGGTAGACGACCTCGAAACGATCCGGCCAGTCGATCGCGGACACAAAGGAGAGGTAGGCCATGTCGAACTCCGGATTGTCCCGCAGCCACCGGCAGACATCGAGGATCTCGTCCCGGGGCACCAGGAACGTCGGTTGATGGTAATGATAGATCTTGGATTCCTCGCGCTTGAGCGGGCGGGGCGCGGGCTTCCCCGCCGCCTTCGCCGCTTCCACCGCGGCCTGCCACTCGCGTTCCTTGCCCTGCCACTCCTCGTCGGCCTTCGCCTGCTCGACCTGCTGCTCGGCCCCCAGGTCGCGGATGTGGGGAAAGCACGCCAGCAGCTGGGCGACGCGCGCGGGGGTCATCGCACCACCCCGCCCACGATCCCGCGCGCGATCGGCTCTTTCGGCGCGGCCGCGTGGAGGTCGTCGAGGTCATAGCAGAGCCGGTCACGGTTGTACGTCGACGCCTCGTAGTGCGGCACGAATACGATCGCCTCGGTCGGGCAGACCTCGACGCAGTACCCGCAGTAACAGCACTTGTCCATCTCGATGTCGAACCGGGTGAGCACCCGCTCCTTGCCCTTCCCCTCCGCCTCGATGTGGATGCAGCGGTCGGGGCAGATCCGCTCGCACTGGAAGCAGATGATGCAGAGGTCCTTCCCCGTCGCCGGGTCGATGGGCAGCGCGAGGAGGCCGTGGAACCGGTTCGATACGTCGACCTGCTCGAGCGGGTACTGCACCGTCACCTTGCGGCGGAGCATGACGCGAAAGGTCAACGCCAGCCCCGTCACCAGCGCGGTCGCCGCCCGGGTCACGCGAGTCACCAGTGGCATCCCGAACCCTCCTACCGGTCGACGTCCGAGAGGACGATATCGATGCTGCCGAGGATCGCGATCACATCGGCGACCTTCCACCCTCTCATCATCTCGGTCAGCGCGTACAGGTTGCTGAACGACGGCGCCCGCACCTTCACCCGGTACGGGGTCTCGCCGCCATCGCTAACGATGTGCACGCCGAGGTCGCCGCGGGGCGACTCGGTGTGGACGTACGCCTCCCCGCGGGGCGCCTTCATCGTCATCGGCACGCGGGTGCGGATCTCCCCGTCGGGCAACGCGCGCAGCACCTGGCGGATGATCCGCACCGACTGGCGCATCTCGGCGAGGCGCACCAGGTACCGGGCGAAGCAGTCGCCGTCCTCCAGGACCGGGACGTCGAACTCCATCGCGTCATAGGCCTCGTACGGGGCGGTCTTGCGTACGTCGTACGCGATCCCGCTCGCGCGGGCCACGGGGCCCGAGGCGCCCATGGCGATCGCGTCGGTGCGCCCGATGCGGCCGACCCCTTTGACGCGCGCGAGGAAGATGGGGTTCCCGGTGAGGAGCGCCTCGTACTCGTCGACCCGCGGGAGGAAGGCGTCGAGGAACGCCCCGCACTGCTCGATCCACCGCTCGGGCAGGTCGGCGTACACCCCCCCGATGCGGAAGTAGACGTGGTGCAGCCGGCCGCCGGTGACCTTCTCAAACAGGTCCAGAATCGTCTCGCGCTCACGGAAACACCAGAGGAACACCGTGGTCGCCCCGAGATCGATCGCCCAGGTCCCCAGCCAGACGAGGTGGCTGGCGATCCGGTTCAGCTCGCAGAACAGCACCCGGATGTACCGGGCGCGGTCGGGCGGGCGGATGCCGGCCAGGCGCTCCACGGCCAGGCAGTACGCCTCCTCGTTGTTGAGGGCGATCAGATAATCCAGTCCCCGGTCGACGAGCGCCACGTTCTGCACGTACGTCCGGTGCTCCATCATCTTCTCGACGGAGGAGTGCAGATATCCGATGTCGGGCTGCACGTCGACGACGTTCTCGCCGTCGAGGGTGACGATCAGCCGCAGCACCCCGTGCGTGCTCGGGTGCTGCGGTCCCATGTTGAGCATCAACTCTTCGGTCCGCAGCGCCATCCCCGTCTCCTACGACCCCCGCAGCGCCGCGGCGGCCTGCTGGCGCAGGAACGGCTCGCGCTTGATCTTTTCCTGGAGCTTGAGGATCCCCTCGATCAGCGCCTCCGGGCGCGGGGGGCACCCGGGCACGTAGACATCGACGGGGATCACCTGGTCGATCCCCTTCAGGATCGAGTAGTTGTCGTAGAAGAACGGCCCGCCGCACGTCGCGCACGAGCCCATCGAGATCACGTACCGCGGCTCGGGCATCTGCTCCCAGAGCCGGCGGACGATCGGCGCGATCTTGATCGTGGCCCGGCCGGCGACGATGATGAGGTCCGCCTGCCGCGGGGTCGCGCGCGGAATCAGCCCCATCCGGTCCAGGTCGAACCGAGCGGCGTAGGCGGCCATCATCTCGATCGCGCAGCAGGCCAGCCCGAAGGTGAGCGGCCAGATCGACGCCGCCCGCCCCCAGTTCAGGGCCGCCTCGACGGTGGTGAGGATCAGACCGCCGCCCGGAATGTTGTCGAGGATCGCGACCGCCTCGGCGATGGGAGTGATCTGGCTGCGGCGTGGCGCCGGCGCCGCCCCTCCCCCGGCGACGTTCGTGGACATGCTCGCTCCCCTCTCTTCAGGCCTAGAGTTCGACGTTGGTCCGGTCGCTGTCACGGACAGGTCACCAGCCCGTCGGCCACCTCGCCGTCCGCCGGCCGGCCCCTCCCGGGCGGAACCTCGCCCGCGCGGGCCACGCCGTCACGCTGTCTCAGCGGCGACCTCCTCTTCTCCGGGCCGCGGACCTTCTGCGGATAAAATAACACGCGGGCGGAGCCATCGCAAACCGGCGACGCCGCAACCGGCCGGCCCCGCCTCAGCGGTTCGCCGCCTCCGCCAGGGCTCCCTCGAGGGTCACCCACCCCAACGTCGCGCACTTGACCCGGACGGGAAACTTCCGGACGCCCTGCAGCGCCTCGAGATCTCCCAGCGCTTCCGCCGGCGGCTCCCCGTGCATCATCGCCTTGAACGCCGCGATCAACCGCGCGGCCTCCGCGACCGGCTGCCCCTTGATCAGTTCGGTCATCATCGACGCCGACGCCTGGCTGATCGAGCATCCCCGGCCGTTGAATCGCACGTCCTGCACCACCCCGTCGCGCACGATCAGGAAAAGCCGGATCTCGTCGCCGCAGAGCGGATTGGCGCCCTCGCGGACGACGTCCGCCGGATCGAGCGTCCCTTTGTTCCGCGGGTGGCTGTAGTGATCGAGGATCACGTCGCGGTACAGCTCATCCAGCGACACTGAACAGCTCCCGCGTCTTGAGGAGGGCATCGATCAGGACATCGATCTCCGCCGCGGTCGTGTACACATAGAAGCTCGCGCGCGCGGAGGCCCCCAACCCCAGCTTGCGGTGGAGCGGCTTCGTGCAGTGGTGGCCGGCCCGGATGCAGACCCCTTCCGTGTCGAGCACCTGGGCGATGTCGTGGGGGTGGACGCCATCGATCGCAAACGCCACCACCCCGCCGCGCTCGCCAGCGCCGACGCCCGGCCCGAGGATACGCAACCCGGGGATCTCCCCCAACCGGTCCATCGCGTACGCGGTGATCTCACGCTCGTGCGCGGCCACCGCCTCCATCCCCAGCCGCTCCAGGTAGTCGACCGCGGCGCCGAGCGCGATCGCATCGCCCACGCTGGGGGTTCCCGCCTCGTACTTCCAGGGAAGCTCGTTCCAGGAGGCGTGGTCCATCCAGACGTCGCTGATCATCTCGCCCCCGCCCAGAAACGGCGGCATCTCCTCGAGCAGGGCGCGGCGGCCCCAGAGGCCCCCGATGCCCATCGGCCCGAGCATCTTGTGGCCGGTGAACCCGAAGAAGTCCGCCCCGAGCGCGCCGACGTCCACGGGGCGGTGCGGGGTGCTCTGGGCGCCGTCCACGACGACCACGGCCCCGCGGGCGTGCGCCGCCTTGGCGATCTCGGCCACCGGATTGACCGTGCCGAACGTATTGCTGACGTGGACCATCGCCACGACCCGCGTCCGGTCCGTGAGCAGGCGATCGAGATCGTCCAGAATCAGCCGTCCCCGGCCGTCAAACGGGATCGAGCGCAGGCGCGCGCCGCGCGCCTGCGCCAGCAGCTGCCAGGGGACGAGGTTGCTGTGGTGCTCCATCTCGGTGACCAGGATCTCGTCGCCCGGCCCGACGTGCGTCCCGCCCCAGGCAGAGGCGACGAGGTTCAGCGCCTCGGTGACGTTGCGGGTAAAGAGCAGCTCCTCCGGGCCCGCCGCGCCCAGGAACCGCGCCACCTTGGCCCGGGCGGCCTCGTACTCCGCGGTGGCCCGCTCGGCGATGGAGTAGACGCCGCGATGGACGTTGGCGTTGTACTCCTCGTAGTAGCGGACCAGCGCGTCGATCACCTGGCGCGGCTTCTGTGAGGTGGCCGCGCTGTCGAGGTACACCAGCGGCTTCCCGTTGACGCGGACGCGCAGGATCGGAAAGTCGTCGCGAATCGTTGCCGGGAACCCCATCGTTCACCTCCTCGCCCGCCGCTATCGGCGGTGGGGAACCTCCCCCGAGCGGTGAGCCGCGGGGGACACCAGCACCTCATCCCCGTCGACCCGCACCGGGTACACCGCCACAGACCGCACCGCCGGCAGCGCCAGCACCCGGCCGGTCTTGGCGTGGAACCGAGCGCCGTGTTTCGGACAGACCACCACTTCTCCCGACAGCGTCCCCTGGCTGAGGGACGCCTCTTCGTGGCTGCAGGTATCGTCGATGGCGAAGAACTCACCGCCCAGGTTGATCAGCGCGACGGCCCGGCCGGCCACGTCCACCCGCTTCATCGACCCGGACGCCACCTCGCTGGCGCGGGCCACGCGAACGTACTCGTTCACACGTAGTCCCCCATCTTGCGCTCGACCGTCTCGCTCAGCCGCTGGCGGATCATCCGGAGCGGGATCCGGTCGAAGATCTCGGCCAAAAACCCGTCCACCATCATCCGGACCGCGACGGCCCGCGGCAGCGCGCGGCTCATCAGGTAGAAGATCTGGTCTTCGTTGAGCCGGCTGGTGCTCGCCCCGTGGGTGCAGCGGAGATCGTTGGCCAGGATCTCCAGCTTGGGCATGCTGTCCGCCCGCGCCCCCTCCGAGAGGATCAGGTTGCGGTTAAGCTGAAACGCGTTGGTCTTCTGCGCGCCGTGATCGGCCCGGATCAACCCGGAGAACACCGACCGCGCCTTGTCCTTGAGCACGCCCTTGTAGAGGAGGTCGCTCGTGGTGCTCTGCGCGACGTGCTCCTGCAGGGTGTGGTAGTCGAAGTGCTGGGTCCCATCGCCGAAGGCGATGCCGAGCATCTCCGACGTGCTCCCCTGCCCGACCAGCCGGCTCTCCACGTTGGTCTTGACCAGCCCCGCACCGAACGCCACCATTAGGCTGTTCACGGTGGCATCCCGCTCCAGGACCATCCGGACGATGCCGAACTCCCAGAGGTTGCGCGCCCAGTCCTGCAGGTTGACGTACCGGATCTGGGCGCCGCCCTTGGGGATCAGTTCGACCGCGTGGTTCACGAGGGTCCGCGATGCCCCCGGGGCCGAGCCGAACACCTCCACGAGGGTGACGCGGCTGCGCTCCTCGGCCACCACCAGCGTGTGCGGCAGGAAGGCGGCCCCGTCCCGATCCAGCCAGGTCCCCGTGACCAGCTGCAGGTCCACCTCAAGCGCCTTCGGGACGTAGAGGAAGGTCCCGCCGCTCCACAGCGCCCCGTGCAGCGCGCGGAACTTGTTCTCGTCGTCGTGCACCACGGAGCCGAGGTACGGCCGGACGAGATCGGGGTGCTTGGCCACCGCCTCGGAGAGCGAGGTGAAGATCAGCCCGCGCTGGACGAGCTCACCGGCCAGCCGGCTTTGGATCTGTACCCCGTTGACCACCAGCCGCAGCCCGGCCGCCTCCGTCGGATCGCCGACGAGCGCCAGGAGCGGCGCGGGCGCGGCGCCCTTCTGCACGCGGTGGGGCAGCACTCCGAAGGCGTCCAGATCAAGCCCGCCAATGTCGGTGCGGCGCCACTCCTCGCCGACGTTCGCCGACGGCAAGGGCAGGCGCACGAAGGCTTCCCACGCGGCGAGACGGCGCTCGCGCAGCCAAGCCGGCTCGCCGGAGGCGGCGCTCAGCTCCTCGACCAATGCGCGGCTCAATGATGTCGATGGCGCCGGAGGGGACTCACTCACGATGGTGCCTCCATCTCCTCACGCGGTGCGCTCGCGCGCCCGTCTGGTCCGCACGGCCCCCACTGGGCCGGCAGGCGGTCAGAGAGGGCAGAGCCGACGCCCTGCCCTCCCGTGCCATCCTCACGCCAGCGGGGCGCGGTTAGCCGACCGATCCCTCCATTTCGAGCTGGATCAGCCGGTTCAGCTCCACGCTGTACTCCATCGGCAGTTCCCGGGAAATCGGCTCGATGAACCCGCGAACGATCATGCTCATCGCCTCGTCCTGGTTGATCCCGCGGCTCATCAGGTAGAACAGCTGTTCGTCCGAGACCTTCGACACGGTGGCCTCGTGGGTCACCTGGACGTCGTCCTCGTCGATCTCCATGGTGGGGTACGTGTCCGACCGCGACTGGTCGTCGAGGATCAGCGCGTCGCACCGGACCGCGCACTTGCTTCCCTTCGCCCCCGGGTAGATCTTCACGAGCCCGCGGTAGCCGGCTCGGCCGCCGGACTTGCTGATCGACTTGCTGACGACGGACGACTGGGTGTGCGGCGCGGCGTGGATCACCTTGCCGCCGGGGTCCTGGTGCTGCCCCTCGCCGGCGAAGGCGATGGAGAGGATCTCCGCTTTCGCCCCGGGCTCGAGCATGTAGACGCTCGGGTACTTCATCGTCAACTTGCTGCCGAGGTTCCCGTCCACCCACTCCATCGTCGCGTCGCGATAGGCCACCGCGCGCTTGGTCACCAGATTGTAGACGTTCTTCGACCAGTTCTGGATGGTCGTGTACCGGACCCGGGCGCCCTCCTTCACGATGATCTCCACGACCGCGCTGTGCAGCGAGTCGCTGGAGTACGTGGGGGCGGTGCACCCTTCCACGTAGTGCACGTACGACCCCTTCTCCGCAATGATCAGGGTCCGCTCGAACTGCCCCATGTTCTGCGCGTTGATCCGGAAGTAGGCCTGCAGCGGGATGTCGACGTGCACCCCCTCGGGGACGTAGACGAACGACCCCCCGCTCCACACCGAGCTGTTCAGCGCCGAGAATTTGTTGTCCTCAGGCGGGATGACGGTGCCGAAGTACTCCTTGACGATGTCCGGATGCTCGCGCAGGGCGGAGTCCATGTCGAGGAACACCACGCCCTGCTTCGTCCACTCCTCGCGCAGGCTGTGGTAGACGACCTCGCTCTCGTACTGCGCCCCCACGCCGGCCAGATACTTCTTCTCCGCCTCGGGGATCCCCAGCCGGTCGAAGGTCTTCTTGATGTTCTCGGGGACGTCGTCCCAGGTCTTCCCCTGGTTCTCCATCGGCCGGACGTAGTAGTAGATGTCGTTGAAATCGATGTCGCCGACGTTGCCGCCCCAGGTCGGGAGCGGCTTCTTCTCCCACACCCCCAGCGAGTGCAGGCGGAACGCCCGCATCCAGTCGGGCTCGCTCTTCATGTGCGAGATCATCTCCACGATCTCGCGGTCCAGGCCCTTCCGGGACTTGAATGCGTAGGCATCCTCGGGATCGTGGAACCCGTACTTGTACTGGTCGATATCGATGCCGAGCGGGCTCGTCACTGCCATGATGCATGCCTCCTCGCGAGTCTCGCCCCAACCGGCGCGCCGTCGGGGGCCTTGACCGGGCTCACACCTTTCCGCTTAGTGCCTCACCCAAAAGACCTTGCCCGCGCTCCGGACCTCGCCCTCCGAGGCGATCTCGGCGGCCACCTGCTCGTACTGCGCCCGGATCCCATCGTACCCGATCTGATCGAGCTCGTCCGCGAGCGCGGCGCCGCCCGAGGTGACGATCCGGCCGTCGAACATGACGTGAACGGTTGTGGGCTTGATGTACTTCAGGATCCGCGGGTAATGGGTGATGACGAGCGCCCCCATCTTCTGTCCGGAGGTCTCGTACATCCTGTTCACCCCGGCCGCCACGATCTTGACCGCGTCCACGTCCAGCCCCGAGTCGGTCTCGTCCATGATCGCGATCTCCGGCTCGAGCACCGCCATCTGCAAAATCTCGGCGCGCTTCTTCTCCCCGCCGCTGAACCCCTCGTTCACGTACCGGCCGAGGACAGCCGGATCGACCTGGAGCTCCGCGACCTTCGCCTTGACGAGCTTCTGGAATTCGGCGAGGCTCATCAAACTGTCCTTGTCAAACCCTCGTCGCGCGCTCACCGCGGTGCGCAGGAAGCTGGCCATCGTCACCCCGGGAATGCTCACCGGGTACTGAAACGCGATGAACAAGCCTCGGCGGGCCCGCTCGTCCGGCGCCATCGCCACCAAGTCCTCGCCTTTGTAGAGCACCTCGCCCTTGGTCACCTGGTAAAACGGATTGCCCATCAGGACGTTGGCGAGCGTGCTCTTTCCCGACCCGTTGGGGCCCATCAGGGCGTGGATCTCCCCCGCGCGCACGGTCAGGTTCGTCCCTTTGAGGATCACCTTGTCCTCGACCTGCGCCCACAGATCCTTGATCACGAGCTCGGCGTCCATCCGCCTCCCCTACCCGCGCGCCCGCCCCGCAACGGCCTCGGGCCGGCGGCGGCTTGCAATTCTGGAGTGAATTACTCATCTATTATTCTATGGTCGGGCCAGGGCAATGTCAACATACCGCTTGCGAAAGTCGCGGGGGAGGGGGGCGGGAGGGCCAGCGGGGAATATCTCGAAGCCACGCGCTCCGCGCGCGTGCGACACGCCGAGCAGCGGAGGGGAGATGCCGATGCCTCTTGCCACACCCGATCTCGTGCGGAGCGTCGCCGGACGGCGCGTCTACGACCTGGAGCAACCGCGGACGGCCGGGATGCCCATCCATCCCGCCCACCGGCCGGGGTACGTCTACCAATTGCACCGCCGGCACCGCGACAGCTACTTCCCGCGGCGGCACGGCCCCCGGTCCAGTGCGTCCGGCATCCTCGTGATGATGGAGCACTCCGGGACCCACATCGACGCGCTCTCCCACCAAGCGGCGGATCTCCGCCTCTACGGGGACGTGGAGGTCACGCCGGAGGTCGAAACCGCACGGGGGTTCACCAGCCACGGGATCGAGACGATGGACCCGATCGTCGCCCGCGGGATCCTCCTGGATGTCGCCGCCGTCAAAGGGCAAGACCCGCTGCCCGAGCATTATCCGATCACCCCGTCCGACCTGGAGGCGGCGGCGCAGCGGGGCGGGGTAACCATCCAGGCCGGGGACGCGCTCCTGGTGCGCACTGGGTACGCGAAGCTGTGGGCGGATGAGCGACGCTACCTGGCCGCGGCGGGGGTGGGACGCGAGGCGACGGAGTGGGCGGCGGCGCGCAAGGTGCGCTGCGTGGGGTGCGACAACATGACGTGGGACGAGACCGAGGAGCGGGATCCGCAAACGGGCGGCATGCTGTTCGCGCATCTGCACCTCATCGCCCGGTGCGGGATCGCCATTCTGGAGAACCTCAACCTGGAGGAGCTCAGCCGGGACGGGTGCGGGGAGTTCCTTTTTATCTGCGCTCCCCTGAAGCTCGTCGGCGCGACGGGGTCACCGGTGCGGCCCATCGCGCTGGCCTAACGGTCACTTCTGCGGAAGCGGCCACTCGCCGAGGCTGTAGAGCGCCCGGAACGGGTATCCGGCGGCCCCGACGCCCTCCGCCCCCCCTTCGTTGCGGTCCACCACCGTGAGCACCAGCAGCACCTTGGCCCCCGCCGCCTCCACGGTGCGGGCGGCCCGCACCACCTGCCCGCCGGTCGTCACCACGTCCTCGATCACGACCACCCCATCGCCGGGCTCGAGGATCCCCTCGATCAGGCGGGCGGTCCCGTGGTTTTTGGTCTCCGGCCGGACGATGACGAAGGGGAGC
>DATEHM010000193.1:0-6572 GCA_035279545.1 bacterium | reverse complement strand
AGGTTGGTGATGAAGAAGCCCATCTCCCGCAGCTTCTGGGTGACGGTCGTGTCGCTCTCGGCCTCGATCGCCCCCGCCAGGACCTTCCCGGTGGTGTCCCGGGCTGTGTACTCATAGACTGGCATTGCGTCTCCCCTCCGTGGCCAATCGCATCGTGGGTACGAACGCCGCGGCAGCCCCGCGCCGCTCAGGCAATCAGCTTCCGTAACTCGTCGGGATGGATGGCGCGCGCGATCGCGTCCTCGGCGCTGACCAGCCGCCGGCGGTAGAGGTCGGCCAGCGCCATGTCCATCGTCTGCATCCCGTACTGCGCCCCGGTCTGGAGCGCCGACTCGATCTGGTGGGTCTTGGCCTCGCGAATGAGGTTCCGGATCGCCGGGGTGGCGATCATGATCTCCATGGCCGGCACCCGCCCGATCTCCTCCAAGGCCGGCCAGGTCCGCTGGATGGTAGTCGTCGCCGCCGCCACCCGCCGCTGCCCGTCCATCCGGGCGGCCCCCGCCTTCGCCAGGTACCGCTGGTTGGGGAGCAGCTGCTGCGAGAGAACCGCCTCGATCACCGAGGCGAGCTGAATCCGGATCTGCTGCTGCTGGTAGGGGGGGAACACGTCGACGATCCGGTCGATGCTCTGCGCCGCGTTCGCGGTGTGCAGCGTCGCAAACACGAGGTGGCCGGTCTCGGCGATGGTCAGCGCGGCCGAGATCGTCTCCAGATCCCGCATCTCACCGACCATGACGACGTTCGGGTCCTCGCGCAGCACCCCGCGGAGGGCGTTCGGGAAGCTCTGCGTGTCGAACCCCAGCTCGCGCTGGTTGACGATGCTCTTCTTGTGCTCGTGGATGTACTCGATCGGGTCCTCCACCGTCACGATGTGGGCGGCTCGCTCGGTGTTGATCGCGTCGATCATCGCCGCGAGCGCGGTGCTCTTCCCGTGCCCGGTCGGCCCGGTGACGAGGATCAGCCCCCGCGGCTTCCGCGCCAGGTCCTTCAGGATCGGCGGAAGGTTCAGATCATCGATCGCCGGAATCGTCGACGGGATCGACCGCATGGCGATGCCGGTGGCGCCGCGCTGCCGGTACAGGTTGACCCGGAAGCGCCCCAGCCCCTGCACGCCGTAGGAAAGATCGAGCTCCCAGGTCTTCTCGAACTTCTGCTTCTGGAACGCGTTGAGCATGCTGTACGCCAGCTGAGAGGTGTCCTCCGGCGTCAGCACCTCCCGGTGCTCGAGGGGCTGCAGCTTCCCCCACACCCGGATCGTCGGCTTCCGGCCGGCCGTCAGGTGCAGGTCGCTGGCCTGGACGTCGGTCGTCTCCTTGAGCAGCTCGTTGATGTGCATTCCGAATCCCCCCGTCGAATGGTCGGTCTCGGTGATGCGTGCGCGTTCAGTCGTCCACGAATACGACGTCGAGCACCTCTTCCGGGCTGGTGATCCCGAGGACGACCTTTTCCAGGCCGTCTTCGGCGAGCGTCCACATCCCCCCGCGGATGGCCGCCTCCCGGATCTCGGTGAACGACGCCTCTTTGGTGATGAGGGTCTTGATCGATTCGTCGCACACCATGATCTCGAAGATGCCCGTCCGCCCCCGGTAGCCGATCTTGTTGCAGTGCTCGCATCCCACCGGCCGGAAGATCGGCACCTGCCCGTCGGCGGCGATCATCGAGGCGCCGAGGCGCGCCAGCACCTCGGCCGGCGGGTTGTAGACCTGCTTGCACCGGTCGCACAGCATCCGCACCAGGCGCTGGGCGATCACCCCGATGACGGACGAGGCCACGAGGAACGGCTCGATCCCCATGTCGACGAGGCGGGTGACCGCGCCCGGGGCGTCGTTGGTGTGCAGCGTGCTGAGCACGAGGTGGCCGGTCAGCGCCGCGTGAATGGCGATCCGGGCCGTCTCCTCGTCGCGGATCTCGCCGACCATGATGATGTCCGGATCCTGGCGGAGGAAGGACCGCAGCCCGTTGGCGAAGGTCAGCCCCGCCTTCGGGTTCACCTGCACCTGGTTGATCCCGCTCATCTGATACTCCACGGGATCCTCGATGGTGATGATGTTGGTCTCCGTCGAGTTGAGGCGGTTGAGGATCGTATAGAGGGTGGTCGTCTTCCCGCTCCCGGTCGGGCCGGTCAGGAGCACGATCCCGTGCGGCTTCGTGATCATCGCATCGAAGCGCTGCCGGTTGTCCGCCAGCAGCCCGACCTTCTCGATGCCGACGACGGTCTGGCTCTTGTCCAGGATCCGCATCACCACCTTCTCCCCGTAGACCGTGGGGATGGTGCTGACGCGGAGGTCGATCTCGCGGTTCTCCACCTTCAGCTGGATCCGGCCGTCCTGGGGCAGCCGCCGCTCGGCGATGTCCATGTCCGCCATGATCTTCACCCGGGAGATGATGGCGTTCTGGATGTGCTTGGGCGGCGTCATGACGTTGTAGAGGGCGCCGTCGATCCGGTAGCGGACCCGCACGCGCTGCTCCTGCGCCTCGATGTGGATGTCGCTGGCCCGCTGGCGCACCGCCTGCAGGATGATGCTGCTGACCAGACGCACCACGGGGGCTTCGTCGACGAGCTTGCGCAGGCTGTCGAGCCCCATCTCCTCGTCGGACTCGGTCTTGATCTCCTGGATCATCGCCTTGACGCCCTCGTCCAAGGCGGGGTACTGGTTCAGGACCCGCGTGAACCCGTCGTAGGCGATGACCGTCGGCTCGAGCTCGCAGCCCATCTGGCGGCGCACGTCGTCCAGCGCCAGGACGTCCAGCGGGTCGACCATCCCCAACCGCAGCCGGCCGTCGACCATCGCCAGCGGGATGAGCTGATGGCGCCGGGCCAGGTGCTCCGGGAGCGCGAGCAGGGCCTCCTCTTCCGGGATGTAGTCGTCGAGGTCGACAAACTCGAGGCCGAGCTGTTTGGCGATCGCCTTGGCGATGTCTTTTTCGCTGCCCACTCCCATGCCGATGAGCACCCGCCCCAGGCGCTCCTTCCCCTGCTTCTGGAGGTCGATCGCCTCCGCGAGCTGTGCGGGGGTGATGAGCCCGGCCTCGACCAGGACCTCCCCCAGGAGTTTCCGCCGCCGTGACGTTGTGGCCACTCTCGCTCCCTCCGCCCTACCGCTGCGCGGAACCTGCGTCCCGCGGGCTGATCCTCATGCGCGCGCCGGCTCGGCCTTCTTCAGGAACCCGGTCTCCAAGAGGTACTCGTGGAACTGCTGCAGCTTGGCGAACCCGCGATAATCGGCCCGGTATTCCTTCTCCAGCTTGTAGTCCAGTTCGACGAACTTGTTCAGGGTGACGAAGAACGCGTACTGCACGATGTACGACGCGCTCGCCGGCGCGTCGCGGTTCTTGTCCACGAAGAGGTTCACGATGTCGATCTGCGGCAGCGTCTCCGGATCGAGGTTCTCCGATTTCGCGTGCGATTCCAAGTACTCGTGGAGCTCCCGGGTGGCCTTCCAGTCCTTGGCCAGCACCATCGCCACGTCGAGGTCGTACTCGAGATCGCCGCTGCCCATGCTGTGGTGCATGGTGGGACGCTCGTACTCGGAGTACTCCGCCTCGTCTTCGGCCGGCCGCTCGTCCAGCCGGCACCCCTCCTTGTCCAGGGGGGAGATGGCGAAGATGGGGCAGTTGAGCTCCAGGCTCATCTCCGCCAGCGCCGTGGAGACGAGGTCGTTGCGCGCCTTCCAGTCCTCGACGTACTCCTCCAGCGGGATCTTCTGCAGGTAGTCCAGGAAGATGACGACGTCGCTGGTTTGGAACTCCTGCATGACGTTGTAGACGTGGGTGCGGATGCGGCTGAGGGTGTCCTGACGGCCGCCCTCGACCAGGAACACGTACGGGGCGAACCGCGCCATCCGCTCCTGCGCCGCCATCAGCTGCGGCGCGATCGGCTCGCCGCCGGGCTTCCCGCCCGCCAGGATGGTGGCCGGATCGATCCCGGCCTCCTTGGCCAGCAGCCGGGCGCCGAGGACGCGCGACGTCTGCTCCCACGAGTAGTACAGCACCGGGACGTGGTGGTTCCCGGCCACGTACGTCGCCAGCTCGAGCGCGAAGTTGCTCTTCCCGCGCCGCGGCGCGCCGGCCAACCCGTAGTAGAAGCCGCGCCGCATGCCGGAGAGCAGGGCGTTCAGCCGATCGAACGGGCTGATGGAGAACCCCAGCAACCCCTCGTGGCCGGCCAGCCGCGCGGAGTCTTCGATCAGCGACGTGAGGACGTTCGTCACCGGCCCGAGGCGGCGGCGGACCCGCTGCTTCTGCAGGTCGATCAGCTTCTGCATCATCTCGGTGGTGAACTGCACGAGGTCGCCGTGGACGTCCTCGCTCCCGCCGAGAAAACTCCCCAGTTGATCGTGCAGCGCCTGCAGCCGCTCGCGGCTGTCGCGGTTGCGGAGGGAATCGACGAAGGACATCATCCGGCCGGCGTCCGGCGGGCGCATCGAGGTGACCGCCCGGAGGTAGTGCTCCATCTCGGCGTTCAGGACCCCCCGGTTCTCCAGATGGGTCCGCACCGTCACCTCGGTGATCGGGTCGCCGCCGCGGGACAGGTAGAGATCGATCAGCGCGTTGCACAGTCGCCGGGCGACGGGCGAGGGCAGCAGCTCCGGGGTGAACCCCTCGTTGAGCGCGATGGTGATCAGCTGTCGATCCCGCACAAACCCCTTCAGGATCGTCGCTTCCATATCTTCGTAGTCCATCGACCGCCTCCGATGCGAGTTCCCGTTGCAAACGACCGCGGACCTCCGCTGGCGTTCGAGGTGCCGCAACGTGCGACTGGGTGCCGGTCAGTCTATGACGAGTATTCCCCGAATCGCCAGGGAATCGGACGTGGATCCGACGCCTTTCCCGGGGAGCCGGCGCGCTCGCCTACACTCCGCTCACGAACACCACCCGCAGCATCTCCTCGAAGGAAGTGATCCCCCCCAGGACTTTTTGGACCGCGTCCTGCTTGAGCGTGCGCATCCCCTCCGCGATCGCCCCCTCCCGCAGCTTCTCGGTGGGCGCGCCGGTCACGGCCAGGGTCCGGAGCGGGTCGGTCATCACCATCAGCTCGAACACGCCGATCCGGCCCTTGTAGCCGGTCTTCCGGCAATGGTCGCACCCCGCGCCCCGGTAGAGGTGCACGTCCGTCGCCTTCGCCGGGTCCAGCCCCAGTCGGTGCAGCGCGTCCACGGGCGGCACATAGGCCTGCTTGCATTTTGGGCAGAGCACCCGCACCAGCCGCTGGGCCAGCACGCCGATCAACGAGGAGGTGATGAGAAAGGGCTCGATCCCCATGTCCCGCAGCCGGACGACGGCGCCGGGCGCGTCGTTCGTGTGGATCGTGCTCAGCACCAGGTGCCCCGTCATCGAGGCCTGCACCGCGATCTCCGCCGTCTCCCGATCCCGGATCTCCCCGATCAGCACGACGTCCGGGTCCTGGCGCAGGATCGTCCGCAGCCCGCCCGCAAACGTCAGCCCCACCTTCGGATTGACCTGCACCTGGTTCACGCGCGGGATCTGATACTCCACCGGGTTCTCCACGCTGACGATGTTTCGCTCGGGAGTGTTGATCCGCGCCAGCGACGTGTACAGCGTCGTCGTCTTGCCGCTGCCGGTGGGGCCCGTCACCAGGATCATCCCGTACGGCTTGGTGATCAGGCTCTCCCAGAGCTCGAGCAGCGGGCCGTCGAACCCGATATCCTGGAGCTGCACCTTCGTGCTCGACTGGTCGAGCAGGCGGAGCACGATCTTCTCGCCCAGCACGGTCGGCAGCGAGCTCACCCGCAGGTCGTACTCCTTGCCCTCCGCGCGCAGGTGGATGTGCCCGTCCTGGGGGAGCCGGCGCTCCGCGATGTCCATGTCCGCGAGGATCTTGATCCGCGAGATCAGCGGCGCCTGCACCGCCTTCGGGGGGGACATGATGTCCTGGAGCACGCCATCGATGCGCAGCCGGACCTTCACATCGTTGCGGTGGGGCTCGATGTGGATGTCGCTGGCCCCCGCTTGGATCGCCGAGTTCAAGATCTGGTTGACCGCCCGGATGATCGGCGCTTCGTCGACGGCGGTGCGGAGCTGTTCGAGGCTCGTCTCCTCGGCCCGCGACTCGTCGTCGATCTCGGTCTCGATCCCCGAGCGGAACATCTCCTCGATATCGCCGCCGCCTCCGTACACCAGCCCCTGGGTCCGGGCGATGTCGACGGCGCTGGAGACCACCACCTCGACCTCCAACCCGGTGAGGAGGCGAATGTCGTCGATCGCCACCACGTTCGAGGGATCGGACATCGCCGCCACCAGGCGGTTCCCTTCGCGCCCGATGGCGACCACCCCGTGGCGGCGGGCCAGGTAGGACGGGATCAGCCGCGCGACCTCGGCGTCCACCACGATGTCGGCAAGGTCGGTGTAGCGGAGGCGCCACTGCTCGGCGAGTGCCTGCGAGAGCTGCTGCTCCGTGATCGCCGCCATCTCCACCAGGATCCGGCCGATGCGCCCGTTGCTCTGCCGTTGGATCTCGACGGCCTGCCGCACCTGCGCCTCGTTCAGCCACCCGTGGCTCAGGCAGATCTCGCCGAGCCGCGTCTCGCGGGTCCACTTGACCGCGCCGGACC
>DATEHM010000192.1:0-2129 GCA_035279545.1 bacterium | reverse complement strand
CAGCCCGAGGAACACGAAGAGCACCTGGGCGTAGAGCGCATCGGCGCGCGCGCCGAGGAGCCGGGCCGCCAGGTTGTCGGCCACGATGCCGCTTCCCGCGATCAGCGCCTCCAGATGATGGGAGCGCCCGAGGACGTCCGTGTAGGCCCGGGCGGGATCGGCCGGCAGGTCGTGCGCGATCCGGATGTGGAGCTGCGTGCGCACCGAGTCCGGCCGCAGCGCGGCCTGCGGGTCGAACAGGCTGTGCCACAGGTCGAGGGGCAGGAGCACCACGTTGTCGGGTGGTGCCTGCGGTGCGGCCCCGGGCGGGACGCCCACGGCCTGGAAGAGCGAGTCGGCGTAGGGGAGATCGACAACGCCGTCGACCGACACGGCGACGGGGGGCAGCCCCACGCGCCGGATCGTCACGTGATCACCGACCGTCACGCGGAGATTGGAGGCCGTCTGCTGCGCGACCAGGACGCCTTCCCCCGCCCCGATCAGCGGCCGGAGCTCGGCCGGAAACTGCCTCCGGTACTGCGGGCCCAGCCCCAGGACTTTCCCCGGGCCGGTCGTCTGCACGGTGCCGCCGGTCTGCGCGGAGAACCCGGCGGCGTCGGCGTAGCCGACGGGCTGGACCGCGGAGTACACCGCCGACCCGCCGACCGCCGCGATGATGGCGTGCGGGTTGACGCCGGGCACGAGCTGGACCTGCCAGTCGACCGGGACCGTCGCGATCGCCCGCCCGGTCATCGAGGCCATGCCGGAGACAATGAAGCTCCCGATCGACGTGAGGAGGGCGACCGTGAGCGCAACCCCCACCATCGCCCCCAGGAGGCGGCCGGAGAGGTGGGAGAGGAGGCCCTTGAGCCACAGCAGCCCGAGCATCAGCCCGTCGCCTCCAGGACGCCGTGGCGGATGCGCCACACCGCGTCCATCCGCCCGGCCACGGCGGGGTCGTGCGTGGCCACGACGAGCGCGGTCGGCGCACCCTCGATCGCGGCAGACAGGGCATCGAGCACGTGCGCGGCGGTGGCATGGTCGAGCTGGCCGGTCGGTTCGTCGGCGAGGATGAGCGCGGGCCGGGAGACGAAGGCGCGCGCCACCGCCACCCGCTGCGCCTGCCCCCCGGAGAGCTCTTCGGGCAGCTTGTCCGCGATGTCGGCGAGGCCCATGCGCGCCAGGGCGGCCAGCGCTGCGGCGCGGGCGATGGCCGGGCCGGCGTCCTGCAGCAAGAGGGGCAGTTCCACGTTCTCCAAGGCCGAGAGCGGGGGCAGCAGGCTCGGCGCCTGAAAGACGAACGCGACCCGGGCCGGGCGCAGGGTCTCGCGGGGTCCCAGCGCCGGCCAGGAGATCTCGCCGGACGTCGGGGCCTCGAGGCCCCCCATCAGGTGCAGCAACGTCGTCTTCCCGCTCCCCGACGGCCCCACGAGCGCGATGCGGTCGCCGGGCGCGACCGTGCACGAAGCGGAGGCGAGCGCCACCACCGCCGACGTGCCCCGGCGGTGCGTGCGGCCGAGCTCGCGCGCCGCCACCAGCGGGAGACTTTGCGACCAAGCGGGATCACGACTGTCCACCGCTTGCCGCGTCTCCGAATCCACCCCCCTCATCTGTCGCCCTCCTTCGAGCGCGCGCCACCCAAATGCGTCTCCGCGCCCTTCTTGAACCCTACGTCGTATGCGGCCTGCGCTTCGGCCGACAAACTCACCATCTTCTCGTGACCGGCCAGCGCGTGGTTGAGGCCGAGCAGGTACGCTTCCCGGATCGTCATGGGCAATTTCAGTTGCGCCGCCCCTCTAGCCGAACCGTGAACCTTTCCTTTCATCGTCCCACCCCTCCTTTCAGTAGCGCAGGTGCCGGATGGTCCCGTAGCCGCTGGTCGCTGACGCCGCAACATCGTCCACGGGGGTGCTCCTTGCCGTGCGGCGGTGAGGCGAACGCGCGTTGCCGGGGGCGTCCGTCACGCTGTCAACCATCGACCACCCTCCCGTCCAGCAAGCGCACGACGCGGTCCGCCCGCGCCGCCAGGGCGTTGCTGTGCGTCGCAATGAGCGTGGCGCCGCCCTGGCCGCGGCGCGCGTCGAAGAGATCCAGGATCTCCGCCTCGGAGTCGGCATCGACTTCGCCGGTCGGTTCGTCCGCCAGCAGCA
>DATEHM010000191.1:0-2300 GCA_035279545.1 bacterium | reverse complement strand
ACGGCGCGCGGCGCTCCGGCGTTGGCGGAGATCGCCGACGCGGCGGGCTCGCTGACCGCGGTCGTGGCGCTGCCGGGCGATGTGGCGGAGCGCCCGCACGCCGCGGAGTTGGTCGCGGCGGGGGTGCGGCGGTTTGGGCGGATCGACGTCCTGATCAACAACGCCTCTGCGCTCGGTCCCACGCCGATGCCGACCCTGGACGCGTTCCCCTTGGACGCGCTGGACGGGGTTTTTCGCGTCAACGCGGCGGCTCCGCTGCACCTCATCCAGCTCGTCCTGCCATCGATGAAGGCCGCGGGAGGCGGGGTCATCGTGAACGTGACCTCTGACGCCGCGGTCCAGGCCTATCCGGGGTGGGGCGGGTACGGTGCCAGCAAGGCCGCGCTCGAGCATCTCTCGCGCACACTGGCCGCGGAGCTCTCCGGGAGCGCGATCAGGGTGTTCGTGGTCGATCCGGGCGACATGGACACGCAGATGCACCGGGAGGCGGAGCCCGGGATCGATCTCTCACACCTCCCGGGGCCCGAGGGGCCGGCCGCCCGCCTCGTCGAGCTTCTGGAACGGGAAACCGCTCCGTTCGGGCGCTTCGATCTTCGCACTCGGATCTCGGGGGACGAACGGGACGATCCCGCCCCCGCGGAGCGCGCGGCGCGATGACCTCCACGACCGTGACCCCCGACCCCCGCGTCGCGTTCACCGTTCCCCCGGCCCTCGAGGCGCACGAGCCGCCCGAGGCGCGGGGGCTGGCCCGCGACCAGGTCCGGCTGATGACGTCGTCCCCACGCCCGGAGGCGATCAGCCACGGGCGGTTCGCGGATCTCCCCGAGCTGTTGCGCGCCGGAGATCTCGTCGTCGTCAATACCTCGGCGACGCTGCCGGCGGCGCTGAGGGCGATCCGCAGCGACGGGCGGGGGATGGCGCTGCATCTCTCGACGCGGCTCCCGGGCGACCTCTGGGTGGTGGAGCCGAGGGCGGCGGAGGTGACGCCGGGCGAGCGGCTCGCGCTCCCGGGCGGAGGGCGGGCCACCATCCTCGTCTCCTACCGCCACTCCAGGCGCCTGTGGATCGCCCTGCTGGACCTGGACGGTCCGGTCATTCCGTACCTGCATCGGTGGGGGCGCCCGATCGCGTATCCGTATGTCCGCGGGTCGTGGCCGCTGGCGATGTACCAGACGGTCTACGCCGATGAGCCCGGGTCGGCCGAAATGCCCTCGGCGGGCCGGGCGTTCACCCCGGCGGTCCTCGAGCGGTTGCGGGATCGCGGCATCGGGCTGGCGCGGCTCGTGCTCCATACGGGTGTCGCCAGCATGGAGGACGGCGAACCGCCCTACGAAGAGTTCTATGCCGTCCCGGCCGCCACTGCCCGGGCGATCGCGGCCGCGCGGGCGGCGGGCGGCCGCATCATCGCGGTCGGCACGACGGTGGTGCGGGCGCTGGAGAGCGCCGTCGATGCGGAGGGGCGAGTGATCGCCTCTCGGGGCTGGACCGATCTGGTCATTACGTCTACCCGGAGGATCCGCGCGATCGACGGGCTGCTCACCGGGTTCCATGAGCCGCGCGCCTCCCATTGGGCGATGCTGGAAGCGATCGCCGGCCGGCCGCATCTCGAGCGCGCCTACCGCGCGGCGCTGGAGCGGGGGTATCTCTGGCACGAGTTCGGGGACTTGCACCTCATCCTAGGATCCCCGCCCGCCGGCGACGGACCGGAGCCGGGGGATCTCCGCGGCCCTTAGGCCCGTTGGGGGGATCTGTGCGGGTTGAGCTCCTGCAAAGCCCGCGCGAGGTAGGGAGCGGCCTCCGACGGCCGCTGCTGCTCGATGAGGAGCTCGCCGAGCTCGTTGCAGGCTCGGGCGAGGTCGGCGCCGGTGCCGAGGCGCTCCAGCGCGGTAATGGCCTGCCGGTACGACGTGAGCGCCTCGGTCGGATGGCCGGTCCGTCGCAGCAGCTGGGCTTTCGCCAATTCGATCCGCGCGGACTGCGCCCCGTCCCGCTTGGCGCGGGTGAGCCGCTCCGCCTCGGCCAGTGCCTGTTCCGCACGGGAAAACGCGCCGGTGCCCATGAGGGCCTGCGCCAGGCTGACGAAGCTCCGGGCGCGAAGGGCGTCGTCCCCGGTGCGCTCGGCGCCGCGGAGCGCGTCCTCGAGGCGGGCGATCGCCTCGGTCGCGTTGCCCGCCTCCAGCAGCATCGTGCCGAGGCTGCCCTGGGCGTGGGCCAGGAGGCGCAGGGCGGCCAGCCCTTCATAGGCCTGCTCGGCGCGGGCGAGATGCCCGAGCGCCACTCGGAGAGCGGCGCGGTCGTGC
>DATEHM010000190.1:0-4047 GCA_035279545.1 bacterium | reverse complement strand
GTTCCCCTCGAGGCCGGCCCGCGTCGGCCCCTCAGGGGCGGGCCGGGCGCGTCCCCGACCCACCGCGCCGCACCAGGGCGACGGCGGCCTCGACCAGGTCCGCGTTGCGCTCGCCCGGTCGGCCGTCCGGAAGGGTCAGGGTGTCTTCGAAACCGATCCGGACGTCGTATCCGCGGCGGACGGCGGCCTCGAGCACCGGCCACGCCGCCCGGTCTTCGCCGTGGAGCAGCCGCGGGGGGGTGATGCGCTCGCGGTCGAGGATCGCTTCGATCTCGGCGGTGAGGGAGAGGGCGTCTTCCGCCTGCTGGGGGCCCGGCTCAAGCAGGACGCGCAGGCACCGCCGGTCCAGTCCGCTGCGGACGAACCGCTCGGCGTCGCCGCCGGACGCCAGCCCGGCCTCGACGCCGATCTTGCGGTCGGCCAACAGTTGACAGAGCTCCGCGACGCCCGGTTCTGAAAAATTGACCGAGACGAAATCCGGCAGCTCGGTCCACGCCGAGACCTGCACCAGCCGCCGCGACGCGTCGCGCTCGATCCACCCGCCGGTGGAGAGACCGACGGGCACGCCCGGGCAGCGGGCGCGGATCCGTTGGATCGCCAGGCCGCACACCGTCGGGTCCAACGATTCGGTCCCATCGGGGCGCCGAGGGTGGACGTGCAGCGCCCCCGCCCCCGCGGCGACGGCCCGCTGCCCTTCCGCTGCGAGTTCGTCGGCGGTCAGGGGGATGCCGGGGTGCTCGGTGCGCGTTCTCGACCCGTTCAGGCACGCCTTGACCAGCACGTCCATCGTCCGCCCTCCGGCCGCGGCGCGTCGTGGCGCCCGGCCCGATGGAACAGCTTGGACGGCAACGGATTCGCCCCCTGCGGAATTTGAAGCCCCCACCGAGCGATTGCTATGATGAATCCATGCCACGCACCGAGCGTCTTGTGCTGCTCGCGGTGATCATCCTGCTCGGACTCGGAGGAGGGGTGCCCGCCGCCCGGTCGCAGGCGGCGCCCCTCCATTTTCACGACTTACACGACGCGTGGCCGGTCTCGCTCAGCGACCGTGCCGCGCACCGCCTGGGGGTCGGCGGGGGGGACCGCCTGGAGGTCGCCACGCAGCCCACCGGGCCCTGGCAGCCCGCGCGGGTCGCGCGGATCTATCGGCCGGTCCGGTATCCGACCGACGTCGGCCGGGGGTCGATCGACCTCCGCCTCCACCTGCCCGATCTCCAGGCCCTCACCGGCCGCGGGGACGCCGTCGACAGCATCGTGGTGCGCCTGCGCCGCCCCGCCTCCGCCTCGGCGGTAGTGACCCGATTGAACGCCGCATCGCTGGGGTTCCGCGCCTACACCTCGGCCGACCTCGCCGCCCGGAGCTCCAGCACCTTCGAGGTCATCACCCGCTTCCACCGCGCGATCGGGTTCGTGACGGTGCTCGCCAGCAGCGTGTTCCTCATCGCCATCATGACCCTGAAGGGCGAAGAGATGCGGCGGCAGGTCGGCGTGATGCGGCTGATCGGCATCTCGCCCCGCACCATCGCCGGTACGATCGTGGCGATCGCCGCCGGCGTGGCCCTGGCGGGGAGCGCGATCGGGATCGGCATCGGCTACGTCCTCTCCTGGGCCATCAACGGCTATTACCGGACGCTCTTCGACACCGACCTGGTCTTCTCGCGGATCACGCCGCCGCTGCTGGTGACGGCGGCGATCCTCTCCGGGTGTCTCGGGATCGCAGCGGGCGCGTTCATCGCCTGGCGGCTGCTGGCGCGCCGTCCGCTGGAGCAACTCGGACGGTAGCGCCTCCCCGATGCGACCCCTGGTGTTCCTGGCGCTGCGCACCGTCGTCCGCGTCCCCGCGCGGACGCTGCTGGTCGTCCTCGGCCTGAGCGTGACGGGGGCCCTCCTCCTGGACATGACGATGCTCGCGGGCGGACTGGAGGCCAGCCTCGGCTCGGTGATGAGCCGCCTCGGGTTCGCCGTCCGCGTCGTCCCGCGCGGCACGATGCCGTTTTCGGGCGACGCCGAGATCGCCGACGGCGATCGCCTGGCCGCCGAGATCGCCGCCCGGCCGGGGGTGGCCGCGGCCGTGCCGGTACTGGGGGCCAACCTGTACGTGCGCGGCGACGGTCCGCAGTTTCCTTCCTTCGCGCTGGGGGTCCCGCCCGACGCACGCGGGGTGTACACGATCCTCCAGGGCGCCGACCTCGCCCCGGCCGCCGCCGGCCCGACGGTGCCCGATGGCGGCGACGGCGCCGTCCCCATCGTCATCAACCAGAACATGGCCCGGCTGGATGGGGTGCGGGTTGGCAGCCGCCTGGTGCTCTCCGGCGCGCCCGGGGCGGTCCTCCAGCAGTTCGCGGGCATCCAGGCGTGCCGGGTCGTTGGGGTGGCCGATTTCTACTTCGACTTGTCGACACAGCGGTCGCTGGCCATCGCCGCGCCGGTGCTCCGCCGCCTGCTCGGCCGGCCCCGCGGCGGCGATTCGCTGATCCTCGTGCGGATGACCGATCCGACCGGCGCCGATGCGCTGGCCCGCTGGATCGCCGGCCACGACCCGCGAGTCGATGCCTTCAGCATCCAGGAGTTTCTGGCGCGCACCGGCGCGCGGTTGACGTATTTCAACCAGTTCTCGCTCATCCTGGGGACGGTCAGCGCGGCGGTGGCGTTTCTCCTGATCGCCGCAATCGTCACCCTCTCGGTGGGGGAGCGGCTCGGCGAGTTCGCCATGCTGCGGGCGCTCGGGTTCACCCGCACGCGCGTCGCCGTCCTGGTCCTCGCCGAAGGGATCACCATCGCCTCCGCCGCCCTCCCGGGGGCCTTCGGCTTCGGGATCCTGATCGCCCGGGGCCTGGACCGCATCCTCCTCTCCGCCCCGGGCGTGCCGGAGGGTCTCCACTTCTTCACCCTCACCCCCGTCGCGGTTGCGCGGACGATCGGGATCCTGCTGGCGACCGGCGCGCTCGGCGGGGTGTATCCGGCCGCGATCGCCGCGCGGCTGGAGATCGCCAGCACCCTGCACCGGGAGATCGTGTCGTGACGGAGGACGGCGGGAGCGCCGTCGTCGCCGCCACCGAGGTCACCCGAGTGTACCCCATGCCGGGAAAACCGGTCCGGGCGCTGCGCGGGGTCACCCTGGAGGTCTCGCCGGGAACGTTCCTCTCCATCGCCGGGCCCTCCGGCTGCGGCAAGTCCACGCTGCTGCACCTCCTCGGCGGCGTGGACCGACCGTCGACGGGGACGGTCACGCTGCTCGGCCGCGCCACGGACGGGCTTAGCGACGCCGCCCTGGCCCGAATCCGCCTCCGGCACGTCGGGTTCGTCTTCCAGCGATTCTTCCTCCTCCCTATGCTCACCGCGGAAGAAAACGTCGCGCTGCCGATGATGGAGGCCGGGGTGCCGACGGAGGAGCGCCGCCGCCGAACCCGCGGCCTGCTGGAGCGGGTCGGGCTCGGCGACCGGCGGCGCCACCGTCCGGGGCAACTGAGCGGGGGGGAGATGCAGCGAGTCGCCGTGGCCCGCGCGCTGGCAAACCACCCCGACCTCCTGCTGGCGGATGAGCCGACGGGAGAACTCGATGAAACCACGGGCCGGGAGATCGGCACCTTGCTCTACCAGCTCAGCCGGGAGGGCCTCGCCGTGATTCTGGTCACGCACAACGTGGAACTGGCCTCGCTCGCGGACCGCCAGCTGCGGATGCGGGACGGGAGCCTGGCGTGACCGGCCCGATCTGGCTGCTGGCGTGGCGCAGCCTCGCCGACCGGCCCCGGAGAACCCTGCTGCTGTTGGTGGGGTACGGCATCGGGGTGGCCGTGATGATCGCGTTGCTGTCCGTCGGCGACGCGCTGGTGTCCCAGGCCAGGGACCGGGACCTCGTCGCCGGCGGGGATCTCGTCCTGTTGCCCGAAGGCGTGGACCCGGCCGTCCTCAAGGTCAACGGGGTGACCGACCTCTACTTCACCATCCAACAGGCCGGGTTTGTCGTGCGCGAGCTCCTGCGCGGGCCCAGGTTTCGAGCGGCGATCGCCGCCGCCGCCCCGCAGATCGACGCCCGACAGCTCTACG
>DATEHM010000189.1:0-11658 GCA_035279545.1 bacterium | reverse complement strand
CGGCGGACCGGAGGCGAACCGATGATCCTGGTCATCGACAACTATGACTCGTTCACCTACAACCTCGTGCAGTACCTCGGGGAGCTGGGGGAGGCGCCGCGGGTCTTTCGCAACGACGCAATCACCGTTGAGGAAATCGTCGCCCTGGCCCCGGAGGCGATCGTGATCTCGCCGGGCCCCTGCACGCCCGCGGAGGCCGGGGTCAGCACGCCGGGGATCGCTCGGCTCGCCGGCCGCATCCCGATCCTGGGGGTGTGCCTGGGCCACCAGTGCATCGGCGCCGCGCTCGGCGCCCCGGTGGTCCGCGGCCGCGCGCCCGTCCACGGGAAGACCTCGCGGGTCCACCACGACGGCCGGACGATCTTTCGGGGGCTGCCGAGCCCGCTGGTGGGTACCCGGTACCACTCGCTCGTCATCGACGAGACGGGGCTGCCGGACTGCCTGGAGGTGTCGGCCCGCACGGAGGACGGCGTCGTCATGGGCGTCCGCCATTGCGCCGCACCCCTGGAGGGGGTGCAGTTCCACCCCGAGTCGATCCTGACCGAGCACGGGCACGCCCTGTTGAAGAACTTCTTGGAGCTCGCCCGCGCGGGTGCGGCCGCGGCCCATTCCGCCGGGGCGGGGGAGGGGTAGGGGATGCCGCTCAAACCGGCGATCGCCAAGGTCGCCGCGCACCAAACGCTCACCGAGACCGAGGCCCACGGGGCGATGGGGATCATCATGGACGGGGAAGCCACCCCGGCCCAGATCGCCTCCTTCGTCACCGCGCTGGCGATGCGCGGCGAGACGGTTGAGGAGATCACGGGGTTCGCCCGGGCGATGCGCGAGCACGCCGTCACGATCTCCCCCCAGGCCGGCCACCTCGTCGACATCGTGGGGACGGGCGGAGACCGGCTCAACACGTTCAACATCTCCACCGTCACGGCGTTCGTGGTCGCCGGCGCCGGCGGCCACGTCGCCAAGCACGGCAACCGGGCGGCGAGCAGCAAGTGCGGGGCCGCGGATGTGCTCGAGGCCCTCGGCATCAACCTGGGGGCCCCTCCCGAGGTGGTCCAGGCGTGCGTCGAGGAGGTGGGGTTCGGGTTCATGTTTGCGCCCCACTTT
The DNA here is from genome assembly GCA_035279545.1 of bacterium. GTDB lineage: Bacteria > Sysuimicrobiota > Sysuimicrobiia > Sysuimicrobiales > Segetimicrobiaceae > Segetimicrobium. The sequence continues at coordinate 10,554 of DATEHM010000189.1, read as the reverse complement.
CACCCGGCGTTCAAGCACGCGCTCGCCCCGCGCCGCGAGATCGGCATCCGCACGGTCTTCAACATCCTCGGCCCGCTGACCAATCCCGCCCGCGCCCGCCGCTACCTGCAGGGCGCCCCCACCGCGGCGCACACCGGGCTGATGGCCCAGGTGCACGCCGCGCTCGGGGTTGACCGGGCGTTCGTCGTCTACGGCCAGGACGGCATGGACGAGATCTCGCTGTGCGCGGCCACGCAGGTGTCCGAGGTGTCGGACGGCGCCGTCCGGACCTATACGATCGCCCCCGAGGAATTCGGGTTCCGGCGCGCGCCCCTGGAAGCGCTCCTGGGGGGATCCCCTCAGGAGAATGCCGAGATCTGCGTCGGCGTCCTGCGAGGCGACGAGGGGCCGAGGCGCGACGTCGTCCTCCTGAACGCTGGCGTCGCCCTGGTCGCGGCGGGGCTGGCGGGGACGATCGCGGACGGGATCGTCCAGGCGGCTCACAGCATCGACTCCGGCGCCGCGTACGCCAAACTCGAAGCGCTCCGGCTCAAGACCAAGTTCGCATGAGGCCCCTCTTCGCGTTCGGGCGGCCCGGGGCCTCGGCGCGGGGGGCGCCGCGATGACGGGCGTCTTGGGCGCGATCGTCGAGCACAAGCGCCAGGAACTCGTGGACCGCCGGCGCCGCATCCCGCTCGACGATCTGCGCCGGCGGGTGGCGAATGCCGCGCCCCCCCGGGGATTCCTCCCGGCGCTTCGGGGCCCCGGGATTCGGCTGATCGCCGAGGTGAAGGGGGCGTCGCCGTCCGCCGGCACGATTCGGGCGGACTTCGATCCGGCCGCGGTGGCGCGCGGGTACGAGGCGGCGGGGGCCGCGGCGATCTCGGTCCTCACCGACGCCCGGTACTTCCACGGGGCGGACGCGCACCTTGCGCAGGCCCGCCGGGCGGTCGGGATCCCGGTCCTGCGCAAGGACTTTGTCGTGGACCCCTACCAGGTCTACGAGGCCCGGGCGATCGGCGCCGACGCGGTACTCCTGATCGTGGCGATCCTGCCCGGGGGGGCGCTCGCGGACCTGCAGGCCCTGGCGCAGGAGCTCGGGATGGCCGCGCTCGTCGAGGTGCACGCAGGGGCGGAGCTCGAGCGGGCGACCGCGGTCCGCTCGCCGCTGGTAGGAATCAACAACCGCAACCTCGACACGCTGGAGACATCGCTGGAGGTCTCGAGGCGGCTGCGTCCCCGCATCGCGGAGGGGGCGACCGTCGTCGCCGAGAGCGGGATCGAAACGCGGGAGCAGGTCGAGGAGATGGAGCGGCTCGGGATGCACGCGGTCCTCGTCGGCACCGCGCTGATGCGGGCGCCGGATCCGGCGGCCCGCCTGCGGGAGTTGCTGGGCATCGCGGAATGACGCGGCCGGCCTGAGCGGCCGGCGGGAGGGGATATGACCACCCAGACCACGGCCACACCTAAGGAGCGGCCCGGCCGCAAGAAGGGCCGCCTCCTGACCGGGGACCGTCCGACGGGCCGGCTGCACGTCGGCCACTACGTGGGCTCGCTCGAGAACCGCCTCCGGCTGCAGGAGGAGTACGAGTGCTTCTTCCTGATCGCCGACTATCACGTGCTGACGACCGGCGCGGACCGGACGCGGGAGGTGGCCGGCCACATCCGGGAGCTCATGCTCGACTACCTGAGCGTCGGGATCGACCCGCAGAAGAGCACCATCTACCTCCAGTCGCTGGTGCCCGAAGTGGCGGTCCTCCACCTCATCTTCTCCATGCTCACGGCGGTCCCGCGCCTGCAGCGCGTGCCGACCCTCAAGGAGGTGATGCGCGATCTCAAGCTCGAGACCGCCTCCTTGGGCCTGCTGTCGTATCCGGTGCTCCAAGCCGCCGACATCTTGATGGTGCGGGCCGACGTTGTGCCGGTGGGGAAGGACCAATCGAGCCATCTGGAAGTCACCCGGGAGATCGCCCGGCGGTTCAACGAGCTGTACGGGTCGGTCTTTCCGGAACCCCAGACGCTGACCGGCCGGGTCGGGACGCTGGTGGGGACCGACGGACAGGCCAAGATGAGCAAGTCCCTCGACAACGCGATCTACCTGTCCGACGACGCCGCGACCGTGACGCGGAAGGTGAGCAGGATGTTTACGGACCCGACGCGGATCCATCCGACCGATCCCGGCCACGTCGAGGGCAACCCCGTGTTTATCTACCACGACGCGTTCAACAAGGACCGCGCCGAGGTGGACGACCTCAAGGCGCGCTACCGCGCCGGGACCGTGGGCGACGTCGAGGTAAAGAAGCGGCTGGCCCGCGCGCTGAACGAGTTTCTCGAGCCGATCCGGGCCCGGCGCGCGACGTTCGCCGCGGAGCCCCAACGGCTGGATGAGATGATCATCGCCGGCAGCCGGGTGGCGCGTCGAGAGGCCCAGGAGACGCTGCACCTGTGCTTGGAGCGGATGGGGATGGATTACTTCCGGGCGGTCCGGCAAGAGGCGTAGGCCCCGGCCGCCGATGGGGAAAGGTGGGGCGGAGTTCTCACCATGGTGCGCGTGAAGATCTGCGGGATTCGGCAGCTGGACGAGGCGCTGGCGGCCGTGGACGCCGGGGCGAATGCGATCGGCCTCAACTTCTGGCGACCGGGGCGGCGGTACGTCCCTCCCGAGATCGCCCGCGCGATCGCACGGGCGCTCCCGCCGTTCGTGGCGCGGGTAGGGGTGTTCGTGGACGAGGAGCCGGAGACGATCCGTGCGATCGCCGCCCTGTGCGGCCTGGACGCCCTGCAGCTTCACGGATCGGAGAGCCCGGAGTTCTGCCGACAGTTCGATCGGCCCGTGATCAAGGGGGTGAAGGTCCGCAGCGCCCAGAGCGTGGACGGGCTCTCCCGCTATGGGGCCGCCGCACTGCTGCTGGACGCGCACGTGCCCGGGGAGATGGGCGGGACGGGGCGGACGTTCGACTGGTCCCTGGCCGTCCGTGCGAAAGAGGCCGGGCCGGTAATCCTGTCCGGCGGGCTCACCCCGGAGAACGTAGACGAGGCGATCCGGGTGGCGGCTCCCTACGCCGTCGACGTCGCCAGCGGCGTGGAGACCGACGGGCAGAAGGATCCCGCCAAGATTCGTGCGTTTGTCACTCGCGTGCAGGCATGGAACGTTGCGGAGGTGCGTTGATGACCGCCCGACCAGCCACCGAAATCCGTTCGCGCGGACGCTTCGGGACGTACGGGGGGCGCTACGTCCCCGAGACGCTGATCCCGGTGCTCGATGCATTGGAGGCGGCGTACGCGGCGGCGGCCCGCGACCCCGCGTTTGCCGCCGAGGTCGACCGGTACCTGGCGACGTTTTGCGGGCGGCCGACCCCGCTCTACTTCGCTGGGCGACTCACCGAGGCGCTGGGCGGGGCGCGGATCTACCTGAAGCGCGAGGACCTTCTCCACACGGGCGCCCACAAAATCAACAACACGATCGGCCAGGTGCTGCTGGCAATCCGCATGGGCAAGCGCCGGATCATCGCCGAGACCGGGGCGGGCCAGCACGGCGTGGCCACCGCCACCGCGGCGACGGCGTTCGGGCTCCCCTGCGACGTCTACATGGGCACGGAGGACATGGAGCGGCAGGCCCTCAACGTCTTCCGGATGCGGCTGCTGGGGGCTCGCGTCATCCCCGTCGACTCGGGCACCCGGACGCTCAAGGACGCGATCAACGAGGCGCTGCGGGACTGGGTCACGAACGTCGAGACGACGCTCTACGTCATGGGGTCGGTGGTGGGTCCACATCCGTACCCCACGCTCGTCCGCGACTTCCAGTCCGTGATCGGCCGGGAGACGCGCGAGCAGATACAGGCGGCGGAGGGCCGGCTGCCCGACTGCCTGGTCGCGTGCGTCGGGGGTGGCAGCAACTCGATGGGCCTGTTCCATCCATTTAAAGATGACCCGCAAGTGGCGCTCATCGGCGTCGAGGCGGGGGGCCTCGGCCTCGCCACCGGCCGGCACGCCGCCACCCTGTGCGCCGGGAGCCCCGGGGTGCTCCACGGCGCGCTGAGCTACCTGTTGCAGAGCGCCGACGGACAGGTACTGCCCACCCACTCCATTTCGGCCGGCCTCGACTACCCCGGGGTCGGCCCCGAGCACGCCTACTTCAAAGACCTCGGCCGGGCGACATACGTGTCGGTGACGGACACCGAGGCCCGCGACGCGTTCACCTTCCTGTCCCGGACCGAGGGGATCATTCCGGCGCTCGAGCCGGCGCACGCGGTGGCCTACCTGCGTACGCTCGCGCCGCGGCTGGGGCGCGAGAAAATCATCGTGCTGGGCCTCAGCGGGCGCGGGGACAAGGATGTCGACACGATCGCCAAAGCGACGGAGCCGCTCCCATGACGGCCAACCGGCTCGCCGCCGCCCTGGCTGCGCTCAAGGCGCGCGGCCGCCGCGCGCTCATTCCCTACGTCATGGCGGGGGATCCGGACCTCGGCGCGACCGAGCGGCTCGTCGGCATCCTGGAGGCCGCCGGGGCCGACGTCGTGGAGCTGGGGATCCCGTTCAGCGATCCGATCGCCGACGGCCCCATCAACCAGCGGGCGGGGCTCCGTGCGATGGCCCACGGCGTGGGAGTGCGTTCGGCGATGGACCTGGTCGCCCGCCTCCGCGAGCGGACCGGGGTGCCGCTCGCCTTCATGACCTACTACAACCTCATCCTCCACCACGGGCTCGAGGCCTTCTGCCGGGACGCATCGGCAGCGGGCCTGGACGGCCTGATCGTGGCCGACCTCCCGCCCGAGGAGGGAGGAGAGCTCATCGCCGCCGCCCGGCAGGCGGGGGTGGCGACGGTGTTCCTCCTGGCCCCTACGAGCACCGAGGAGCGCATTCGGGCGGTGGCCGCGGCGTCGACGGGGTTCGTCTACTGCGTGTCCCGAACCGGGGTCACCGGCATCCGCGACGAGCTGCCGGAGGGCGTGCGGGAGCTGGTCCTGCGAATCCGAGAGCAGACCCAGACGCCGATCTGCGTCGGGTTCGGCATCAGCCGACCCGCCCAGGCGCGCGAGGTGGCGGCGGTGGCCGACGGGGTGATCGTCGGCAGCGCCATCGTCAAGATGATCGAGGAGGCTCCCGACAGGCTGGACGCCGTCGGCGCATTTGTGCGGGATCTTAAGGCGGCGGTGGAAGGGCGAGCTCGGGGGCCGGCCGGGTAGCGGTCCTGGCAGCTGGAGTCTCCATCCCTGGGTGGGGAGGCGCCAGCGACGAGCACGAGATGATCATCACCGAGGGGGCCCCCGAGGTCATCACACCGACCCCCGCGCGCACCTGGTAGCAGCGGCGCGGCCGCAGAGAGGGATCGTCGATGGCAGCATTCGGCCTCACCCTGCCCAACCGAGGCGTGCTGCTCGGCGCGACCACTCCGGATGAGCTGCTGGCGATCGGAGAGCTGGCCGACCGCTCCGGCGCGTTTCAGTCGCTCTGGGTTGGCGACAGCATCCTAGCCAAACCGCGACTCGAGTCGGTGGTCCTCCTGGGCGGGCTGGCGGGGCGCACGCGTCGCGCCCGGCTGGGGGTGGCCTGCATGTCCACCTTCGCCCACCGCCATCCCATCCTGCTCGCGCTGCAGTGGTCGAGCCTCGACGTCCTTTCCAACGGCCGGGCGCTGCTCATCGCCTGCCTCGGCGGATCGGACGAGATGAGCGCGGCGCAGGCGTTGGAGCATCTCACCATGGGCATCACCTCGAGCGAGCGGATCGGACGGCTGGAAGAGGGGATCGCGCTGCTCCGCCGGCTCTTCACCGAGGAGCGCGTCACCCACCAGGGGCGTTTCTATCACGCGGAGGGTATCACGATTGAGCCGCGGCCTGTGCAGCGCCCGCTGCCGATTTGGATCGCGAGCAATCCCACAACCGTCACCTACAAAGTGGGGCAGCCGGTCAATGAGAAGAGTGTCGAACGGTCGTTCCGGCGGGTCGCCCGCCTCGCCGATGGCTGGATGACGAACAAGATCGCCCCCTACATCTTTGCCGAGCAGTGGGCGATCATCCGGCGGATGGCTGCGGAAGAGGGGCGCGACCCGAACGCCCTCGGCAACGTCCTATACCACAACATCAATATCAACCCGGACCGGGAGAAGGCCCTCGACGAGAGCCAGCGGTTTCTCAACGCGTACTACGCCGCGAACTTCTCGCGGGCGTTCGTGGAGGCATGGACGGCCGCGGGGACGCCGGCCCAGTGCATCGAGCAGTTCAAGGCCTACTTCGCTGCTGGCGTGGAGGAGATCACGGTCCGGCTGACCTCCTGGGATCAGCGGGGTCAGCTCGATCTCTTCATCCGCGAGGTGGCCCCCGCCTTCGCGTGGGGTGCGGGGACGCGCCCGTGACGGGTAAGCCGCCGGGGGTGATCGCCGGACGCGCCGCGGCCGCCGGCCCAGGCATTGACAAGCGGCGAGATCGGCCCCTAGGGTGTAGGTAGAGCGGGGCCGGTCGGTCCTCCGCCCGGAGCTTCAACCGCGATCGGCCCTCAACAGGGAGGCAGGATCCGTGCAACAGGGGTCGGCAGGGTCGGTTCAGGTCGCGGAAGGCCTCGAGGGCATCGCCGTTTCGGAGAGCCGCATCTGCTTCGTAGACGGCATCCAGGGACGGCTGATCTACCAAGGCTACGATATTCACGATCTCGCCCAGCACGCCAGCTTCGAAGAGGTGGCGTACCTCCTCTGGCACGGAGAGTTGCCGAACCGCACTCAGCTCGACCGGCTCAATCGAGATCTCGCCCAGGCCCGGGCGCTGCCTGACGCCGTGCTGGGGATGCTGCAGGCGTTTCCGCGGGACGCCCTCCCGATGGACGTCCTGCGCAGCGCGGTCTCGACCCTCGGGCTCTACGATCCAGACTCCACGGACCACTCGCCCGACGCCAACGTGCGGAAGTCGATCCGCCTGACCGCGCAGATCGGCACGATCGTGGCGGCGATCGGCCGCCTCCGCGCGGGGAAGGCCCCGGTGCCCCCCGACCCCCAGCTCACCCACGCCGCGAACTTTCTCTATATGCTTGGAGGGAAGCCGGCGGACCCGGAGAGCGTTCGCGCCGTCGACATCGCGCTCGTGCTTCATGCTGACCACGAGCTCAACGCGAGCACGTTTTCGGCCCGGGTCACCGCCGCCACCCTGGCGGATATGCACTCCGCTATCACCTCTGCCATCGGTACCCTGAAGGGGCCGCTGCACGGCGGGGCCAACGAGGAGGTGATGCGGCTTCTCCTGAAGATCGGCCGGCCGTCCGAGGCGATCCCCACCGTAGCGGCGATGCTGGCCGCGAAGCAGAAGGTTCCCGGGTTTGGGCACCGCGTGTACAAGACCGAGGATCCCCGCGCCACGCATCTGCGCCGGATGTCCGAGACGCTCTGCCGCCAGCACGGCCAGCCCCAGTGGTTTGAGATGTCGCGGGAGATCGAGCAGTACATGCTGCGGGAGAAGCACCTACACGCGAACGTCGATTTCTATTCGGCATCGACCTACTACGCCCTGGGGATCCCGCTCGACCTGTTCACCCCGGTCTTCGCGGTGAGCCGGATCAGCGGCTGGTCGGCCCACGTCCTGGAGCAGTACGCCGACAACCGGCTGATCCGCCCGCGTGCGGAGTACGTGGGGCCGATGAACCGGACGTTTGTGCCGATCGAGCAGCGCGCGTAGCCCGGGCGGGGCCGGGGCCCTGCCGCCCACATGGACAAGCCCTCCGAAAAGCGATCTGGTCCGGAAGGCGGGCACACCTGAGGTGCAGGGCGTGGGCGGTGGGGTCAGCCGACGATGTCCTCGCCGCCGTCGATCCCGATGACGTTCCCGGTTATCCACTCCGTTCCGGGGCGGCAGAAGGCGGCGAGCGCGCGCGCCACATCCCCCGTAGTGGTGAGCCTTCCCGAGGGGTTGCGGCGAAGAGCGGTATCGACGATCGCCTCGTGCCCGGGGATCTTGCGCAGCGCCGGGGTGTCGGTGACCCCTGCTCGGATCGCATTGATCGTGATACCGCGGGAGGCCAGCTCCATCGCCAGCTGGCGAATGTGCGACTCGAGCGCCGCCTTGGCCGCGGAAACCGCCCCGTAGTTCGGCAGCACCCGGGTTCCGCCCGCGCTCGTCATGGCAAAGACCTTGCCGCCTCTGCGCATCAGCCCCCGGTGGACGAGATCCTGCACCCAGTAGACCAGGCTGTGCGCCATGACGGTGAGGGTCATGTCCATCTGGGCGGGGGTGATCGCCCCCTGGGGGGAATCGGCGATGTACGGGCGGAGGTTCCCGAAGGCGAGGGAGTGGAGCAACATTGCCACCGTGCCCGACGGACCGATCTCCTCGGCCGCGCGGAACAGCACCTCCTCACGCCGCTCCTGGTCGGCGGCGTTCACGTTGAAGAACAGCGCCCGACGGCCGGTGGCTCGGATGCCGTTGATCACGTGCTCGACGTGGGCCTGCGTGGCCTTGCGGTCGAGGTGGACGCCGATGATGTCAAAACCGCTCCGGGCCAATTCGAGGCTCGCCGCTTCCCCGAAGCCGCTGCTGGCACCCAGGATCAACGCCCATCCCTGTTCTGGCATCTCGCCCCCCGACCTGCGTGATAGGTGGGCACCGGACGGCCCGAGGCTACGCGATTCAATCAAATCGGAGTGTCATGCACTGTTCGCGTTGTCCCGGAAGATCCCCTCGGCAGCTCCTCAACCTCCGTCATCTCCTGGATGTGGAGGTGCCCCCTGCCAGCCGGCCTGCAACATTTTCCGGCAAGCCTGAGATGGCTGGGGGCCCCCCACGAGAGGTCCACGCGCCGACATCAAGACGGTGGGAGCCCTGTCGCGGATGAGGGGGATTCGTCACCGTGCTGCGGCGTTAAATCACCGCCCCCAAACGGCAGCACGGCGCCGAGGCGTAATGCGCGTTCGTGGGGATTGGTACTTTTGTCGGATCCGACCTCTAGACTTAGACGACGCGCCCCAGGAACGGGTTCAAGAACGGCGGAAGCCACATCTCCGGCAGCTCGTGATGGGGAATGAATACACCGAGCGGGGACAGCAGCTCCCGCATGACGGCCACCACCGCTTCGCCGGTCAGCGCCCCGACCACGTTGGTCAGCGTGCTCACCAGAGCCGACAGCATGAACACGGTCCCTGCCACGATGATCCCTGTGGTAATAGCCTGGAGCAGCAGGGGTTTTGCACCTACCCAATGCTTCTCCATGATGCGATCCCTCCCGTTCGGAGACCTGCCGTTAATGAACGGACCTCTCGCCCCGAGGGTGGATCACTCGCTTAAGTATTCCCTGCCGAGTCTTATCGCAAACATAGGCTGGTTGGAGTACGAAGCGTCGTGTTGGTGGAACACGACAATCACCATAAACTCACACTGCCGGCCTCTTCCTCATCCACAAATGCCCTTCCCAACAGTCCGGCGCGAAAGTGGATCTTCTCAGCCGAATCGATCGATGGGTCTGTTACGGCAGGAAATCCTGACAATCTCCCCCAGTCAAGAAGATGGATCTGAGGCCAGAATGGGATTTCGCAGATTATCACTGATGCATGCTGAACACCGCTGGCGGGCGCGTCTTCCGAAGCGAGTTGCATCTGTAATTCCCCAGGCTGTTCTCTAGTGATGGCAATTATAGTCGATGGGATGAGGGACAAATCCATCATCCGCATGATTTTCTGGGGGTCCAGCAAGAGGTAATGTGGACTTAGCTATAGCTAGAGTTGCGTCTCCAGGACATCATCGGGGTAACGTATGCGTCCTTCTTTCTCAGATCGAGATTCCGCTGGCGGGTTCAAACTGCCCGACCGGTTCTTTCCAGTCACTATCCATGCCGGCTTAATCCACGTCCGAAGGATTCCTTTCGCGGGGCCTTGGAACTATGCGCGGCTCGAATGGAGGGACGAAGCGGAGGTTGATCGTTTACTTGATGAGGGTGAAGAGCATCAGAAAGTTCGAACTCGCGAAGAATTGAATGCCATCGTCATGTTGTCACAGGTGGCTGGAACATGGGAGGTTTGGATCCACGGCCGCCTCGTGGACGAAGCCCGTCGATTGTGGGAGGATGTTCGTCGGCTTTCGAGAAACCGCGGGCGGAGCTAGAACGACCATCATCCCCCGGCAATTTCGCTCACTATATTTCGACGTCCATGACCTGGGGGTCAGATCGCACTAAAAGATAGAAGGCTAGGCTGCCAGCGTCGCTCAAGAATTGCTAGTAAAATACGCCCCTTTCCCCACAATCTGATGAGAAACCGTATCGCACGCGAACCCGTGGTAGTTATGATAGAATCCAAGACGGGCCGTTAGCTCAGTGGGTAGAGCGCCGGGCTTTTAACCCGGGCGTCGCGGGTTCGAGTCCTGCACGGCCCACCAGATAAGGACGAGAGAAGGCCGGTAGATACAGGCCCCCCAAATGCCCCCGACAATTTGATGACGTGTTATAATCATGACTTGAAAGGTGGCTGGGAACCATGATTTGCAGCCAGCACGTCAAGATCTAAGAGACCCCCGTAATACATCCATGTTCCTTGGGAGACGGATAAGTCAAAACCTTAGCCTGTATTTGTCCAATCGACTAATTGAAACACCGGCCCACCTT
>DATEHM010000188.1:0-2501 GCA_035279545.1 bacterium | reverse complement strand
CACCGTTTCCTCGTCGGCTTCCAACCGATAGGGCAGCCACGACGGACAGACGAAGACGTCTCTGGGGCCGAACGCGAGTGTCTCGCCGCCGATGCGACACCGGCCGCCGCCCTCCACGGCGGCGTACACGGTCGAGTCGGTCGAACGGTAGTCCTTCCCCCGGAAGCCCTTGGGCAACAGCTGCATGAATGTCCCGATCGTCGGCATCGCGGAGCTCCCCGTCACTGGATTCGTATATTGGAGCTTGTAGCCCCAGGAAGCGTGCGGCGCATGCCCGCGCTGCAGCGTCTGCAGGGCCTCGCGGGTACGCTCGTAGGGGTACCAGAATAACGGCGAGGTCCGGCTCTTCGCCTTGTACTCGACGGGCTTCATGGTGTTGCCGAACTGGGCCAGGTTGTCCCCTTCGGTGAGATGGGTGTGCTGGGTTTCCTGCGACCCCTTCTCCATGAACTGGGCATCGAGCAGCTCCACCAGGGGCACGTCGAGCCCGTCCAGCCAAACCATCGGCTCATCGGACGGATTTCCGTGGTCGTGGAAGGTCCACGATGGCGTGATGACGAAGTCGCCCACGCTCATCGTGACTTTCTCTCCGTCGACCGCCGTGTAGGCGCCCTTCCCGAGCAGAATGAAGCGCAGCGCCGACTGCGAGTGGCGGTGCGCCGGGGCGACCTCGCCCGGCAGGATCAACTGGAGACCGGCGTAGAGGCTGTGCGTAATGCTCGATCGGCCGCGAAGCCCGGGGTTCTCGAGCACCAGCACGCGCCGCTCGGCTTCCATGGCCGTAATCAGCCTCCCCGCCTCCTGTATCCAGGGCCACATCTGCTCCCATTTCCAGAGATAGGGCTTGCAGGGTGTAGCCGGGGTTGGGGTGATGATGCCGTGCAGCACCTCCCACAGGGGAGTGACGTTGGCCTTGCCGATCCTGTCGTAAAAAGTCTTTCGGTCGGCAACGACGCCAGACTGCAATACCGCGGACATCGGAGCTTCTCCCCGGAAAACCGAGCTGAATGATGAGGCGATTGTCCGCCAAAGAAGCAGGCTCCAGCAACCTTGCAACTATGGGCAGACGCCCACTTCAATGTACCAGCGTCGGGTTTATGGGTCGGATGTCAGTACCCGGATGGCGCACCAGTCGAACTCTGGCAATAGCCAGCGCCCTGGGAAATGTAACATATCATCTTGATGTATAGATTATATTTCAACCAGAAGGTAGACAAGAGCGTGCACTTACATAAACGATGGGCGATCGCCCACTGCAATGCCCACGTTCGGAGTGGGCTCATTTGTGGTTGACCCATAGTCGGAACGCGCCTGTAATGGCCCGTTCGCAGATCCGCTACCAGGAGGAGGAACGACGTGACGGCGGAGCAACTGCTCAACGAAATCTCCGACTATTGTCGGCGGGTGGGTATGGCCGAGTCCACGTTCGGCCGGCGCGCAGTAAACGACGGAAAGCTCGTGAGTCGGCTGCGGATCGGTGGCCGCGTCACTATGGAAACGGTCGAGCGCGTGCGTACTTTCATGACAGATCACGCGACGCTGGAAACCCGGGGCCTGGTGCGCCTGCGCTCCTCGGCGGGCAGCCTGAACGGTGCTTCGACGCCGGCAGCAAGTCCGATTCCCCGACTCGGCCCCCCGGCACATCACGGACACCCCGTGGAGTCCAAGAACAACTTCCGCTTCTACGACAACCGCCAGAAGTACCTGCTGTTCGTCAATACCTGCAGCGAGAAATGGGTCGTCGCGCAGCGCGTCGGCATGGAGCTCGCGAATATCCATCCCCGCCCGCCCGCGCTCAGGGTGTTCGACGCCGGCGTGGGGGATGGAACGGTGCTCGCCCGCGTCATGCGCGCCATGCATCAGCGCTATCCGACCATGCCCTTCCACATTGTCGGTAAGGAGATCAGCCTGGAGGACGTCCGGCTGGCCCTCGATCGCATGCCCGACCGCTTTTTCGAGCACCCGGCGACTGTGCTGGTGATGACCAACCTCTACTACTCCGAAGCGCCTTGGCTCGCCCCGAAGTCGGTTACCGCCGCCACCAGCCTCGTATGGAAAGAGGTCGCCCTGACTGGGTCCACGTCGAGCGAGTTCGAGCAGCAGATCACGGAGCTGCAATCCTTCCTGAGCGAGCACTGGCGCGCCTCGGTGAGCAAGACGAGCGGCAACCCCGCCTACGCCAAGCCGGTCGTTCTGGTGCTCTATCGCCAGGACCACAAATTCCTGCTCGACCGGGTGCTGCCGGAGCGCGGCGTTGCCCGCGCCGATTACGATCTGGTGATCGCTTCGCAGCCGTACCGTGCGCGCGCCACCGCAGAATTCAAGGCCTCGAAGGTTCTTGCGCCCCTCGCCCGCAGCCTAGCGCCGGGAGGGCGCATGATCGCGATCCATTCGCACGGCCGCGACCCGGGCTTGGAGATCGTGCAACGCGTCTGGCCCGGGGAGAATCCCTTTCAAACCGACCGCCATCATCTCCTGAAGGCGACCCGCACCGAACTCGG
>DATEHM010000187.1:0-2493 GCA_035279545.1 bacterium | reverse complement strand
CGCGCTGCGCCTTCAGCGCGTCGGCCTTCGCCTTCGCCGCGGCGATCTTCTCCTCCCGGCTCATCTCGGGCCCCGGCCCCGCGGTCCCGCGCGTGTCTTCGCTCATCGACGCCTCCTGGCGGGTCGTTCCGCAAGCATTGTACCCGACCGGCCGGAGGACCTCAAGCGATGGGGCTGTGTTATACTCCGATCCGTGGTCGTTCGTTTCGAACTCATCCATGTCGACCGCGACACGGGCGCGCGGGCGGGGCGGCTCTACACCCCGCACGGGATCGTGCACACCCCGGTCTTCATGCCGGTGGGGACGCACGGGACGATCCGGGCGCTCACGCCGGAGGAGGTCGAGTCGGCCGGCGCCGAGATCGTCCTGGCCAACACCTTTCACCTCTCGCTCCGGCCGGGGGGGGCGATCATCCATCGGGCCGGGGGACTGCACGCGTTCATGCATTGGGCGCGGCCGATCCTGACCGACAGCGGTGGCTACCAGGTGTTCAGCCTTCCCCATCTGCGCAGGGTGGCCGATGAGGGGGTGGTCTTTCGCTCGCCGATCGACGGGGACGAGGTGTCCTTCACCCCCGAACGGGTCGTCCAGATCGAAGAGCAGCTGGGGGCGGATATCGTCATGCCGCTCGACGTCTGTCTGGGGTATCCCACGCCGCATGCCGAGGCCGCGGTGGCCCTGCGGCGGACGCTGCTGTGGGCCCGGCGCGCCAAGGCCGCCCAGCGGCGCCAGGATCAGGCCCTGTTTGGGATCGTCCAAGGAGGATTTGACTCGGGGCTGAGAAGGCAGGCCGCCGACGACCTGGTCGCGCTCGACTTCCCCGGCTACGCCGTCGGGGGGCTCTCCGTGGGGGAGCCCAAGCCGATGACGTACGATCTGCTCTCGGCCGTCACGGAGCGGCTCCCGGAGGCCCGGCCCCGATATCTGATGGGGGTCGGGGCGCCGCCGAGCCTGGTGGAGGGGGTGCGCCGGGGGGTGGACATGTTCGATTGCGTGATGCCGACCCGCATCGGCCGCACGGGCATGGCGCTCACGGCGATGGGGTCGCTGAGCCTCCGCCAGGCGGCGCACGCCGAGGATCTCGGGCCGATCGAGACGGGTTGCCCCTGTCCGGCCTGCCGCGATTACACGCGGGCCTATCTGCGGCACCTATTCAAGGCCGGGGAGATGCTGGGCCCGCGTCTGGTGAGCCTGCACAACCTAGTCTTCATGGGACGGCTCGCCGCCGAGATGCGTCGCGCCATCCGCGAGGACCGATTCGGACCCTGGAGCCGGGCCGCGCTCGCCCGCTACCAGGACGGCGTCGGGGGGAGAGGGAATCGTTTCGATGCCGCAGAACCCTCCGGCACTCTGAATCGGTCGGAGGCGTAAGCGTGCCGGCGCAGCAGGCAGTGTCCGCGTTGGTCTACCTGCTCGCGGTCTTCGGCGTCCTTTACGTGCTGATGATTAGGCCGCAGCAGGTCCAGCAGAAGCGGTACCGGGACATGGTGGGGCGGTTAAAGAAGGGGGACCGGGTGCTGACCCGCGGCGGCCTCTACGGCGTGATCCTCGATATCAAGGAAAACGACCTGACGCTGGAACTGGCCCAGAACGTACGGGTCCGGGCCGATCGCACCGCGGTGCAGTCGCTCGTCAAGCGTGGGAGCCAGGGGAGTTAGCCCCGCGGGCTCCCCCCTCATGGCCGAGAACCGCCCCTCCCTCAGTCCGGTCACGCCGATCGTCCCGGGGCCTCTGCTCACGCTCGAGGACGTCAAGCGCGACCGAGAGGTCGAGGCCTACGTGGCCAAGGCCGACGAGTACACCAGGGCGATCGGCTACACCGAGCACGGCGTGCGCCACGCCAATCTTGTCGCCAGCATCGCGGGGAACGTCCTGCGGCGGTTGGAGAGGCCGGAGCGGCAGATCCACCTGGGGACGATCGCCGGGTACCTCCACGACATCGGGAACCTCGTCGGCCGGGTCAACCACGAGCACACCGGGGCGCTGCTTGCCGGCCGGATCCTCACGCGGCTGGGCATGGGCCCGATGGAAATGGCGATCGTGATGGGCGCGATCGGGAACCACGAGGAGCTGACCGGAGAGCCGGTGAGCCACGAAGGGGCCGCGGTGATCATCTCGGACAAATCGGATGTGCACCGCACCCGGGTGCGGAACCCCGATCCCACCACGTTCGATATGCACGATCGGGTGAACCACGCGGTAGAGCACTCGTTCCTCCGCGTCGACGCGCCCGCGCGGACCATCACGCTGGAGCTGATGATCGATACCAAGCTCTCCCAGGTCATGGAGTACTTCGAGATCTTCCTGCCGCGCATGGTCATGTGCCGCCGGGCGGCGAAGCTCCTGGGGTGCGAGTTCAAGCTGATGATCAACGGCACGAAACTCTTGTAGGAGGGACGCGTATGCCTGCTTGGCAGTACCGGTGCAAGTCCTGTGGCAACGTGCACGAGGCGCCGCTGCGCCCCGGGGGGACGGTGTACCTACGGTGCTTC
>DATEHM010000186.1:0-15562 GCA_035279545.1 bacterium | reverse complement strand
TCGCGGCGACCGCGCGGGTCTGCGCTGCGCGGGACGGCGATGGGGCGCGCGAGACCGCTCGGCGGCAGGTCGCGAGCTACGCCGCCTTCCCGGCCTACGCCCGGATGTGGGGAGCCAGCGGGCTCGGCGAGGCCGTCGATCGCATCACCGCCGCGCTCTCCCGGGGCATCGAGGCCGCGGCGCGGGTGGTGCCCGATGCGATGCTGGAGACGTTCGTGGGGATCGGCGACCGCGTCCGCCTCCGCGCGCACTTGCAGGCGTACCGGGCGGCCGGAGCGGATCTTGTGCTCGCCTATCCCATCCCCGTGGGGGACGATGCGGTCGGTTCCGTGCGCGACACGATGCGGGCGACGGCTCCCGTCCGACAGGAATAGGCCCGCCGGCCAGAGAATCCGGACGCGCACATGATCGCCCACACCGGGTATCGCGTCGGCCTCGATATCGGCGGCACCTTCACGGATTTCGTCCTCCTGAACGACGCCACGGGAGAGATCCACCTGCACAAGGTCCTCACCACGACCGCGGACCCGGCGGAGGGGGCGCTGGCGGGGCTCGCCGAGCTGTGCCGGCGCGCGGCAATCGGGGTGGGGGAGATCGGCACGCTCGTCCACGGCACAACCCTCGTCACCAACGCGATCATCGAGCGGGCCGGGGTGCCCACCGCGCTCCTGACGACCAGAGGGTTCCGGGACATTCTCGAGATGGGGAAGGAGCAGCGATACGACATCTACGACCTGTTTCTGCAGTTTCCCCCTCCGCTCGTCCCCAGGCGCTGGCGGGTGGAGATCGACGAGCGGGTGAGCCGGGACGGGGAGGTGTTGGTCCCGCTCGATCCGCTCCAGGTCCGCGCCACGGTCCGCCGCCTCGAGGCGCAGGGGGTGCAGGCGCTCGCCGTCTCGCTGCTGCACGCCTACAAGAACCCGGTGCACGAACAGGCCGCGCTGGCGGCGGTGCGCGAGGAGTGCCCGGATCTGAGCGTCTCGCTCTCGAGCGACGTGGTGCCGGAGATTCGCGAGTGGGAGCGCACCTGCACAACCGTCTGCAACGCCTACGTCCAGCCGCTCGTCGACCGTTACCTCAGCCGGCTCGAGGCGGCGCTGCTCGCGCGCGGGTTTGCCGGGCGGTTCTACCTGATGCAGTCCTCGGGCGGGACCGCTACCCCCGAGACCGCCCGCCGCTTCCCGATCCGCCTCCTCGAGTCGGGGCCGGCGGGCGGGGCGCTGGCGACCGCGTTCTTCGGGGAGCGGCTCGGTCGGCGGGACCTGGTCGCGTTCGATATGGGCGGGACCACCGCGAAGGTGTGCCTCGTCCGCGACGGTCGGCCGGAGATCGCCTCGATGATCGAGGCCGCGCGCGTGCACCGATTCAAGCGCGGATCGGGCCTGCCCGTCAAGGCGCCCGTGGTGGATATGATGGAGATTGGGGCCGGCGGCGGGTCCGTCGCGCGGATCGATCGGCTGGGCCTGTTGAAGGTCGGGCCGCACAGCGCCGGCGCCTCCCCCGGGCCGGCCTGCTACGGGCTCGGCGGGACGGAGCCCACGGTCACCGACGCCTGTCTGGTGCTCGGCTACTTCGACCCCGCGTATTTTCTCGGCGGGACGATGCCCCTCCATCGCCGGGCCGCCGAGGACGCGCTGGAGCGGGTGGGCGTGCCCGCCGGGCTGGAGCGGGTGGCCGCCGCCTGGGGCGTCCACCAGATCGTCTGCGAAAATATGGCCGCCGCGGCGCGCGTGTACATGATCGAGCGGGGGCAGGACCCTCGCCGCTTCGCCATGCTCGCCTTCGGCGGCGCGGGGCCGGCGCACGCTTCCCGCGTGGCGCGCATTCTGCGGGTGGGGGAGGTGATCGTCCCGCCGGCGTCCGGGGCGACCTCCGCGCTGGGGTTCCTGGTCACCCCGATCAGTTTCGACTTCGTCCACTCGCTTCCCGGGGAGCTGGAGGCGCTCGAGTGGGGCGCGGTTGACGCGCTGTACGTGGCGATGGAAGCGCGCGGCCGGGCGATGCTGAGCGAGGCCGGCGCGGATCCCGCGCAGATCGCGTCGATGCGTCGGGCCGAGATGCGCCTGGCCGGCCAGTTTCACGACATCGAGCTGCCGGTGCCGGATGGCCGGCTCACCGCGCAGGTGGTCCCCGGCCTGGCCGCCCGGTTCGAATCGGAGTACCGCCGCCTCTACGGCACGTTTCTGACCGGTCGCCCCATCCAGGTGCTGAACTGGCGCGTGCTCGTCACCGGGCCGCGGCCCCACGTGCGGCTCGGCATGGATTCGATCGACCGCGGAGCTTGCGCGGTGCACGCGCTGCGGGGACGGCGCCCCGCCTACTTTCCGGAGACCGAGGGGTTCGTCGAGGTACCGGTCTACGACCGGTACCGGCTCCGCCCGGGGGCGAGCCTGGCCGGCCCGGCGATCGTGGAGGAGCGGGAGTCCACGACCGTCGTTGGCCCGGGGGACGCGCTCGAGGTCGACATGCACCACAACCTCCTCATCACGGTGGCCCCGGCATGAACGCCAGCTTCGACCCGGTTTCGCTCGAGATCATGTGGAGCCGCCTGATCAACATCGCGGAGGAGTGCTGGATCACGATCTGGCGGACGGCGTTTAGCCTGATCATCGGCGAGGCGCAGGACTTCGGCTGCGAATTGTTCGACCCCGACGCCCAGTCGATCGCGCACTCGCCGCGATCGATGCCCGTGTTCAACCTGACCCTTCCCCTGGCGGTGCGCCGCCTCCTCACCGTGTTTCCGCGCGAGACGCTGGAGCCGGGCGACGTCCTCGTCACCAACGATCCGTGGATCTGCGCGGGGCACCTCTTCGACCTGGCGGCCGTCACCCCGGTCTTCCGCCGCGGCGAACTGGTCGGGTTGGTGGGATCGATCGGGCACTGCTCCGACATCGGCGGCACGCGCGACTCGATGAGCGCCCGCGAGATCTACGAGGAAGGGTTGCAGATCCCCCCGCTCAAGCTCTACCGCCGCGGCGTCCTCAACGCGGATCTGGTGGCGATGATTCAGGCCAACGTCCGCCGCGGCGAGATGGTCGTCGGCGACATCCAGGCCCAGGTCTCCAGCAACCAGGTGGGCGCCGACCGGCTGGTGGCCTTCATGGACGAATATGGGCTGAGCTCGCTGACCCCGCTCGCCCACGTCGTTCAGGAGCGGGCGGAGCGCGCGATGCGTGAGGCGATCCGCGCGCTGCCGGAAGGGACATACCACAGTGAGATCGCGTTCGACGGGCTGGGGGAGCCGTTGATCCTGCCGTGCGCGGTCACGGTCGCCGGCGACGAGATGACGGTCGACTGGACGGGGGCGCCCCCGCAGCTGCCGCGCGGGGGCATCAACTGCACCTACCACTACACCGCCGCGCACACGACCTACGTGCTGAAGTCGATCCTCACCCCCGAGATCCCGTCGAACGCCGGCTGCTTCCGGCCGCTGCACGTTACGGTGCCGGAGGGGACGATCCTGAACTGCCGGTACCCCGCCTCCGTCAACCAGCGGACGCAGACCGGTTGGTACTGCGGGCCGGCGGTCTTCAAGGCCCTGGCCCCCGTGCTCCCCGACCGGGTGCAGGCGTTCACCGGGCTGCCGATGGGGATGGGGGCCTACGGGCGGGATCCCGCCGGCCGCGTGTACAACGATCACCTCTTCCAGGGGGGCGGCCAGGGCGCCAGCGCCCACGGCGACGGGGTGTCGGCGCTCCTCTATCCGACCTCGGCGGGCAACGTGTCGGTGGAGATGTTCGAGAGCCGGACGCCGCTCGTGGTGGAGGGCAAGGAGCTCCTGGCCGACTCGGGCGGGCCGGGCCGGCACCGCGGCGGGCTGGGCCAGCGCGTGCGCATCCGAAAACTTGCCGCGGATGGCGTCCCCGCGCTCGTCGATCTCCACCCGACCGGGATGCTGACCGCTCCGGCCGGCCTGGACGGGGGGCTGCCGGGGGCCCGGGCGCGGGCGTATGTCACGGACGGACAAGAGGTTCTGGAGGGGGGAGCGACGGTCAGCCTCGCCGAGCTGCGGCACCCCGGGCAATCCGCGACGATCGAGATCGCGGGCGGTAGCGGGTACGGGGTCCCCACCGAGCGGCCCCTGGAGCGCGTCCAGGTCGACCTCGATGAGGGATATGTGACCCCGGCGGGGGCGGCGGCCTACGGCGTGGTGGTCGGACGCGACGGCCGGGCGCGGAGGACGTGATGGCGGACTTGGAGTCGATCAAGCGGCGGCAGCAGCAGGCGTGGGCGGCGGGAGACTTCTCGATGATCGCGACGCAGCAACTCATCGTCGGGGAGGCGCTCTGCGAAGCGGTGGACATCCATCCCGGTCAGCGGGTGCTCGACGTCGCCACCGGGAGCGGGAACACCGCCCTGGCCGCCGCGCGTCGCGGGGGAGAGGTGACCGGCATCGACTTCGTGCCCGCGTTGCTGGAGCGGGGGCGGGAGCGGGCGGCCGCGGAGCGGCTCGCGATCACCTTCCAGGAGGGGGCCGCGGAGGAGCTGGCGTTCCCCGACGCGGCGTTCGACGTCGTGCTGTCGACCTTCGGGGCGATGTTCGCCCCCGAGCAGGAAAAGGTGGCGCGGGAGTTCCTCCGGGTCTGCCGTCCCGGCGGAAAGATCGGCATGGCGAACTGGACGCCCGACGGGCTGATCGGGGAGTTGTTCCGAACGGTGGCCCGGTTTGTTCCTCCGCCCGCGGGGATCAATCCGCCCACGTTGTGGGGAACGGCGGAGCGGCTGCGCGATCTCTTCGGCGGCGACGTGGCCTCGCTCCAGGTGACCCCGCGGCGCGCCGTGATCCGGCACCGCTCGGTCGAGCGGTGGGTGGAATTCAACCGGAAATACCTCGGGCCGACGGTGAAGGCGTTCGAGGCCCTCGAGCCATCGGGGCAGGAGGCGCTGGCGGGCGCAATGGCCGATCTGATGCGGCGCGGGAATCGGTCGGAGGACGGGACGCTCGTCGCGCCGAGTGCGTATCTCGAAGTGGTGGCCATCCGCAAGTAGGGCGTCTGCAGGATTCGGAGACGGCCGTCCTCCGGAAGGCGGTCCCCTCGCGCTCGGCCTTCGGCGCAGGCGGCGTTTGCTCAGCCCTGCGGCGCCAGCACCCGACCGGCCCAGGGCGCCAGTCCGCCCGCGCCGATTCCACCGCCGGCCGGCCGTTCACCAGCCGTGGGGGATTCCCAACGAAAAACGCTGTGGATCGTCGAACGTGGCCGCGTCCGGCACCGTCGCCGGGTGGAACACGACGACGTCCGCCGCCTTCCCGGGCGCCAGCACCCCCCGGTCGCTGAGGCCGAGCCGCTCCGCGGGACGCTGAGTCCTCTTCGCGATCGCCTCTTCCCAGGTCAGCGCCCCGCGCGCACGTACCGGCCCAGGACGCGCGGGAACGTGCCGTAGTTGCGGGGATGGGGCCGCCCCGGGCCTGTCCGGCGCCAGACCCGTGGCGTCCGAGCCGACGACGGCCGCCGGATGATGAGGGGCCATGGTGACGTCGCGGTCGTCCAGCGCATGGTTGACGATCGGGAACGGCACCCCCTCGCCCCGGAGCAGGTGGAGGGTTTCATGCGCGGGCGTGCGTGGAGCGTGTCCCGGGTGCGCCGCGCTGGTGGGGGCGAGGCTCATGCCGCAGTTGCCGCGAACCACCGTGGTCACCCCCTGGTGCAGCAGGGACGGCGCGTCGGCGTAGGTGCGGCGGACGAAATCCCAATGCGTGTGGATATCGATGAACCCAGGGCCACAATCTGTCCCGCGGCGTCAATGATCCGGTCGGCGGTCGCGCCGAGGTGGGCGCCCACCGCCTGCACCGTGCCGTTCTCGATCAGGACGTCGGCCCGCCGCCGGGGGGATCCGGTTCCATCGATGACGTCGCCGCCCCGAATGACGATCCGCATTCGGTCCTCCCCGATCGGATCGGCGCGATTAGGCGTCGAGCCGTGGATCCAGCACGTCGCGCAGGCCGTCGCCGAGCAGGTTGAACCCCAACACCGCCAGCGAGATCGCCGCGCCGGGAAAGATCGCCACGTGAGGGGCCACGACCATGAACTGCCGGGCCTCGTTGAGCATGCTCCCCCAGCTCGGCGTCGGGGGCGGCGTGCCGGCCCCGAGGAACGAGAGGCCCGCCTCGATCACGACGGCGCTGGCGAAGCCGACCGTGCCCTGGATCAGGATCGGCGCGATCGAGTTCGGGAGCACGTGGCGGCGCAGGATGCCCCAGTCGGTCTCGCCGATGGCGCGGGCGGCGTCCACGTACTCCTCGCCGCGCCGCGCCAGGACGGCCCCCCGCGTCACCCGGGCCAGCACGGGGATGTAGACGATGCCGATCGCGATGATCCCGCTGCCGGTGCCCGGGCCCAGCGCGGCGACCAGCCCGATCGCGAGCAGGATCGCCGGGAACGCCAGGATGGCGTCCATCAGGCGCATCGCCACGGCGTCTGCGGCACCGCCGAGGTAACCCGCCGCCGCGCCGAGCGGCATCCCCACGGCGGTGGCGAGGAGCATCGAGACACATCCGACGGTGAACGACAGGCGGGCTCCGTACACGACCCGCGCCCAGACGTCGCGGCCGAACTGGTCGGTGCCGAACCAGTGCCGCGCCGAAGGAGGTTGCAGCGTCTCCGTCATCCGCATCGCCAGGGGGTCTTCGCCCGCCAGCCACGGGGCGCCGACCGCCGCGAGCAGCAGCAGCGCGGCGAGGAGGCCGCCCACGACCCCGAGCCGGTGCCGGAGAAAGAGCCGGTACCGCCGGGTCACGAGAAGCGGATCCGCGGATCCATCAGCGCGTAGGCCAGATCCACCACCAGCTGCACGAGGGTGGCGAGGACCGCGACGACGAGGATGCTGCCCTGGAGGACGGGGTAGTCGCGGCTCTGGATCGCCGACACGGCCAACTGGCCGACCCCCGGCCAGGCGAAGATCTGCTCGGTGATCACGGCGCCGCCGAGCAGCACGCTGACCTGTACTCCCAGCACGGTCAGGGTGGGCAGGAGGGCGTTGCGCAGCACGTGCCGGTTGATGATCGCGTGGAAGGGGAGGCCCTTGGCCTTGGCCGTGCGCACGTACTCGTGCCCCAGTTCCTCCAGCACGCCCGATCGGACCATGCGCGTGAGGACCCCGGCGAGGCCGAGCCCCAGCGTCACCGCGGGCAGCGCCAGGTGCCGGAGAGCCTCCGCCGGATCGCGGAAGAACGAGACGTACCCAATGGACGGGAAGATCCTCCAGTGCAGGGCGAAGAGCAAGATGAGCATGACGCCCAACCAGAACGATGGAATCGAGACGCCGGCGAGGGCGATGCCCATGGCGCCCAGATCGACCGCCGAGTTCCGTCGCACCGCCGCGAGGACGCCGGCGGGGAGCGCGATGAGCAAGCCGACGACGGCCGCGGCCGCCGTGAGCTCGAGCGTGATCGGCAGCTTCTCGGCCAGGATCGACGAGACACGCTGGTGCGTCTGGACCGAGGCCCCGAGGTCGCCGCGTACGGCCCGGCTCATCCACACCCCGTACTGTGCCGGCAGGGGCCTGTCCAGCCCCATCGCGTGCCGGAGGCCGTCCTTGGTCGTCCGGTCGACCTCGGTGCCCAGCATCGCCTCGACCGGATCTCCGGGGGTGAGGTGGATGAACGAGAAGACGACCATGGACATGAGGAGCAGAATCACGAAAAGGGCCAGGATCCGCGTCTGCAGATAGTGGATCATCGAGCGAGAGGAGCGGGGCGCCGGGAGACGCCCCGCCGACGCGCTACTTCGAGAGCCAGGTCTCCTGCACGCCACCCCCCGGGTACGAGAGCGCGCCGATGATCTGCGGGGTGAAGCCGTGCACGTTGGACCGCCACCCCACCGCGGTATCGCCGCTGCCGTAGATGAGCATCGAGGCCTCGGTCTGCACGATCTCCACCGCCTTCGCGTAGATCGCCTTCCGCTTCTCGATGTCCGCCTCCACCCGGCCCTGGTCGAGCAACTGGTCGAGCTCGGGATTGTTGAGGAACCCGCTCAACTGCCAGGCCCCGCCGTTCGAGTGCAAGTACCGGTAGTACGCGTCGTCGGGATCGACCTTGGCGAAGTACCCCGTGTTCTCCATGTCGAAGTCGCCGCTGTCGATCCGCTTCGCCCACGCGGGGATGTCGTAGAGCTGGAGGTTGACGTCGATGCCGACCCGCCGCAGCTCCGCCTGATACACCTGCGCCACGGCCGGCAGGTTGTAGCCGTTCCCAACGGTGGCGCTGGTCTTGAAGCCGTTCGGCATCCCCGCCTCGCTGAGCAGCTGCTTGGACTTGGCGAGATCCGTAGACCAGCCTTTGACCTTGAGGTACCAGGGCGAGGTGGGGGCAAAGTTCTGGTTCACCGGATGGCCCCAGCCGCGGAACGCCGCTTCGGTCAGCTCCTGCTTGTTGAGCGCGTAGGCAACCGCCTGCCGAACCTTGAGGATGTCGAAGGGCTTGCGCCGCGTGTTCAAGATGACGACCCCCTGACCGCCCCCTCCGCGGACCAGCCGGATCACGTAGTCGCCGGAGGGGTGCGTGAACAGGTCGTGGATCCGCGCCTGCGGGACGTCCAGGATGAGGTTGACGTCGCCGGTCTGCAGGGCGGTGAGGCGAACCGTCTCGTCGGGGATGGACTTGATCACCACGGTGTCCAAGTACGGTTTGCCCGTCTCCCAGTACCGGTCGAAGCGCTTCATGGTCAGGTGATCGTTGGTCTTCCACTCCACGAACTCGAACGGCCCGGTGCCGACAGGTTTGATCAGTTCGTTGGTGGCGGGGTTAACCGATTCCGCCGGGACGATGGCCTGGTAGGTGGTGGCGAGCTTCGTCGGAAACACGCCGAACGGTGCCTTGAGCTTGAACTGGACGGTGTACGCGTCCGGGGTGGCGATCGACGCGATCGCGCTCAGATCGCTGCGGCCGCGCGCGCCGGTCTTGGGGTCGAGGATGCGCTCGATGCTGAATTTCACGTCCCGTGAGGTCAGTTCCCGGCCGTTGTGGAAGAGCACGCCGTGCCGCAGGTTGAAGGTCCAGGTGAGGTTGTCCGTCCCGACCTTCCACGAGGTGGCCAGGAGCGGGCGCAGTTCGAGGTTCGGGCCGAGATCCACCAGCGTTTGGTAGATGGGGCTGAGGTCGACGTAGGTGATCGTCAACGCCGACTGGTGCGGGTCGAGGGTCTTCAGGTCAGCCTGGACGCCGACCGTCAGGGTGCCTCCCCGCGTCGGGCGCTGGGCCTGCGTCGTCCACGGAGGAAGCGCCAGGGCCAGCAGGAGGGCGGGGATCAACGAAAGGACCGGACGGCGAATCGATCTCGGCATCGACTTCCCCCAATCGGCGTGTTTTCTATATACTTCGAAGGCGGGAAGCGTTTTCCTCGGCTGACACCGTCGCCCAGATCGGGTGAGGGCGGGGCCGGCCGAGCGCAGCGAAGGGGCGAGGCGATGAAGCCGGAACTGCAAGCTCGGGTGGACGGGGTGGCGTCGACGCTGCGGGGGCGGCTGGGCTGCCTGATCTGCGACGAACGCGGCGACGTGTGGGCCGCCCACCGGCGCGACGAGCGGTTCGTGAGCGCCAGCGTGATCAAGGTGCCCGTGCTCGTCGCGCTCGCCGCCGCGGTCGATGCCGGTCGGTTCCGCTGGGACGAGGTGCCGGCCCTCCGCCGCGAGTGCGCCGGCGGGAGCGGAGTGATGCAGTATCTGTCCGCCTTGCCTTACACGGTGCGCGACCTGGCGACGCTGATGATCATCGTCAGCGACAACCGCGCGACCAACCTGATCGTGGACCTCGTCGGCATGGAGCAGATCAACGCGCATCTCGCGCGCGCGGGATGGCAGGGCACCGCGCTCCGCCGGCGGATGATGGACGCGGACGCCCGCGCCCGGGGGGTGGACAACTTCCTGACCCCAGCGGAGACGGCGGATCTATTCGTGCGCCTGATCCGGCGCGACCTGGTCACGCCGGGGACCACCGCCGTTCTCCTGGGGATCCTGAAGGCCCAACAGGAGCGGGACCGGCTGCCGGCCCGGTTGCCCGAAGGCGTCGAGATCGCGCACAAGACGGGGAGCCTCCCCGGGGTGATGAATGACGCGGGCATCATTTTTCTGCCCGGTGGGCCCATCGTCGCCGCCGTGTTCACCAACGATCTCGCCGCCGCGGCCGACGGCCGGGTGGCGATCCAGGAGATCGGCCGGGCCATCGTCGAGGCGGGCCGGTAGGGTTCCGGGCGCTACCAGAACAGGCGGGTCAGGGCGGCGATCGTGGGGTCGAGGGTGCGGGTCCCCTTGATCACCTCGTCGAGCGGGACCGTGACGATCGCGGGACCCCGCAGCGCGACCATCACCCCGGTCCTGCCCGCGGCGAGCGCCTCCACGGCCGCGATGCCGAATCGCGTGGCGAGGACGCGGTCGAACGCCGACGGCGAGCCTCCGCGTTGGATGTGCCCGAGCGCGGTCGCCCGTGTCTCGATCTCGAGACGCCGCCCGATCTCGTCGGCGAGGGCGATACCGATCCCCCCCAGCCGCGGGTGGCCGAAGGCGTCGACCTGAGCGCCCTGCACCGTCTGCTGGCTCCCCCCGCCTTTGGGGGTGGCGCCTTCGGCGGCGGCGACGATGCTGAACCGCCGGCCCGTGGCGTGGCGGCGCCGGAGCGTCGTGCAGACCTCGTCGATGTCAAAGGGCTCCTCGGGGATCAGGATGACGTCCGCGCCGCCGGCCAGCCCGCCGACTGCCGCCACCCAGCCGGCGTTCCGCCCCATCACCTCCACCACCATGATGCGGTGATGCGATTCGGTCGTGGAGTGGAGCCGGTCGATCGCCTCCATCACGGTATTCACAGCGGTGTCGAACCCGATCGTCGCGTCGGTACCCCACACGTCGTTGTCCATCGTCTTCGGAATCCCGACGACCGCGACCGCCGCGCGGGCCAGATGCGCCGCCGCCCCCAGGGTATCGTCCCCTCCGATCGCGACGACCGCGTCGATGCCGCGGCGGGCGATCGTCGCCTTGATCCTGGCGATGCCATCGGCGGCCGTCAGCGGGTTGGTCCGAGACGTTCCCAAGATCGTGCCGCCCTTCGGCAGGATGCCGGAGACCGCATCGCGAGAGAGCGGGATCGTGTCGTCGGCGATCAGGCCGTGCCAGCCATCTCGTATGCCCAGGACCTCGAGCCCCGCCTCCTCGGCCCGCCTGACGACGGCGCGGATGGCGGGGTTGAGGCCGGGGACGTCCCCGCCACCGGTG
This sequence comes from bacterium, assembly GCA_035279545.1. Classification (GTDB taxonomy): domain Bacteria; phylum Sysuimicrobiota; class Sysuimicrobiia; order Sysuimicrobiales; family Segetimicrobiaceae; genus Segetimicrobium. The sequence goes on along the minus strand of DATEHM010000186.1, from coordinate 4,363 downwards.
AGCGCGGCGATTCGTTTCACGTCCGTCCTCCTCGCTCGGTTCCGGGGCAGCGCCGCGGCCCGCTCACGCGGGCGCCGCGGCGACGACCGGGGTCTCGAGTACGCCGAGCCCGGAGATCGCGATGCGGACCGTGTCGCCGGCGCGGAGCCAGCGCGGGGGCTTCCGTGCATACCCAACCCCGCCGGGGGTGCCCGTGGCGATCAGGTCTCCCGGCTCCAGGGTGAGCGCGGTGGAGACGTACGCGACCAGGTGGGCGACGGAGAAGATCATCGTCTGGGTGTGCGCTTCCTGCATCCGTTCGCCGCTCACATCGACGGTGAGCGTGAGGGCCTGGGGGTCCGGGATCTCGTCCCGGGTGACCAGCGCCGGGCCGAGCGGCCCGCTGTGATCGAAGTTCTTGCCGAGCATCCACTGCGAGGTCCGCCGCTGGAAGTCTCTGATGGACAGATCGTTGAAGATCGTGTAGCCGGCCACGTGATCGAGCGCCCGCGCCTCGGGGATGTCGCGGCCTCCGCTGCCGATCACGGTAACGAGTTCGCCCTCGAAATCCACCTGCGGGCTGACGCGCGGCAGGACGTACGGCGCCCCCGGGGCGAGGAGGCTGTGCGGGAACCGCCCGAAGAAGATGGGGAGCTCCGGCGGTTCGCCGTCGCCTTCGCGCGCGTGCTCCGCGTAGTTGCGGCCGACGCAAAGGATCTTGGGCGGGGCGGGGACGGGGGGCCGCCGCTGGATCTCCGCGAGGTGCCACAGGATCCCCTCCTGCTGAAGCCGCACGACCTCGCGCCGGGTCCCCAGCGCCTCGGTGATGTGGGCGACGACCTCCGAGGCGATCGCGATCGCCTCGTCCCCGCCGCGCAGGAAGGGGGTCATCGCCGGCGGGAGCAGAGCGCAGCCCCCCGCGGCCTGGCGCGAGGGGCCGCGGGCGCCAAAATACGCCCGTCCGGCGCGGGCGAGATCGATCGCCCACTCCCCCGCCTCGACCCCCAGCGCCGTCTCGCCTCGCACCGCAAATGTGATTAGCCGCATCGGGCACCCCCGCAGGACCTATTGGCGGTGTGCGCGGCGAGCCCCTTTTGGCCGCTTCCCATCGGATCGGTGATTGACACGGGTGGATTCGCCCCGTAGACTGTTGTCCATAATGGTTATTAAGAAGGACTCGATTCAGACGAAATCGCCAGCCTGGGCCGCCCTGCACCACCGGCTGGCCGGCCGGGGGGGGCGGCTGACGCCCCAGCGCATGGCGATCTACGAGGCGGTCGTGGGGCGCACCAGCCATCCGAGCGTGGCGGCGGTTCACCGGGAGGTCCGACGGCGGTTTCCCGGGCTCAGCGCGGCCACGGTGTATAGTACACTCGATCTGTTCGCGCACCTCGGGTTCATCCAGGAGGTGAGCGGTGCCGTCCGCCGCTATGATGGGCAGGCGGGCGTGCACGTCAATTTGGTCTGCCAGCGGTGCGGCCGGATCATCGACGTGCCCGATGCGGAGTTGGAGGTGGTGCAGCGCCGGGCGGCGGCGCGGGCGAAGTTCCTCGTGGCCGCGGTGCGGTTCGAGCTGCACGGACTCTGCCCCGGCTGCCAGCACACGGCGCAGCGCGCAGAGGGACGTTGATGCCGGGTCCCGACGGGTTCCACGCGCAGGTGCTCGAGGCCGGCCGCCAGGTCGCCGGCGACTTCGCCGGGGCCCGCGAGGCTCAGGGGTCGGGGTACCTGCTCAAAGTGGTGCAGCCCGCGCTCCTGGGGCTGATGGACGGGTCGATCTCAACGCTCGCGCCGCTGTTCGCCACCGCGTTCGCGACGCAGAACCCTCATACCGCGTTCCTGGTCGGTGCCGCGGCGGCGATCGGCGCCGCCATCAGCATGGGTTTCGCCGAAGCGCTGTCCGACACCGGGAAGCTCACCGGCCGCGGCCACCCGATGATCCGCGGCACGATCACGGGGATCGCCACGCTGATCGGCGGCCTGATGCACACGCTGCCGTTCTTGATCCCCCACCTCGGGCTCGCCCTGGTCGTGGCCTACTTCGTGGTCGGGATCGAGCTGGTGACGATCGCCATCATCCGCAACCGCTACTTCGGCATGAGCTTCTGGCTCTCGTTCCTCCAGGTGATCGTGGGGGGCGGGCTCGTGTTCGCCGCGGGCGTGCTGATCGGCAAGTCCTAACCCCGCTGCCACAAGGGAATTTCATCATTCCGGATGGAACTCTTCCGGCGGTGCTCGACATGTGGGAGCGTGCGATGACGGCGAATTCGTTCAGGCAACGGGTGCACGGTGGGGAGACGGTGCTCGGCACCATTCTGCCCCTGCCGTCGCCGGAGGTGGCGGAGATCACCGGGCTCGCCGGATACGATTTCCTCCTGCTGGACATGGAGCACGGCCCGGTCACGGTCGACGTCCTGGGGGGGCTGGTGCGCGCCTGCCGCGCGGTCAACGTGGCCCCGCTGGCGCGCGTCCCGGAGGATCATCCGAAGACGATCCTGCGGGCCCTCGACGTCGGCTGCGTGGGGGTGATGATCCCCCAAGTCGACACCCCTCAGCAGGCCGCGGCGGCGGTCGCGGCGACCAAGTACGCTCCGGCGGGGACGCGGTCGTTGGCCGGCGCGACGGCGGCGGCGGCGTGGGGGAAGGTGTCGATGTCGGACCACGTCGCCAGCAGCAACGCGACCACGATGAGCGTGCTGCAGATCGAGACCCGGCGCGGCTTCGAGGCCGTTGAGGCGATCGCGCGGGTGCCGGGCGTGGACGTGCTCTTCATCGGCCCCTCGGATCTCTCGCAGAGCCTGGGGCATCCGGGGGACCCAGCGCACCCCGATATTCAGGCGGCGATCCGGCGCATCATCGGGGTCGGCCGCGCGGCGGGGGTCCCCGTCGGCATTCTGGCGCTGACCCCGGACGATGTGCGGGCCTACGGGGCGTTGGGGGCGACCGTGTTCGTCGACAGCCTGCCGCGGGTGCTCCTGCGGGCCTGCCAGGGCCAAGTGCGCAGCATGCGCGAAGCCGCGAGCGGAGCCGCGCCGCCGGCGCCCGCTCACCCCAGGTGACCGATGTCCGGCAGGCTTGACTACCACGACCCGTTCCACGAGTTTGCCGGGCGTTTGACCGAGGCATTGGAAGATCACCACCTGATCGTCTCCGGATACGCCTTCCTGGTCGACGTGGACCACATGAGCCGTGAGTATCGCTACGTCGTGCATCTCGAGAGCGAGCCGTCGGTCGACACCCCCCGGACCTTCGCCTGGCCGTGGGCGGAGCTGCGCTTCCTCGTCGACGCGCTGTCGTTCGGCCGGCACATCGCCGAGTACGACGAGGGGGTGGAGTTCTCCAAGACCGTGCACGAGGAAGTTCAGGTCTTCGGCGAGCTGGTGATGGAGATCATGATGGACCGCCTCCTCGTGCCCCCCGACGTGGTGGCGCTGCGACGTGCGATCGTGCCGGCGTCGGACGATCCCGGGGTGCCGAGCATCAGCCTGCAGCAGCACTTTTCGACCGAGGACGCCGCCCCGGTGTACAGTGCCCGGGTGCAGTCCAGCATCATGCTCAAAGAGGATGAGCTCGTCGACGGCGATCGTCCCCGCCGGATCGCCGTATCGGCGGCGGGGATCCTCAACGCGCTGCAATCGCTGCATCTCGCCGCCGAAGGCGCCCCCATGCCCCCCGGCGAGTGATGCCCTCGGCGCCGGGCGCCGCCGACCTGGCGTTCATGGACGAGGCCCTAGGCGAGGCGGAAGCCGCCGCCCACCTCGGCGATGTCCCGATCGGGGCGATCGTCGTTCGGGACGGGCGGGTGATCGGCCGCGGCCGCAACCGCCGCGAGGTGCTGCGCGATCCCACCGCGCATGCCGAACTTGGCGCCGTGCGCCAGGCCGCGAGGATCCTGGGCGGATGGCGATTGCTGGGGTGCACGCTGTACGTCACGCTTGAGCCCTGCGTGATGTGCGCCGGGGCGCTCGTGCAGGCCCGGCTGCCCCGGCTGGTCTACGGCGCGCCCGACCCGAAGGCGTGGGGGGGCGGCAGCGTGGTGGATGTCCTGCGCGATTCCCGGTTCACCCTTGCCGTCGACGTCTTGGGGGGCGTGCGGGAGGCGGAGTGCGGCGCGCTGCTCCGCGCGTTCTTCGCTGCGCTGCGCCGGGAGCCTTGACGATGCCCGTCCAATCGCCTTGACCCTGAAGGAAAATCCCTCCCGGTGACCAAAGGTATCGTCGCCAGCGACAGACGATCGTCCCGGGCGGCCGGCCTCGTCCGCCCGCCGCTGGCGGGACCGAGGCACTCGGAGGGGCACAGCGATGAATGAGCATGAACCGGCACGGGATCCGATGGTGGAGAGGCTCGTCGCCTCGGCGCAGCGCCGACGGCTCAGTCGCCGGGA